>CAYSDX010000106.1:0-7386 GCA_964429945.1 uncultured Spirochaetia bacterium | reverse complement strand
GTCCCCGATAAAGGCCCACACCTTGGCGTCGGTGCGGGGCTTTAGGCCCCTGTCCTCTAGGTACCTGTTGAAACGGGCCTGGTAAATCGCCATTATGGGAGAGAGTCCCATCGAGACCGTCGGGAACTCCCAGAAGCCCGGCATGAGCCAGGGGTGCGGATAGGAGGAGAGGCCGTCTCCGCTCAGTTCCCTTCTGAAATTGCGCATCTGCTCGATTGAGACCGCGCCTTCAAGAAACGCCCTTGCGTATATGCCCGGCGAGGCATGTCCCTGAAAGTAGATCATGTCCCCTTCCCGGTTCTCGTCGCCTGCCCTGAAGAAATGGTGGAAACCTATCTCGTAGAGCGTCGCGGCCGAGGCGTAGGTCGAGATATGTCCGCCGATGCCGTCGCTTATCCTGTTCGCGCGCACGACCATGGCCATGGCGTTCCACCTTATTATGCTTCTTATGTTGCGCTCTATTTCATAGTTGCCGGGGTAAGGGGGCTGGTCCTCCAAGGAAATGGTGTTCACGTAAGGAGTGTTTGCGGCGTAGGGAATCTTGACGCCTTTTTTCTGGGAGTATATCCGGAGTTTTCTCAGCAGTTCGGCTGCCCTCTCGCGCCCGGAGTTTTCAATCACGTATTCAAGCGATTCGATCCACTCCCGGTCTTCGGCTTCTTCTTCCGATATTTGAGGATCTTCTTCCATTGTCCATGCAAAACGCGGCGAAGCGGGGCCACGGAGGAACTTTCAACATGGAAAAACCATGTTGTCCTTGCAATCGAGAATCCGGCCTCAAACGCTCAAAAAGGTGCTTTGGACCCGGAGCGGAAGCCCGGATTCGGAAAAGCATTTTAACCGCAGGGGAAAAAATATCACCACTCCCGCGAAACTATTTCGTCACTATCTTTTATGGTCATTAACAATATGAACGCAAGGAAGAATGATACTCGCTGTGACGCCCTAGGGAGCAACTTAATTCGAAATTACTAATTGAGTTGCGAACCTTAGGCAGAAAACTATTGCTATGTAGCTAGATGGAACAATATCTACAGTAATATTTTGGAAAAGGAAAAGCTCCTTATGTTCCCCATTTCTTCTTTTGCCTTGTCCCAATATTATTGCGGCTTGGCCTTTTTCTTTACTATGTTTTGGGGTCAAATTCACGTAGAATATTAAGATAACTAAAGAGCTCATAAGCCCGTTTTATAAGTTACCTCTCAAATAGGCTTTGATCAGATGCGCAAAGAATTTCATGGCTGACCCAAAACACATGGAATGGCTTCGGGAAGGTGTTAATTCTTGGAATACCAGACGCCAACAACAAGAATCCTTTCCTAATTCCATTTTTTTTCGGCCTAATTTCATTGGAGCAAATCTTACTTCTGGACTTGAAGAATCAGCCTGTAAGACCAAGGAGGGGAGGTTTTCTACTAAACTTCTTGTCCTTGACGGTATCGATCTAAGGGGCGGACTTTTTCAAAATGCCCAACTACGACACTTTAGTCTCAGGGATGCTAACTTGGCACAGGCTCAGTTTGAAAAAGCCGAGCTTTGGAATAGTGACCTTAGAAGCGCGAAACTTGACGGTGCCAATCTTACCGATGCATACCTTAACAATGTGGACCTAAGGGGTGCTAAACTTACCTATGCTGATCTTACTCGTGCCCAGCTTGCTAGAGCAAAGCTTGATGGTGCTGACCTCAGAAAAGCAATTCTAAGTGGTGCGGATTTTACTAATACGCAACCATGGACATCCATTCTCTTTCCTGACCCGCAAGGCCCGGTAGCGGCCCCCTTTGATTCCCTAGAAGAAGTTAGGGAAATTGGAGACTTGGCAATTGTCCGTCAATCTCTTGAGGATCATTACAAAAACAATTTGAAGGGAACTTATTTCAATGACGATTACGTATTTTATTTCCGTGGAGAAGGCAACAATTCTTGGAAACTTAGTCCCTATATAATGCGAAAAGGAAAAGCTGTCTTACGCAACAAGGAAGGCGAGATGCTACTTGATTTGATGTCACGAAGACCAGAGGATTTCATTGGAGCAACCTCGGCTCTTTCACAGTGGGTTATAGCGCAACATCATGGACTTAAAACCCGGCTCCTTGACATTACACGAAACCCTCTTGTGGCATTGTTCCACGCTTGTGAACATCCTTCAGATTCAAGTGGCAAAATATTATTTTGTAACGGTATATTGCATGTCTTCGTGGTACCGAAAAGTATTGTAAAGACATTTGACAGCGACGCGGTCAGCGTTGTTACGAATTTGGCGAAGCTTCCGCGCTCTGAGCAAGACAGACTAATGGGTAAACTGGTAAGACTTGGCGAAACTCCCTCCATAGAAGAGCTTATTCTCGACCGCACAAATAAA
This sequence comes from uncultured Spirochaetia bacterium, assembly GCA_964429945.1. Taxonomy (GTDB): domain Bacteria; phylum Desulfobacterota_D; class UBA1144; order Nemesobacterales; family Nemesobacteraceae; genus Nemesobacter. Next base: position 5,024 of record CAYSDX010000106.1, on the reverse strand, counting down.
TATTTCCATATTATGGACCGCCTTTATCATTACATCCGGCAGGAAAAACCACACTTCAAAGAACGAATTGATATAAGAGATTTTTTCCGTGTTTTCGTTGTAGAACCTCAGCAGTCGTTTGAACGAATCAGGGTACAATCCGGTGCTTTCCTGATTTCCGGGTTCCATGGGCGGTTTGAAACAGATGAAATTCTAAAATCAAACAAAAATACACCGGTGTACCATCATTACAGAATGACTGTACCTGCTGATAGCAAAGATAAAATTTTAGATGAATTAAAATTTCTGAATATAACACGTGAAGTCCTTTTCCCAGGTCTTGACGAGGCCGCCAAGGCAATCGTTAAGCGCTACGAGGGACTCAATTCTTGAAGGGCAACATAAGTTTTTTCTTGAGTCTTGGATGCAGAAGACTATATGACATATTAATTGAGTTGAGAGGTTCAGCCAATGGCGAAACAGATTATTAAATGTAGGGAGGACGCAACTCCCGTATTCTTTAAAAATACAGGTAAACCAAATTTGTTTAAACTTTCTGAATCATCAAATTGCACTTGGGTAAAAGCGGATGATGAGATTGGTCCAGAGAAGCTACGGCATCGAATTGAGCCATGGCTAACAGCGTTGGTGCAATCCGAGCATTTGTCTCTTCTGGTTGGTTCGGGACTAACACATGCTGTTCACAAGCTAGCAACGGGCACCCCTCTTCCAAGTATGCCCTCCATCACCTTCAAAAATCTAAACGATGAAATCACAAAAGAAGTGAGCCGCACAGCCAAGGCAGCGGGACGTCAAGAAGGAAACTTTGAAGATCAAATCCGTGTAGCGACCGAATTATTAAGAGGGTTGGAAATCATTGCGTCAACAAAATCAGAAGGTGCCGTGGAACACGAACAAGTGTCAGCTTTGCGAGCCAATTTGACCGAAGCACTCCAGTCATTTGCAAACTCTATTTTGGAAGCTGAACGAGGTCTTACCTCGGCGGATATTGAGAAACGCGAGTTGGCTTTTAACTATCTTGTCAGCTTTCTAATGAGTTTTGCTAGTCGTTCAGGCACCCGTGAACGGTTACAACTTTTTACAACGAACTACGACCGTTATATAGAGCTGGGTACAGATACTGCAGGGTTAAGAATTATCGACCGATTTGTAGGAACACTGGCACCAGTTTTCCGTGCCTCACGGTTGGATGTGGATCTCCACTATAATCCACCTGGTATTCGTGGCGAACCCCGCTATCTTGAGGGTGTAGCGCGCTTCACCAAACTACACGGTTCAGTAGACTGGTTCGATTTCGGTGATGCTATCCGTCGGGTCGGTTTGCCTTTCGGTGCCACAAATATTATGCCCTTTCTGTCTTCTCTCGGTTTAGCAGATCCTGATGCGAGACGCCTCATGGTCTATCCCAACGCAGCCAAGGACCGGGAAACGGCATATTATCCCTATGTCGAGTTATTTCGTGACTTCGCCGCATCTATCTGCCGACCAAACAGCACTGTAGTTTGTTATGGATACAGCTTTGGTGATGAGCACATAAATAGGATTATAGAAGACATGCTCACAATTCCGTCTGCACACTTGGTAATCATCTCCTATGATGACCCCTTGGGCCGTATCATGCGCACATATAATCGATTGGGTAGGCATGCACAGGTCACGCTCTTGATCGGCAACCATCTCGGTGACCTACAACCCCTTGTTGACAACTACTTACCGAAGCCTGCGATAGATCGTACAACCTTCCGCATGGCAGAATTAATTAAAGCCCGGTTGAGTACCGAGCAAGGTGACAACGAAAAAACGGAGGATTCACCTACAGGCAATGGAGGTGTGGAGGCATGAGCCAAGTTCCTTTCGAACAGGTAAGCAGCCTACGCATTGGAACGGTGGATTTTGTATCTCCGGACGAAATCAAAGTTGCTATTGACATTCAGGCACCCGAGTCAGTCGCTCTGAACACAGGTAGACCTAGGCCATTCCCTAGGGTTAATAATTACCTCTTAGTATCCGTTGATGAAGCTTTTCTAGTTGGCCAGATTGAATGGCTAACGGTCGAACGGTCAGCATTCCCGAAGCGGCATGGAATGCGGGACTTCGGACTTGTAGACCTACCCTATCCGCTTCGTAGTTTAAAGCTTAACCTCCTCGGTACACTACGAACACGATGGAAAGATGGAAAATATATCTTCACGCGAGGGGTAAACTCATTGCCGTCAGTAGGGGCGGCAGTAATATTACCAACTGAAAACCAACTCCAATCGATCGTGGAGTCAGGCGAATACCGTCGCGTAAAGATCGGATCAAGTCCACTTGCCAGTGATGCAGAGATTTGTGTTGATCCAAATCGCTTGTTCGGACGTCATCTTGCTGTCCTTGGAAATACAGGAAGTGGTAAGTCCTGCTCCGTTGCTGGTTTAATTCGGTGGAGTCTTGAGGAAGCTCAACGGATACACTCTGAAGGTCAACCCAACGCTCGGTTCATTGTTCTTGATCCGAACGGCGAATACTCGAGAGCATTCAGTAGCGAAGACGACTCGATCAAGGCACGGATTTTCAAAGTAAACCCAGTTGAAGGTGAAACTGCATTGAAAGTGCCACTCTGGTTCTGGAATAGTGCAGAGTGGAGTTCGTTTACCCATGCAAGCGCAAGAACCCAGCGACCATTGCTCAGACGAGCTCTGCGCGAGATCAAAGCGGGGCGAACCAATGTCAGCGAACTTACACTAGAGGAAAAAAAGCTAAGACTACGTAGGTATCTTTCGTCCAGAATAATTTCTATACAGAGTGACATACGCTCAAGTGCAATCCAGACGGAAGCAACTAAATTTGGCTTTTATCTGGATGCTATTGCAGACGATCTGAAAAATAAACATCAAGAATTCTCTGATCTCGGACTCAATTTAATCGTCCAAGCCATAAAAGTTGCACTTAAATCTACTTTTAAGACTTTCGTTAAAGAGGAGACTGGTGAAACCGTCGAGTATTACCGTGCCTTCAAAGAAAGTCAGGTTAATCAAATCTTAGAAGCTCTGCGAACATCCGTAAATCAGCTAGGAGGCATAGTCTATCAGGAAGGGGCAGATGAAGATGTGCCAATACGATTTAATGGGACAGACCTTGCGGATCATCTTGAGATCCTTGCCGAGCAAGAAAATGTCAGTCAGTACCTAGACTTCCTCGTCGCTCGAATGCGGACGTTTCTCTCGGATTCCAGAATGAGGGCTGTTATTGCCGATACCGACGGTATCACCCTTGAAAATTGGTTAGGCAATTACATCGGAAGCGATAGTGCTGAGCAAGGCTGCGTTTCGGTAATTGATTTGTCTCTTGTTCCTACAGAAGTGGTTCACGTTGTTACAGCTGTTATTGCTCGCATGGTTTTTGAGGCACTACAGCGTTACGTTAAGATGAACGGTGTTACACTGCCAACCGTCATGGTGATGGAAGAGGCACATACATTTATTAAACGCTACAAGGAAGACACCGACAATCAGGATGCGGCAACTGTTTGTTGTCAAGTTTTTGAGCGCATTGCCCGCGAAGGACGAAAGTTCGGGCTAGGTCTTGTTCTGTCGTCTCAGCGACCTTCCGAACTTTCTCCCACGGTGTTATCTCAATGCAATACATTTCTTCTCCACCGGATCAGCAACGACCGTGACCAAGAACTAGTACACCGTCTTGTGCCGGATAACCTTCGAGGTCTTCTGCGTGAGTTGCCTTCGTTACCATCCCAGAATGCAATTCTGCTTGGATGGGCGTCGGAGTTGCCTGTTCTGGTTAGAATGAACGATCTACCCAAGATACAGCAACCTCGCTCTGACGATCCAGATTTCTGGGGTGTATGGGTAGGTAAGGATGAGGACGGCAAACCCGTTTCTCGCAAGGTAGACTGGGAACTTCTTGCCGGAGATTGGCAATCAGGGGTTAAACATGCTGAACCCTAGGTCAATAATGATGATTAAGATATTTCTTCGATTCGATTACGTCCCCCGAAATTGCAAGAAGCTAAAAAGGAATTTTCACACTTTCTGCAAGTAATGCCAATGTGTAAACAGAACCTTGCCAACTTCCCTATATAACCCCTCCCTTTTCTTGGTTGGCGAAACGTTCCCCGTGGGAAACCAAGTGGAACTCGCAACCCCGCATGATTACTTTTGCTCGGTAAACTCGGCGTCTATAACATCATCGCCCGAGGGGGAATTTCCCTGCCCAGATGCAGAATCTTCTTGTCCACCCTCCCCGGCACCCTGCGCAGCAGCTTCTTCCTGCTGTTTCTTGTACATAAGCTCCGCTAGCTTGTGAGAGACGGCGGTTATCTTCTCCGTCGCAAGATCGATTTTGCCTAGGTCATCCGACTTGAGTGCTCCCCTCCCTTCTTCAAGCGCCTGCTCAAGCTCCTTTTTTTCATCCTCAGAGAGACCGTCGCCAAGTTCCTGGAAGCTCTTGTCGGTCCTGTAGACAAGCTCATCAAGCTGGTTTCTCTTCTGAACCTGCTCGCTTTTCTCCTTGTCCTTCTCGGACATCTTCTCGGCTTCCTCGACCATAGAGTCGATCTCGTCGCTGCTTAGCCCACTTGAGGCCTCGACCTTTACCTTCTGTTCTTTCTGGGTTGCGTTGTCCTTCGCGGAAACATGGAGTATTCCGTCGGCATCGGTGTCAAAAGTAACCTCTATCTGGGGAATGCCCCTTGCGGCCGCAGGAATGCCTGACAGGATGAACCTAGCAAGCGTCCTGTTATCGGCAGCCATCTGTCGCTCTCCCTGCAGCACGTGGATCTCAACCGAGTTCTGGTTGTCCTCCGCCGTGGTGAAAATCTGGCTTTTCTTGGTGGGAATAGTCGTGTTTCTCTCGATAATTGTGGTCATGACCCCTCCGAGGGTCTCGATGCCGAGAGAAAGGGGTACAACGTCAAGAAGAAGCATGTCGGTCACGTCTCCTCCCAGCACGCCCGCCTGTATGGCGGCTCCCATGGCGACCACCTCGTCGGGGTTTATCCCCCTGCTCGGGTCCTTCCCGAAAAAGTC
>CAYSDX010000105.1:0-53831 GCA_964429945.1 uncultured Spirochaetia bacterium | reverse complement strand
AGAACCCGAGAGGGAGCGCAGGTCAAGCGCCGGGCGCAAGCCGTGGGACGAGACAGTGATGTTCAAGACGATAATTCTGTGCGCTCTTTACAATCTGTCCGACGAACAGGTCGAGTACCAGATACTGGACCGCCTGTCTTTTGGGAGGTTCCTTGGTCTTGAGCTCAAAGACAGGGTTCCCGACGCAAGGACGCTATGGCTCTACAGGGACAAGCTCGCCCGGGCGGGAGTTATAGAGGAGCTGTTCGCGGATTTCGACGGTCATCTCAAAAAACGCGGGTACAAGGCGATGGGAGGCCAGATAACAGACGCTACGATAGTGTCGGTGCCGAAGCGGAGAAACACCAGGGATGAGAACAAGAGAATAAAGAAGGGAGAAACCTCTGGGCTGCTAGCTTGCCAAAAACGAGGGGATTGGCGTAAGCCACGAGAGCATCTGCAAGCGCGTGAGGGAAGACAAGACGAGTGGAGGGGATCTCCACACCCACCTTCGCTGCCGCAAGAAGCGCAGAAAACGCAAACGGACTCATAAGGCAGTACTTCCCGAAGGGAATGAACTTCGGAAAACTGACCCAGGAAGATGCCAACAGAGTTATGGACAAATTGAACAACGGACCGAGACAATGCCTCGGCTTCGAAACACCGAATCAGATATTCTTCGGTACTGATCCACCTGTTGCGTTTCAAACTTGAAAGCACGATAAATTTAACGCTTGAAAAAAGGCAGGAAGTCCATAAACTACCGCCATCCTCCCATCCTCGTACTCATGCACCATAACCTTCGCTCTCACGAAGTGATAACGATCCTTAACCGGTGGAATCTGCAAGCTCTTCCCCTGGAGAACTGAGGAATTCACTTCGCGACACCAAAACTGCCGCAACCTTAGTCATGGTCGGACACAAAAACTGCCTGGGGCCAGCATCTTCTTCCCCGCCGCGACTGGTTCGGTCCCCGCAAGACCGTCCAGGGAATTAGCCTCAGCTCAGCGACGTTCCCCGACGGAGCGCAACTCGGCCAATCGATCCTTAGCTTCCCTGAAATCGGATCTCGACCGCAAGGCGTTTTCGTAGTGCCTCCGCGCCTCACCCAAACGGTTAAGCATGAGTGCCGCCTCCCCCATGCGATAATGAAGGATGTACAGTTGGGGATGCTCTGGGAGAAGCGAGAGAGCACGGTTCGTGTTCTCGATGGATTCTTCATACTTTCCCAGCTGGAAAAGCAAGTCTCCCATATCGACGTAAGCTTGAACGAAACCCGGATCGGCCTCAATGGCCAAGCGATAAGCTTCGAGTGATTCTCCATAACGCTGCAGGGCACTCAAAAACAAGGCTAACCCGAGAAAACTATCCGCCGGGGTCTGGTCTAACTGCGTGGAACGATGGAAGTGATTTTCCGCCTGCACATATCTGCCTGAACTGACAAGTGCCTCTGCCATGTAACGGTGAGCCGCCCAAGATTCCGGATTGACCGACACGGCACGGCCGAAGAAGGTAATATTGTCCTTGTAAAAGCCCGACTGCCTCCAAGTCGTCGCCCCCAGCAGGACAATCAGCGCCAAAGCAGCCGCCTTCAGCGTTCCCTGCCTCGCATGAGAAAGTCTGCCTGCGCTCCAGGATGCGGTCCCTGCGAAAAGGACGATCACACCGGCCCCCGCCAAGTATTGGTAGCGGTCGGCGACAAAAGAAATATTCATGTAACCAAAGGGGAAAAAACCCAGAACGGGGGAAAGGGTGAGCGCAAAGAAAACCCCGCAGGCAAACGGTCCCGAACCAATTCGATCTCGCAAAAACCAGAAAAAACCTCCGACAGCAAGAGTCGCGACCACGTATGCCCACTCCGCAGGGTCCGACACGCTCACATCCCAGTTCGTATACATCACCGCCAGATCGACCGGCCACGCAAGTTTGCCGACGTAAAACCAGAGGGCGTGAGCCGCTATAAGCACCCGCTCCGCAACCGAATAGTCAAAGGACATGCTTCTACTCTCATAAAATGACATATCTACAAGCGCGATGGCAAACCCGGCGAGAAAGAAAGGAATTGTCCGCAGCAAATCAGTCGGCGTAAGGCTTCCGTGGCGCCACCACTGCAGGATCAGGAGCCCCGCAGGAAGCGTAAGCACTATGGACTTGCAAAGCATCCCGGCCACAAAAAGCAAAAGCGCTGCAACGTAGAGGCGCAGGTTCGGCGCCTCGGTGTACCGAAACCACATTAAAACCGCCGTCAGGTAAAAGAAAGCCGACAGCAAATCCTTTCTCGCTATCACCCAGGCAACCGATTCTGCATGAAGGGGATGCACGGCGAATATCGCCGCAGCAAAAAAAGCCCCGGGAACCCTCAAGCGAAAAAGCAGGCGCCAGAGAAGCGCGGTGTTTACGAAGTGAAGCAGGACATTCACCGCGTGGTAGCCGGCAGGGGCAAACCCCCAGAGCTTATGCTCAAGCCAGAATATGGTGTAGGTAAGCGGCCAGTAATGATCCTCTCCTGATCCAGATTCATGATAGACCGCCGAGGGGGAAAACCAGAGGTCCCAGATTCCACCCCAGCTCCTTACAGCGTCAATCCTTCTGATTATCTCGTCATCCCAGACAAATCCCGCCCACAGGGCCGGGAGATAGCTTGCCACCACCAGAAAAGCCAGAATCAGTAGCGATGCCGCTTGACGTTGCGATATTTCGAGTTCGCCAATACTCTGCCGGAGACCCACCCGGGTTCCCGTGTGAATCTCGCCAGATTTGTTCTCTGTCATTACAAGCCAAGAAACATATCTGCTGGAAAGTCCTAAAGCTAATTACTTCCACACTTTCGGTATATGCAGATTCTATATGATCAGACTGCATGGAAAAAGCAAAAGACGGGACGGATTACTTGATAACGACTTTCAGGAACTCTTTTTTTCCGATCTTAACCTCGAAAGCGGCTTTCTCGGGAAACTCAGAATTCGGATCGGTGTACTTATTCCCGTCTATGACAAGCCCTCCTTGGGATATGAGCCTTTTGGCCTCCCCTTTAGTGCTGACGGAATCGGACACTCCCAGAACAAGGTCAACTACCTTGCGGGAGCCGGCTACATAAGTCTTTTCCGTTGCGTCTTCGGGAAAAGATCTCTTTGAAAACTTGGTTTCAAAATCTCTAGCGGCCTCCAGTGCGCTTTGCGAGTCGTGAAGCCATGAGACAATTTCCAGGGCAAGCTCTTTTTTCGCTTCCATAGGATGACGGGCTTTTAGCTTCCGTATCTCTTTTTCATTGCGGGAGCTTAGAAGAAGATAATATCTCCACATAAGCTCATCAGAAATCGACATCATTTTTCCGTATATATCTTGGGGAGATTCATCGAGACCTATGTAGTTTTCAAGGGACTTCGACATCTTTTTTACCCCATCGGTTCCCTCAAGTATCGGAAGAAACACTCCTACCTGCGGAGGCTGTCCGTAATGTCTCTGGAAATCTCTGCCCAGCAGTATGTTGAAGGTCTGATCCGTGCCGCCAAGCTCAACGTCGCAGTGCATTTGCACCGAGTCGTAAGCCTGAACCAGCGGGTATATGAACTCCCTAAGAGAAATGGACACGCCCTCCTTGTACCTCTTTGAGAAATCGTCGCGGTCCAGTATCCGCGAAACGTTAACCAGAGAAGTAAGTCCGAGAAGCTCTTCTGACCCGAGGTCGCCGAGCCAGCGGGAGTTTGAAAGAACCTGGGTCTTTTTCTTGTCAAGAACCTTGAAAACCTGGCGCTCGTAGGTCCTTGAATTCTTAGCTATCTCCTCTCTTGATATTGACGGACGGGTTTCGCTTCTCCCTGAGGGGTCTCCTATATAGGCAGTAAAATCCCCTATGAGGAAAAGAACCTCATGACCGAGAGCCTGAAAATCGCGAAGTTTCTTGAGAATTATCCCGTGGCCCAGATGCAAATCGGGAGAGGTGGGATCAAATCCAGCCTTTACCTTGAGGGGACGATTGCTCTTTGCCGAAGCTTCAAGCTTCAAAAGAAGCTCCTCTTCGGGAATTATCGCCTCGGTCCCTCTTTTTATTACCTTTAATTGTTCCTTCGGATCAGGAAAGCCCACCTGAAAATTCCTCCTCGTTGCGTGCAGAGAGCGTTCATGGAAGGTCGGTTGATCCCATAAGATACCTGTCGCATTCCCTGGCGGCTTCCCTTCCCTCGTTTATCGCCCACACAACAAGGCTTTGCCCCCTGCGCGAATCCCCCGCCGCGAAGACTCCCTCAATGTTCGTCATGTACTTTCCGTACTCCGCCATGGCATTTGAGCGCTCGTCGGTACGGATTTTCATCTGTTCCAGAAGTCCCTGTTCGGGCCCCAGAAATCCGAGAGCCAGAAGCACGAGTCCGGATGGCCACCTCTGCTCAGAACCCTCCATTTCTCTAAACGTCATCCTTCCGTCATCCCCCCTGTACCACTCAATGCGCACGGTCTCAAGTTCCGCTACCCTGCCCTCGTCGTCGCCTATGAATCTTTTGGTCAGAACCTGATACCTTCTCGGATCTTCTCCGAAAACCGCCATAGCTTCCTGCTGACCGTAATCGAGCCTGTACACCCTGGGCCATTGCGGCCATGGGTTATCCGCGGTCCTCTCGGTCGGAGGCTTGGGAAGTATCTCAAATTGAAGAAGGCTTCTGCATCCATGCCTCATGGAGGTCGCAACACAGTCGGTCCCGGTGTCGCCGCCCCCGAGAATGATCACGTCTTTGCCCGCGGCGGAAATGTAACGGCCGTCGCCGAGCCCGCTGTCAAGAAGGCTCTTCGTGTTGGCCTTTAAAAACTGCATGGCGAAATAAATCCCCTCGAGATCCCTTCCCTCGATCGGAAGATCTCTGGGTTTGGTCGCCCCCGTGCATACCACTACGGCGTCGAAATTTTTTATGAGTTCGTTTCCGTCAACGTCCTTTCCCACTTCCGTGTTGGTAACGAACTTGATTCCCTCCTCTTCCAGAATATCGACGCGGCGGTCAACGATCTTCTTATCAAGGTGAGGATTGGGAATTCCGTACATGAGGAGTCCGCCGATGCGATCATCCCTCTCAAACACCGTGACCAGATGCCCGGCCTTGTTAAGCTGCGCGGCGCACGCAAGTCCCGCGGGTCCAGAACCTATGACTGCCACTTTCTTTCCGGTTCTAAGCTCAGGAGGCTCGGGCGTGATCCACCCCTCCTCAAAACCCCTGTCGACTATGGCGCACTCTATGCTCTTTATGGTAACCGCGGGCTCGTTTATCCCCAGAACGCAGGATCCCTCGCAGGGAGCCGGGCATATGCGGCCCGTGAATTCGGGAAAATTGTTCGTCTTGTGGAGCCTCTCAAGAGCCTCTCTCCAGAGGCCTGAGTAAACAAGGTCGTTCCACTCGGGTATAAGGTTGTTTATTGGACATCCGGCGGTCATTCCGCCGATTATCTGACCCGCCTGGCAGAAGGGGACCCCGCAGTCCATGCACCTTGCTCCCTGGGTAGCCAGCTCTTTTTCAGGGAGGTGACCGTGGAACTCGTCCCAGTCGCCGATTCTCTGGGCAGGATCCCTGTCAGGCCCGAGCTTTCTTTTGTAATTCATAAAACCTGTGGGATCGCCCATTTAAGAACCTTTCCTCCGTTCGAGTCTCCGTGTCAGTTTCCGCTTACGCGTGCAAGATCTCTTTTGTTTTCTTCAAAGGCTGCCATAAGGGCTTCATCGCCGGAAAGGCCGCTCTGCTGCGCGCGGTTTATGTGCTCAAGCATTCTCTTGTAATCTTTCGGTATCACCTTAACGAATCTGGGAAGACTGGTGGGCCAGTTCTCAAGGATCCGCTGTGCTACCTCGCTTCCTGTGTACTCAAGGTGCTTTCTTATCATTCCCAGAAGCTCCGCTTCCTCATCTTCCCCCACAAACTCAAGAAACACGGATTCGGTATTGCATCTTCCATCAAAATCCCCCTCGGGATCGTAAACGTACGCTATGCCACCTGACATCCCGGCCGCGAAATTCCTCCCGGTCGGACCCAGCACCGCGACGCGGCCCCCGGTCATATATTCGCAGCAGTGATCCCCGACAGCTTCCACCACGGCGCGGACCCCGCTGTTTCTGACGCAGAATCTCTCGCCGGCTATACCCCTCACGTAGGCCTCCCCTCCCGTGGCACCGTAAAAAGCGACGTTTCCGATTATGATGTTCTCCTCGGCAAGGAAGGTGGATTCCTTAGGAGGATAGATGATCACCTTCCCCCCGGAAAGCCCCTTCCCCGTATAATCGTTTGAGTCACCCTCAAGGACAAGGGTCATGCTCTTGGGAACAAAGGCTCCGAAACTCTGCCCCGCCGAACCCGAAAAATGAAGCCTTATGGTATCCTCCTCAAGCCCTTCAAGACCATATCTTCTGGTAAGCTCGCTTCCGACTATGGTTCCAACGGTCCTGTTCACGTTTTTTATAGGTACCGCGGCCTCTACCCGCTCGCCTTTTTCAATCGTCGGGCTACATATATCCATCAAGACGGTTTCGTCAAGGGAGTTCTGTATGCCGTGGTCCTGTTCGATCTGGCAGTAGGTTCCCCATCCCTCGGGAACTTCGGGACGGACGAGGATACTGCTGAGGTCTATGCCCTTGGCCTTCCAGTGGTCAAGCGACTTCCTCATCTCAAGGCGGTCCGTTCTGCCTATCATCTCGTTTACGGTCCGGAAGCCCATCTTCGCCATTATCTCGCGGAACTCCGTGGCGACAAAATGCATGAAATCGACCACGTGCGCCGGGTCTCCCGTGTATTTCTTTCTAAGCTCGGGGTTCTGCGTGGCGACTCCGACGGGACAGGTGTCAAGATGGCAGACCCTCATCATTATGCATCCGAGAACTATGAGCGGAGCCGTGGAGAAACCGTATTCCTCGGCGCCAAGAAGTGCCGCTATGGCGACATCCCTCCCGGTTTTCATCTGACCGTCCGTTTCGAGGACCACCCTGCTTCTGAGGTTGTTAAGAACCAAGGTCTGATGCGTTTCAGCTATGCCCAGTTCCCAAGGAAGTCCAGCATGATGTATGCTGCTTTGCGGAGATGCTCCCGTTCCCCCAGAGGTTCCGCTTATGAGTATCACGTCCGCGTGACCCTTCGCCACACCCGCGGCTATGGTCCCGACACCGACCTCGGAAACCAGCTTCACGTTTATCCGGGCGTGCTTGTTCGCGTTTTTTAGATCGTAGATAAGCTGCGCCAGATCCTCGATCGAGTAAATGTCGTGGTGCGGGGGCGGCGATATAAGTCCCACTCCCGGAGTCGAGAGTCTCACCTTAGCTATCCACGGGTAAACCTTTCTTCCCGGAAGCTGCCCACCTTCCCCCGGCTTTGCCCCCTGGGCTATCTTTATCTGTATCTCCTCCGAGTTCACCAGGTATTCGCTCGTGACGCCGAAACGGCCCGAAGCGACCTGCTTTATGGAACTTCTTCTGAGGTCCCCGTTCGGATCGGGGGTATACCTGTCGGGATCTTCTCCCCCTTCTCCCGTGTTGCTTTTGCCACCTATGCGGTTCATCGCGATTGCGAGGCTTTCGTGGGCCTCCTTGCTTATCGCCCCGTAGGACATGGCCCCCGTTTTGAACCTTCTGCATATGCTCTCAACCGACTCCACCTCGTCGAGCGGAACCGGGTCGTCCGAGAACTTAAGCTCCATCAGGCCGCGAAGCGTAAAATGCTCTTTTTCCTCATCGTTTGCAAGCTTGGTGTATTCCTTGAACTTCTCGTAGCTGCCGGTCTGGCAGGCTTCCTGGAGCTTGTGCACGGTGCGCGGGTGGTACATGTGCCGTTCCCCGTCGGGTCTCCACCTGTAAACCCCTCCGGTCTCAAGCGTCGCGGTCTCAACGTCCCTTTCGGCAAACGCCCTCGAGTGGCGCTTTATCGCCTCTTCGGCTATGACGTCGATCCCCACTCCCTGTATACGGGAAGCCGTCCAGGTGAAATATTTCTCGACAAACTCAGTGTTAAGCCCGAGCGCCTCGAATATCTGGGCTCCGTGGTAACTTTGCACCGTGGAGATGCCTATTTTGGACATTATCTTCACTATGCCCTTTACAAGACTTTTCACGTACCCCGAGACCGCTTCCTCGTAAGATATGCCCACAAGCATGTTCTGGTGGATCATGCCGTTTATGGTCTCATAAGCCATGTAGGGCGCTACGGCGCTTGCTCCGTAGCCTATAAGAAGCGCCATGTGATGAGTCTCCCTAGGCTCGCCCGATTCAATGACGAGTGCCGCGCGCATCCTGTTTCCGTTTCTTATCAGGTGATGGTGAAGCCCCGAGACCGCCAGCAGGGCGGGAACGGGGGCGTTTCGAGCGTCAAAGCCCCTGTCGGAGAGTATCAGGATGTTGGCACCTTTCTCTATGAGTTCGTCGGCGCGGGCGAATATTCCGGAGAGTGCGTCTTCGAGTCCTTCTGTTCCCTGTTCGGGATCAAAAAGAGTGGGAATCACTTCGCAGCGGAACTTTTCCCCCTGAACAGTCTTAAGTTTCTCGATCTCGGGATTAGTAAGAAACGGAGTCTCAAGCTCTATTTTCTCGCAACTCTTAGCCTCGGGGCGCAGTATGTTGGCCGTTGTCCCGAGCGTGACCATGGTCCCGGTTATAAGCTCCTCGCGTATGGCGTCGATTGCGGGATTTGTTACTTGGGCGAACATCTGCTTGAAATAGTTGTAAAGAAGCTTCGATTCGTCAGAGAGCGCCGCAAGCGGAGTATCGATTCCCATGGCCCCCACCGGTTCGACCGCGTTTTTCGACATCGGACCCAAGAGAATGCGCAGGTCCTCAAACGTGTAGCCGAAGACCCTCTGCCGCGTAAGAAGGCTTGAGGGGTCGTACTCGGGCGGTGTCTCGGCGGGTTTTTCTTTCATCATCCCGGAGAAACTCTCCATGTTCTCCTCAAGCCACTTTCCGTAGGGGTTTTCCATAGAAAGCCTCTGCTTGAGTTCAGCGTCTCCGACAATGCGGCCTTCGCAGGTGTCTATAAGAAGCATCCTTCCCGGAAGCAGACGTCCCTTGTAGCTCACTCTCTCAGGCGGTATGTCAAGCACTCCCACTTCGGAGCCCAACACCACGGTGTCGTCCTTGGTAACGTAGTATCTGGTGGGACGAAGCCCGTTTCTGTCAAGCACCGCTCCCACTTTCTCGCCATCTGTAAACGCTATGGAAGCGGGACCGTCCCAGGGTTCCATGAGACAGCTGTGAAACCTGTAGAAATCCTTTTTCTCGGCCGACATGCTCTCATGCTTTGACCACGGCTCGGGAATCATCATCATAACGGCGTGCTCTATCGAGTAGCCGGAGAGACACAGAAATTCCATGGCGTTATCAAAGGAGGCGGAATCGCTTCCCTCTGGAGCTATAACGGGAAAGATCTTTTCTATATCGTCGCCGTAGAACTCGGACTCCAAGACGGCCTGCCTTGAGTGCATCCAGTTTATGTTTCCCCGAAGGGTGTTTATTTCCCCGTTGTGTATCACGTACCTGTAGGGGTGAGCCCTGTCCCAGCTCGGAAACGTGTTCGTGCTGAAGCGCGAGTGCACGAGCGCTATCGCGCTTTCCATGAGATCGGACGTAAGGTCCGGGAAATAGGGTTCAAGCTGCCAGGTAACAAGCATCCCCTTGTAAACTATTGTTCTGCATGAGAGGCTGGGAACGTAGAAATGCTCGTCGCGCCCTGCGGTCTTTATTTCCGCCTCGGCACGCTTTCTTATTATATAAAGTCTTCTCTCGAAATCGTCTCCGGCAGGGGTCCCGTCCCCCCGGCCTATGAATACCTGCCTTATCGCGGGCTCACATCCCAAAGCGGTCGCACCCAGAGAAGAGTTATCAGTGGGAACGATCCGCCAACCTAGAACGGTCTGCCCCTCCTCGGTGATTATATTTTCAAGTGTCTTTTTCGTTTTCTTCTCAACGGACGGGTCGGGAGAGAGGAATATCATTCCAACTCCGTAATCCTCCTCCGCCGGGAGGGTGATTCCCTCGGCTCCTAGAGCCTCGACGAAGAATGCGTGGGGTTTCTGAAACAGTATTCCGGCTCCGTCTCCCGTGTTCGGCTCGCATCCGCACGCTCCGCGGTGCTCGAGGTTTTTGAGCACAGTTATGGCATCGCGGATTATGGAATTTGACCTCATGCCCTTCACGTTAACGACAAATCCTATCCCGCAGGAATCGTGCTCAAACGCAGGATCGTAAAGCCCGTTTTTTTCGGGAAATTTCCTCAAATTCATATAAACTGTCCGCCTGTTGTGTCGTTATGAAAAAACAAAGCGAGAACTGCCGCGGCGTAAGCAACCTCTTCATACGCCTTCCCGTAATTATAACATAAATCCCAAACTCCGCACACGCCCGGCCCATGGTTATAATAAACAGATAGAGATGACAACTAATCCCCAAGAGAGCAAAGAAAAAAAAGACCCTGAAAGCATAATCCTCTCTTTCCACATGGAATCAAGCGCCACCTTGTGGAACAGGATATTCGAGGGTTTTTCCTCAGAGATGGTCCTTGTAAGCAGATTTGAGGGAAAGGACAGGAAGGCACTTGAGATACTCTACAGTTTCGGCTCCATGGTCGCGAAAAGATACCGAAAGTGCGCAGTTGAGCCCAGAGTCTATGGAATAGTCATAAAAAAAGACGTAAGTGACGAAACCGAGGAAACGATAAACGAGTGGATGGATATCATGCGCAAGCTTCGTCGCGAAATAACCGGTTTTCTCTAAAAGACCGTATCCCCAGTAATCACCCTGCGAAGGTCGCCCTCATCAGTTCTCAGGTAAAGAAATCCGTTTGGGTCAACGCGCTCCACAACCCCGCACACAACCTCGCCCGAAACGTCAACCGATATCTTCTCTCCCACAAATCCCCACCTCTCGATCCACATATCCACAATCGCTTGCGTCCCGCGATATTGAAATTCACGGTAGAGACGGTCAAGAGCGCTGATGAGCTCGGCGCAAAACCTTTCTCTACTGACCTCTTCCCCAAGCAGTATCGAAAGAGAAGTAGTTTTCTGTGAAATATCCTCCATTTCACGACGTATGAATTCCTCGGGCAGGTTGAGGTTAACCCCGATTCCGATCACAAGATAATCAACCGCGCCGTCCGAGGTACCAAGCTCCGTAAGCACCCCAGAGATTTTTCTTCCGCCGACCAGAATGTCGTTCGGCCATTTTATCGTGGCGTCTACCCCGTAACCGGAAAAAACATCTACAAGAGCACAGGACGCAAGAAACGTGAAAACGGAAGATTCCTGAGGGGAAATCTCCGGGCAAAACAATACTGAGAGATAAAGATTGCTGCCCGCGGGGGATACCCACCTGCGCCCGAGCCGCCCCCTGCCCGCAGTCTGCGAATCGGAAACCACTACCGTCCCGTTCGTGGCCGTACCCTCGCCTATGAGTCCGAGAAGAACATCGTTTGTGGAACCTACTTCGTTATAGACAAAAAGTTTCTCCCCGACCGTCTCCGTGGCAAGATGTTTTCTTATTTCTGAGATTTCCATTAAGACAAATTGCTCCTTTTCCGAGATATTCAAGTATTATAGTCGCAATCCAGACTCAAGAGAAAAACCCCCTGTCTTCGTGAAACGATCTCTTTCTAAAGACCTTGCAATACCGCTTGTCGCCTACGCGGCTGTTATAGCAGCTATAATCGTCTCGAGAACGGCGATCAGCCGCGAGTACGCCCTTTTGCTCTCTGCAGGGGTTATGCTCTGGGTTCCGTTTCTCCTTGACCGCAGCACCACGAACGTTTTGAGGTTCGAGCCGCGCGGACTACTGCGGGGAACGGGAATTTCTCTTGCGGTGCTTTTCGGCTATCTGGCCTGCTTATATCTTCTCTCCTCTCACTTGGGAAAGACGGTTAAGTTCACCGAGCCGACGGCGCTTTTCGTGTTTACGCATCTTGTGGCCATAGCATTTCCCGAGGAATTTTTCTTCAGGGGGTATATACAGAGAACATTAGGCGGCGGATGGAGCGCGATCATCGCGGCAAGCATGCTCTTCGCCTTGGCGCACCTTCTTGTGATCTGCGTATTTACTGGCGGGGGTGCCTGCGGGCAGAACGCTCTTACCTTCTTCCCCTCGCTTGTCATGGGATATCTCTACATGAGAACCGGGACCATATGGTCAAGCGTTTTCTTTCACTTCGCCGCAAACACCGTTTACCTGTCTTTTAGGTTGGTTTAGTATGAATCTCCAAAAAATCTCTTTTCCCAGTTAAGCCCAAAATAGTCCTCAAGCCGCAGAGTTCTAGAAATATCACGCAGTTACGAGTATAGTTTCCAGATGAAACAGTTACGGGCCGGGCTCTCCCAGATTAACCCGAGCGTGGGGGACATAACCGGGAACACGAAGAAAATAACCGAAGCGATCGAGGCGGCGCGAGGTCTCGATATAGATATACTGTGTTTCCCCGAGCTTGCCGTAACGGGGTATCCTCCCGAGGACCTTCTTCTTAAAACCGAGTTTATCGACGACAACATCCGCGCTCTTGACGAAATAAAGAAACACTGCCGGGACAACATGGCCGTCATAGTGGGGTTTGTGGACAAAAAAGACGACATATTCAACTCCGCCGCCGTAATCCAGAGAGGAGAGGTAATCGATATATATCACAAGCTCCGCCTTCCAAACTACGGGGTGTTCGACGAGAACCGTTATTTCCAGTCAGAAAGACGGTTTCCCGTATACTCAATGGGGAAGATGACTTTCGGGGTCACGATCTGCGAGGACATATGGTACCCCGGAGAACCAATAAGAAGCCAGGTTCTGCTCGGAAACGCCCAGATCATATTCAATCTCTCGGCGTCTCCCTACTACATGGGAAAGCCCGTGGCGAGAGAAAGAATGCTTGCGACAAGGGCGGTTGATTACAACACCATAATAGCCTACTGCAATATGGTCGGGGGGCAGGATGAGCTTGTGTTTGACGGAAACAGCATGTTCATAGACGAAAAAGGTAATGTCGTCGCCACCGCGCACAACTTTGAGGAAGATCTACTCGTATGCGACGTGAACACGGAAAGGGTGTACAAATCGAGGCTCAACACGCCGACCATAAGAAAAACAAGATACGAACTTTCCTTCGAGGAGAATCAACTGGAGGCATTTGCGCTTAAGCCAGCAAAGGTGAAGCGTAAAATGAGAATCCCGCGAAAACAGGTCGCTCCTCAGGAAGATCCGCTGCGATGCGCTTTCTCCGCCCTTGTCCTCGGCACAAGGGACTACATAAGGAAAAACGGCTTTAAAAAGGTGGTGCTCGGGTTAAGCGGCGGGATAGATTCATCCCTTACCGCCGCCGTTGCCGTAGAAGCCGTCGGACCCGAAAAAGTCGTCGGAGTCTCCATGCCCTCAATGTACAGCTCCAAGGGAAGCGTTACAGACGCACGCAGGCTTGCGCGCAATCTCGGAGTGGAATTTCTCAGCATTCCCATAGAGGACGCTTTCAGGTGTTACGAGGGAATGTTCGCCGAGCTTTTCTCCGGAATGGAGGACGACGTGACCGAGGAGAACATCCAAGCGAGAATAAGAGGGAACATCCTTATGGCACTTTCAAACAAGTTCGGGTGGCTAGTGCTTGCCACCTCGAACAAAAGCGAACTCGCGGTCGGCTACTCAACCCTTTACGGAGACATGTCGGGGGGTTTCGCGGTGATAAAGGACGTGCCCAAGGCCATGGTCTACGAGCTTTCCCATTATTACAACCGCTTGCGGAAAAAGAAGATAATACCAAAGTCAGTGATCGAGAAACCCCCTTCAGCCGAGCTTCACCCCGGCCAGAAAGACACCGACTCTCTTCCTGAATACGACACGCTTGACAGAATACTGAAAGCCTACGTGGAAGACGGCCTCGGAGTTGACGACATAGTAAAGCTCGGGGAAAAGAAAAGCACCGTGCGCAAAATAATCAGTATGGTCAACACGAACGAATACAAGAGGAGACAGAGCGCCCCCGGGGTAAAGATAACGTCCCTTGCATTCGGGAAAGACCGCCGCTTCCCGATAACCAACCTCTACAGAAAATAAAAGCGGTTAATCACTCAAGCGAGAGAATAAACTCAGAGAGACTGTTAACGGTCTCAAGAACCTCCGGATTAACTTCGGATTCGTCGATAGAGACCCCAAATTCCTCTTCAAGCTCCATAATAAACTCAAGGGTAGACACGGAATCGACGCCGACTCCGAGTTCAATCAGCGACTGCTGAGCCGAGATGTCCCGGGGCCCAATGTCAAGATCAAACTTTCTCACGACAAGCTGTCTTATCTTCTCCCCTAAAGCTTCTTTTTGCACGTTCACTTAAGTCTCTCCCTCAAGACCTTGCCCGCGGGACTTCTCGGAAGCGAATCCACAAATTCCATCTTAGCGGGAATCTTGTAATCCGAGATTTTCCCCCTGCAAAAATCCACGATGTCCCGTCTCGTGAGACCGTCTGCAACGATAAAGGCTTGTACCTCTTCGCGGCCTCTCGCACCGGGGACGCCTATCACCGCGGCCTCGGTTATTTTTTCATGAGTCATAAGCAGGCTTTCAACCTCGTAGGGGTCGACCTTGTTCCCCGAGATGTTTATGAAAAGCTTTTTTCTTCCGCGGATAAAAAGATACCCGTCGCTATCGAACATTCCGAGGTCCCCGGTGTGGTAAAAGCCGTCAACGAAAACCCTTTGGGTCTCTTCAGGAAAATCTACGTAGCCGTCGGTCATGGAGGGGCTCTTTACAGTGATCTCCCCAATCTCCCCGGTCGGAAGCTCTTCCCCCTCTTCTGAGACCACTCTGATAATAACGTTTTCAACCGGCACACCCACCGAAAGACGCTTCTCCACTATGTTCTCGGCGACATTGATCGTCATAACCCCGGTCTCAGAGGAACCGTATAGCTGGCGGGGATAGGTACCGAAAGCACGGCGGAAGGAGAAAAACGTCTCCTCTGCCAAAGGGGCTCCGGCCGAGATAACGTGCTTTAACCGGGGGAAATCGTAATCCCCCCGGCTAGCGCTCCGCGCTAGGGTCTCAAGCATGAACGGGACGGCGGGGAAGATGGTTATTTGCTCTTTTTCAAGCACCCCGAGGACTTCTTTTCTTACGAACCTCGGAAGAAAATAGCAGCACGCCCCGACACTCACGGCGCTTACGAAGTTCCCGAGGCCGTAGGTATGCGATATCGGAATCGAAAAAAGAATCCTGTCTCCGCTGTCCCAGTTTATGGTGGCCGTGTGGTTTCGGGCAAGGGCGATCATGTTGCCGTGGCTTCTCGCGACGCACTTGGGCTTTCCCGTGGAACCCGTAGAGAAAAGATAGATCGCCTTGTCAGCGGGAGAGTTTTCGGGCGGGTTCGCGGAGGTCTCTCCCGCAAAATCATCCCGGGTCACGGAAACGGTCTTTATGCCTACAGAAACTGGAGCCACGGTTTGTGCAAGGGACTCGTCCGTGACGATCAGAGCGGGCTCTGAGAACTCAAGGCAGTGTCTTATCTCCTCGGTTCCGCAGGCGCTGTCAATCGGAACGCAGGCGGCTCCGAGCCTCGCGATCGAGAAAACAGATACGGCAAGCGAAAGCGAATTAGGAAGAAAAACGCACACTTTATCTCCCCGTGACACGCCCCGCTTGGAAAGAAAGGAGGAAAAACCATCAACGAAACTGCAAACCTGCTCGTAGCTGTAGGTCTCCCCCTCGCACCAGACTGCGGCTCTCCGGGAATTTCGCCCGAGGTTCGAATAAAGTATTTCGCAGTAGTTTTTCATCGCCCCGTCACGGGAAAAGGGGAACTTGTCCGAGTGCCGTTTCCTCGGGAAATCCGAAAACTATGTTCATGTTCTGAACCGCCTGGCCCGCGGCCCCTTTCATGAGATTGTCAAGAACCGATACGACAACAAGGTAGCCTTCCCGCTCGCAGAACCCCAGGGAAACGTAATTGGAACCCGAAACAGAGGCCATCCCGGGCAGCCCGTCGCAGACCCGGACGAAAACATCCTCTTCGTAGAACTTTGAGTAAAGCTCCCTTACCTCCTGAGGAAAGACCTGCGAGCGAGGCTTGATGTACGAAGCGGCCATTATACCTCTTTTAACCGGAACGCGGGTGTTAAAGAAAAGAAGCTTTTTTGAAACACCGCAAAAATCAGAAAGTACCCTAAGAATCTCATGCTTCTGGTCTTCTCCTCCGGCATCCCGGGCAGACACATCTTCCTTTACCTCGGTGTAGTGACTCTCCGGCTTCGGGGCCCTCCCCGAAGTCGAGAAAGAAGACTTTATATCCACTATAATGTCGTTTTCCGCGCCATGTTCTTTTAGAAAAGGGGCTATTCCGAGGGAAACGCAGGTTGAATAGCAGCCCGCGTTAGCGACCAAGGAGGCGTCCTTTATCTTCCCGCGGTTAAGTTCGCTAAGACCGTAGACCGCCCCGGAGAGAAGCTCCGGGAATCGCGGTGCCGTGCCGTGAGCCCGCGAGTAATCGGCCGGATCGGAGAATCTTAAGTCAGAACTCAGGTCGATTACCCTTGCGCCCGTTTCAAGGAACTTCTGCACGAAAACAGAAGAAGTCCCCCCGGGAAGGCAGGAAAAAACGATATCGAGCGGCTCCGAGTAAGAAATCTTTGATACGGAACTCAGGCAAAGGTCCGTGTAGCCCAGAAGGTGCGGGAACGCCTCGTCCGCCCTTTTGCCCGAGAACTTCTCAGACGTAAGCAGGCGCAGATCCGCGTTCGGGTGGCGCGCCAGAAGGGAGAGGAGCTGCTGGCCGACATAACCCGTAACTCCAAGAATCGCTGTTCTAAGTTTCATTTTGGGAAACCGCCTCGGTGTGGTGAACCCGTCCCAATTAATATAGCTTTAAAAGCGCCTAGGAAAAACCGGGGCCGGTGGAAAAAAGGCTTCCCCTTTGTCTTCAGGCGTTCTGAGCGGTCGCTGTCCGAAAGACTCGGTCAATCCACTGCTCCATGCTTTTGCGCGAGGTCCTTCCTATAAGCTCCTTTACCTCGCTCAGGGGAATCACGGCCTTGGCGTAGGAGCGGTGTCCTCCGGCACTTCCGATTTCGTTGAAAAGTTCGAAAAGCAGGCGCCCGGCGCTTTTGACGGAGCCGCTGTTTCTGACGGATATGACCACATGGGAACCGGAAATGATTCCGAAGGCTACAGACCACTCGACCCCTCCCACCTTCATTCCCATGTCCGCTATCTGGGAAATCAGGTGCTCTTTTTCTATCCTGCCCAGGTTCATGAAAATTATTCCGTTGTTTATCCAGTGCTTGGAAAGCGCCTGGCCGTAATGCTTGATCTCCTCTGAATACAGGTTTCTGGACTCTATTTTCCTGAGAAGCCTCAGGTCGGCCTGATTGTAGAGGTAGGTGAACGCTTCCAGGTCGTCAAGGTCGGCACCTCTGTTGAGTATCATGGTGTCGGTTTTTATGCCGTAGAGAAGCGCGGTTGAGAGTTTCGCGGAAATCTCAACCTGAGCGGCTCTCAGGAACCGGGTCATGATCGTCGCGGTAGCGCCTTCCTCGGAACTTATTTCGGTGAATTTCGCATCGCACTCGGGAGTTCTCGGATGATGGTCGATAACCGAATCGATATCCGTAATCTCGCCTCTGAAATAAGAAGGCTGCACATCTACAAGCGCTATGGAATCGAAATTCTTTACATCCTCATGGGAGATCACCTGCAGATCTATGTTCATAAGCTCTACCATGGCCACGTTCTCGGGCCTTGAAATCTTCTCCCCAAGATAACCTATGGCCGCCGTTTTTCTGTTTCTCCTGAGAAGAGTCCGAAGCGCCAAGGCGCTTGCTATGGCATCCGGGTCAGGCTGGTTGTGAATGAGTATAAGAAGTTTTTTGGCGTCCTGGTGAACTTCCCTGAGCAGCCTTACCGAGATATCCGATCTCGCGAGCTTTTCCTCAAAAGATATCTGGCTGTCCGCAACTTTCTCAAATCCTACGTATCTCGCTATATAGCCATCCTTCCGTCGTTCATCGTCAGCGGAAACAACTATCGGGCTCGTGGGATAACTGCGAGCAAGAGACAACAGAAACTCTTTGCTCGAGAGCCGGTTGTTCACGACTATAAGGGTAAAGATTCCCCCCTTGCTAAGCGCGTCCTCGGAAGAGTCAATCTGTATTACCTTGCCTCTGTTTCTAAAAAGACTCATCAGTAGAACATCAACTTCCCCGATGAACATATATCTTCTCTCCCCGTCCGTACTCATCGTATCAGAAACGCAGACCGCTACCTCTGGCAGGCCGCGCTGAGCTCCTCCGTAAAGCTCGAAATTTTTCCAAGTATTTCCTGCTTTTGCGCTCCGCCGCCCTCGATTATTCTCACAAGCGCGCTTCCGACGATAACAGCGTCTGAAAAAGACGCTATCGTGGCTGCTTGACGCGCAGAAGACACCCCAAACCCCACCCCGACGGGAAGTTCCGAGCGACGCTTGATTCTTTCCACGAGGTCTTCAAGATCGTAGTCCATATCAGGGCGCGCTCCCGTGACTCCGGTGACCGAAACCACGTAGATAAACCCCGAGGCATTCTGCGACACCATCTCTACTCTTTCCTCGGTGCTCGTCGGTGCAAGAAGAAAGATACGGTCAAGCCCCTCGCGCTCGACATGAACGCTGAGTTCCCCGGCTTCCTCGGGCGGAAGATCGACAACCAAGACTCCGTCCGCCCCCGCCTCGCGGGCGTCGTGGGCAAAACGCTCGGTGCCGTATGAGAAAAAAGGATTGTAGTAGCCGAAAAGTATTATGGGAATATCAGAGCGGGATCTTATTCTTCCAACGAGAGAGAGCACGTCGGAGAGGGACGTTGAGTTCTCAAGAGCCCGCTCGGAAGCCGCCTGAATGACCGGTCCGTCCGCCATGGGGTCCGAGAAGGGAATGCCGATTTCGACCATGTCGACACCGCTTGCCTCTAGGCGGTCAATAATCTGCTCGGTAAAATCGATATCCGGGTCCCCGGCAGTAACGTAACAGATTAAAGCCGCTTTATCCCGCTCCCGAAGCTCGCGGAATTTTTCCTCTATCCTTCCCATGTGCTTTTAGAAGACGCCGGTTGTCCGGCACAGACCGGAAACGCAGAAATCGTAAGCAACCAGAATGAAAATGAAGCTCCAACCTTCCCACCTTTATATACACGCTTAGGGATATTGTCAAGCGCGTGACACAGGAGAAAAACCGGTTTGCGCAGCTTCACACAAAAGAAGAAGCGGTATGTATGTCCTTATCCCCTCTGCCCGAAAGACAGATCACGACAACCTGCTCAGAAGACATTGAGGGAGCAATCTTGCGCACGTGGGCGACGGCGTGGGCGGTCTCAAGCGCGGGTATTATTCCCTCAACCTCCGAGAGAAAGGAAAACGCCGAGAGAGCCTCCTCGTCCGTTATGGACACGTACTCAACTTTGTCTGAATCCTGAAAATATGAATGCTCGGGACCCACACCCGGGTAATCAAGCCCCGCGGCGACGGAGTGAGCGCCTTTCACCTGGCCGTCTTCGTCTTGGAGCAGGTAGGTTTTGCTTCCGTGAAGAATCCCCACGGAGCCCGCTGTTATGGTCGCCGAGTGCAAATCGCTTTCAATTCCGTGGCCCGCTGCTTCCACGCCGATTTTGCGCACGCCCGGCTCCTCTATAAAGGGAAAGAAAAGACCCATGGCGTTTGAGCCGCCACCGACGCAGGCAACAAGAGTGTCGGGGAGCTTTCCTTCCACGGCGAGTATCTGCTCCATCGCCTCGCGCCCGATTATCGACTGGAAATCCCTTACCATCATCGGGTAGGGATGGGGACCGGCAACGCTTCCTATTATATAAAAAGTGTTTCTGACATTAGTGACCCAGTCTCTCATGGCCTCGTTCATGGCGTCTTTAAGCGTTTTCGTGCCAGAGACAACGGGCATTACCTCGGCGCCCAGAAGCTTCATGCGGAAAACGTTTAGTTCCTGGCGCTTGGTGTCCTCCTCTCCCATGTATATCACGCATTCCTTGTTTAAAAGTGCAGCCACAGTGGCCGTTGCAACTCCGTGCTGTCCCGCCCCGGTTTCAGCTATTATCCTCTGCTTGCCCATTCTCTCGCAGAGAACCGCCTGGCCTATCGTGTTGTTTATCTTGTGCGCCCCCGTATGGGCGAGATCCTCTCTTTTAAGGTAAATCTTGGCACCCCCCAGCTGCTCGGTCATCGCGCGGGCGTAGTAAAGCGGGGTGGGACGCCCGACATAGTGCTTCAGGTAGTAATTGATCTCCTCGTGAAAAGTCTCGTCCGCCGCGGCCTCCTCGTAGGCCTTCTGAAGCTCGATCAGGGCCGGCATCAGGGTTTCCGAGACGTAGCGGCCGCCGAAATCCCCGAAATGACCCCCCACGTCAGGGTAGCTGTATTTCCGGTTGGTTTTACCCATAACTCGCAGCCTCCATGAACCTCTTAATCTCTAGATGGTCTTTTATCCCCGGGGAACTTTCAACCCCGGAACTCACATCGACGGCGTAGGGATCCACTGCCCGTATGGCGTCGCGCACGTTATCCGGGTTAAGTCCTCCGGAAAGTATAACGAATTTGCCCTCAAGTTTCCGGCCGGAAAGGACGTCCCACGAAAAATTCTCCCCCGTGCCCCCGTAGGCATCAGGAGAATAAGTATCGAAGAGAAAAGCGTCCGTATCGTATAGCTCCACCGCATCGAGACTGCCTGAGTCTTTTACCCTTATGGCCTTTATGTAGTCCTCGCCGAATGTGGCACAGAACTCCGGGGTCTCATCCCCGTGGAACTGGTAGACGTCAAAACCCGCGATGTCTTTTGCCTCCCGCAAATAGTCCACCCCGGCGTTTACGAAAACTCCTACCTTGGTTACGAACGGGGGAATTTGCCTTATTATCTCTTTCGCCTCGGAAGGTGCAACAAACCTCGGGCTTTTCTCGTAGAAAACGAAACCGAGCGCCGAAGCTCCGAGTCGCACGGCGCAGAGAGCGTCCTCTGAGCTAGTTATCCCACACACTTTTACTCTTGTCATTTGCGGTTAATCCTAACCGATGCAAGAGAATTAATTAACCTGTATCCAAGAGCGAAAAAAAGGCCCTCTCGCATCGTTTCCGATGCGAGAGGGCCTCAGCCTAACAGACTAAAAGGAAGGAGAAAAAACCTGTTTTCTAGCGCAAGTTCCTAGAAGTAGGCCTGAACCTGCGCCCTTACCATGTTTTCATCCGACTCAACGCCAGCGAGATCCTCTTCCCTCTGGAAAGTGTAGTCAAGCTGCACTTTCCACTTGTGGTTGCCGCTTAGGTAATAGTTAAGTCCCTGGGTGAACGTCCATACGTTGTCAAGATCGTTTCCTCCTACTACATTCGCACCATCGTCAAACATGACCATCGCGTACCTAGAGGCAAGCTCTACTTTCTTTGGAACCACAAAGAAACCGCCCTGAACCCTGAAGCCGGAATCATAGGCTGTGCCTGCGCCCGCTTCGTCTGGATTTACCCACCTTCCGATATACTCACCGGTAAGGTTGAACCTCGGATCCCTGTAGTTTACATCAGCGGTAAAGGAGGTTGCTTTTCCGTCTTCAAGCACCCTCTCTTCGGATGGAATTCCGATATTGCTGTCACTGCCTTCTTCAACATCTATGCCTGCAACAGCGGCACCAACCATAAGCGTGGGTTTCCTGGCGAAATTCTCTTTTATCTTCCTGGCTTTTCCGCCGATAACGGCCACCTGAACCCTACCTGCCCAGAGCATGCCGGTGTCACCCTTGTCGTTTTTGGTGTTCGTGCCTTCTCCCTGGAAAAGACCGAAGTCATAGCGGATCATCCCGCCGCCTAGAAAACCGTAAACGCCCGCGCCGATATCCCTGTCGTACTCAAAGTAGTCGGCTATGATCGAACGGCCGACAAGCTGAAGAGCAGAAGATGAGTTAAGTACCTCTCTGTTAAACGGAACCTTGTATTGACCCATTGTAGGAACAAAAGCCCTGTTCTTGGCAAACGAAAGCTTCATGTCCTTGAGCTCTCCGCCACTTGAGAAATCATACTGAACCTTGTATTTCATCCAGGGGGCGAAAGCGTTACCGTCCCAGGTTACCTTGAGCCTTCTTACCCTGAAACCGAGACCCTCGTTATCGCCTCCGTCAGTATCTATGTAGTTTGCCAAGAACTGGCCGCGAAGCCTCATCCTGAGCTTGTAGTTCTTGTCTGCGGTCTGGAAAGTAAGACCGGTGCCCTTTTTGGTTTTTACCTTTATTTTGTTGTACCAGGCCTTGGTGTCGGCGGACTCATACATCTTCATGTTCATCTGCTGGTTCTGCTGTTCGAGTCTCTCTATCTTTTTCTTCAGTTCCTCGATCTGGGCCTGGATGCTGTCCTCGCCGGCGTTTGCCTGCAGGGACGTAAAGGAAAACAGCGTCAGGAAGGACACTGCTAAAACTGCTAAAAATCTCATCTCTCATATTCTCCTTGGTGTGTTTATTGCTTCGCTTTTAACGACTGCAGGTCAATGATATTTGCGAAAAATTAACCGAGAATAAACAAATTGTTAGTTCTATGTTAAGAGGCTGCGACAAGCAATTGATGTACACCTGCGCATTCTGTAAATTAAGAGGGAAAGCATATGAAAAAGCTCATAGCAGTAGTAGATGACGAAAAGGACATACTCAACCTTATAACCCATCACCTGAAGCGCGAGGGGTATCAGGTAAAACCCTTTCAGAGCGGAAAGGATTTTCTGCTCTACATAAATTCCGTTCCGCCGGATCTGGTGCTGCTCGACATAATGCTCCCCGGCATGGACGGCCTGGAAATCTGCAGGATCCTGAAAAGCAAGCCCTCCACCGAATCCATACCCATAGTAATGATCACCGCGAAATCCACCGAGGCCGATATCGTCGTGGGCCTCGAACTAGGCGCCGATGACTACATAGTAAAGCCTTTCCGTACCCGTGAGCTTGTTGCCAGAGTGAAAAGCATCTTGAGAAGGTCCGCGATGAAAGACACGGGAGACGGAACGCTTCGGATCGGTCCCCTCAGCATAAACCCCGCAAGCTACGAAGTATCCGTTGATTCACAAAAAATCGACCTCACCACCACGGAGTTCAGAATACTAGAGACCCTGGGAGAGGCGGAAGGAAAGGTGTTCACGCGCGATCAGCTGCTAAAAAGAAAGACGTTGTGGGGAGACGAAAGGGTGGTTTTTGACAGGACCATAGACGTCCACATAAAAAACCTTAGAGAAAAACTGGGTTCCGCCGGCAAGATGATAAAGACCGTGAGAGGAATCGGTTACAAGCTAGAAGAGATCCAAACGGTTTGAAGATATTCAGAAGACATTTTCTATACCTGCTCTGCCTCGCCGCCGCCGCGGCTCTGCTCGCGGTGCTGTTTCTCCCAGGACGCGGCGCCTTGGGCTACGTAGTGTACATGGTCGCGTTTACGGTGTTCGGATTCGCCCTCTCGCTTGTAATCGAAAGGAATATCCTCAAAGACTTCTCAAGAATATCGAAGGCGCTTGAGCTTCTGCCCGAAAAGCAGAAGAAAGCCCGCAAGACAGGTCGCAAGGTAAGCGGTTTTGACACGGGGGTTTCGATCTCCATAAGTGAGCTCTCCGAGAGAATCTCCCTTCAGATGCGTTCAACCGAGAGGGAGGGAAACCAGCTTAAAAGCATAATCGAATCCATGAGGGAAGGGGTCATAGTGATATCCAGGGAAGAGGACCTGCTGCTCGTAAACGACGCCGCAAAGGAAATGTTCGCGATAGACGACGCTGCAATCGGGCGCCCCTACATGGAAACCGTGAGAAATCCCGACCTCCAGGGGCTTATCTCCCGCATGCAGAAGAAGAAAAAATCAGCCACCCAGGAAATCTCCGTGCTCTACCCCCGGGAGA
Organism: uncultured Spirochaetia bacterium; assembly: GCA_964429945.1. Classification (GTDB taxonomy): domain Bacteria; phylum Desulfobacterota_D; class UBA1144; order Nemesobacterales; family Nemesobacteraceae; genus Nemesobacter. Next base: position 30,005 of record CAYSDX010000105.1, on the reverse strand, counting down.
GGTCGTATCTTGTGAGCGTCCGCGTAAGCTCCCGCTACAGGGAGATCATAGTGGTTATCTTCGACATAACGGAATTTAAGAACCTCGAGCGGATAAAGGCTGATTTCGTGGCGAACGTCTCCCATGAGCTCAGAACCCCGCTTACGTCCATAAAGGGGTACATCGAAACCCTCCTTGACAGAAGCTACGACACCGACGAGGAAAAAAAGGAATTCCTCAGGATAATAGAGGAGAACACCGACAGGCTGATAGCCATAGCTTCTGACCTGCTTGTTCTCTCGGAACTTGAAAGCGGGGAAGCCGATACCCGGGACTCAAGGAAGGGATACGAAGAAATCGACATAAGGGAAACGATCCTCCGCTCGGCGGGCTCGCTTGACTCCCTTTTCTCGAAAAAAGGAGTCAGCCTCTCCCTTGAAATCGAAGACGGAATTCCTGCCTACAGGGCAAACAGGTTCCTCATTGAGCGCATGATCATTAACCTAGTCGAGACCTCCGCCAAGTACACCCCCGCCGACGGTTCCGTTTCCGTCCGCGTCTCGGCACAGAACGGCTCTTTTCGCATAGAGGTTGAGGATAACGGAATCGGGATTCCCCCCGAGCACCACGAGAGGATATTCGAGAGGTTCTACAGGGTGGACAAGAACCGCTCGAGGGAGATAGGGGGGACGGGGCTTGGGCTAAGCATAGTGAAGCACATAGTAATACAGCACGGGGGAACAATAAACGTCAGAAGCTCAGAAGGCGAGGGAAGCACATTCACCGTTGAACTTCCGCGACGCAAGCAGTAGCGAGTACAGAAAAGAGTCAGTTCATCTCCGAAGTGTGCTGGTGCTTAAGTATCTCTCCGGTAGCTATGTAGTAGGCGTCTTCAGCTATATTGGTCGCGAGATCCGCCACTCTCTCAATGTGCCTTGCAACGTAAATGTAGCGAAGCGCCAGGTTAAGCGTCGAGGGGTCTGACATTATAAAGGTTATGAGCTCCCTTACTATCTGGGGCTCGTAGTTATCAACCTCGTCGTCTTTGCGACAGACCTCAACGGCAAGTTTCGCATCTCTTCTTATAAACGCGTCGAGGCTTTCCCTAAGCATCTCCATCGCCTTGTCCGCCATCTTGGGAATATCCACAAGCGGCTTTATAGGCGGGTAGTCGGCCATGAAAAGAGCCATCCTCGAGATGCTAGAGGCGTGATCCCCTATTCTCTCAAGATCATTGTTAACCTTCATTATCATGGTGACGGTTCGAAGATCCTTGGCCTCGGGATGATAAAGAGCGAGGATCTTGACGCATAGATTGTCTATCTCGATCTCCATGGCGTTTACCTGATCGTCAGTGCTGATTACTTCCTGAGCGAGGATCATGTTGCCTTCCCGAAGGGCCTTTATGCTTTTGGCGATCATGCTCTCGACAAGAGACGCCATCTCAAGCAGTTTCCTGTTGAGAAGCATGAGTTCCTCTTCGTATTTTATCATCCGTGATCGCTTCATTGAGACGCCCTCTAGCCGAACTTGCCCGAGACGTAGTCTTCGGTGTGCTTTTTGGCGGGGTTAAGGAATATCTTCTCCGTAGTGTCAAACTCCACTATGTCGCCTATGTACATAAAGGCCGTGTAATCCGAAACACGGGCGGCTTGCTGCATGTTGTGGGTCACGATTACTATGGTGAACTTGCTTTTAAGCTCCGTAACCAGATCCTCTATCTTCGCCGTTGCTATGGGATCAAGTGCCGAGCACGGCTCATCCATCAAGAGCACGTCCGGCTCGACCGCTATGGCCCTTGCTATGCAGAGTCTTTGCTGCTGACCTCCCGAGAGGCTCATGGCGCTGTCGCCCAGCCTGTCGTTTACCTCTTCCCAGAGGGCGGCGCGCTTGAGGTTTTTCTCGACGATATCGTCAAGAACGGATTTCTTCTTGATCCCCGCTATCCTGGCCCCGTAGGCGACGTTCTCGTAGATTGACTTGGGAAACGGGTTCGATTTCTGAAACACCATGCCAACCCTTTTTCTAAGGTCGGTGATGTCGACATCGGAGTCGAATATGCTTTTGCCGTTAATCAGTATCTCCCCTTCGGTCCTGCAGTCATCAATGAGATCGTTTAAGCGGTTAAAGCAGCGAAGCATCGTGGACTTGCCGCAGCCCGAAGGGCCTATAAACGCCGTGACCTGTCTTCTCGGGATGTTCATGTTGATGTCCCGAAGGGCCTGCTTCGCACCGTAAAAAAGGCTCAGGCCTTCGACTTCAACCAGGGGGTCGGGAACGGGCTCTGCCTTCTCCGGTCCCTTGGCCTCGGGAGCCGGGGCGGCGCCGTTTGTCTCCGGGGCTCTGAACTCTTGTTTTTCCATCGATTCTCCAGACAGCATCAAACCTTCCTCCTCTACTTATACCCTATTAAATTACACCGCGGAAGTCGCGTATTTCTTCCTCAGCCTGTTCCTTATTACTATCGCCGTTATGTTAAGCACAACCACTATCAGTATGAGCAGAAACGCGGTCATGAACACCATGGGTTTCGCGGCCTCGGCGTTTGGAGACTGGAAGCCGAGATCGTATATGTGGAACCCCAGATGCATGAACTTTCTCTCAAGATGAAGAAAGGGGAAGTGCCCGTCTATGGGAAGATCAGGCGCAAGCTTAACGACCCCCGTTATCATAAGCGGGGCCACCTCCCCGGTGGCCCGGGCGACCGCGAGGATAAGACCCGTAAGTATGGCCGGAAGCGCGCTGGGGATAACGACCTTCCAGGTGGTCTCGAACTTCGTGGCCCCAAGCGCAAGCGATCCCTCCCTTATGTTCCTCGGAACTGACGCCAATCCCTCCTCCGTCGCGACTATCACCACCGGAACAGTGAGAAGCGCGAGAGTAAGCGACGCCCACAGAATACCCCCCGTGCCGAAAGTCGGGCTTGGAAGAGCCTCCTTGAAAAATACGGAGTCGATTATCCCCCCTATGCCGTAGAGAAAGAATCCTACTCCGAACACTCCGAACACTATCGAGGGAACGCCCGCCAGGTTATTAACACATATCCTGACGATCCTAACCATCACTCCCTGCCTGGCGTACTCCCGCAGATAAAGCGCCGCTATGATCCCAAAAGGCATGACCACTATGCTCATGATAAGCACCATGAGCACCGTGCCGAATATCGCGGGGAAGATTCCTCCTTCGGTGTTCGCCTCCCTCGGGTTATCCGAAATGAATCCCCAGAACCTCTTTATGTAAAAACCCGCTTTCTCCGCAAATCCCATGTCGTTTGGGCGATGGGCCATGACGATTTTTCCAAGCGGTATCACCTTCTCGTCTCCCCCGGCGGACGTCATCACCGCCTCGTTTCTCAAAAGCTCCGCGTAGAGCACTTCAAGCTTCGCCTCGCTTGCCTCGTAGCGCTGCTCGTATTCCTTTATTCTCCGGCGATACTCAGCCTCCTTCGCCGGGTCATCCTCGCCGCGCACGGAAAGGCCGCGGAGCTTAAGGCGCTGGCGCTCGATTCCGTAGTTTATGTCCCCTATCTCGCCTTTTTCTATCTTGAGCACCTCGGCGTGTATCCTGTTTGCTTCGCGTATCAGGCCCGAAAGCACCGAGAAAGCCTCGGGATCCCCGCCCGGGATAACCCGCCCTTCCTTTCTTATCTCCTTTAGGTAGCCGTGGTAATCTCCCCACTCGCGCCGTTCAAGCACCACGGCGTCGCGGGGATAGTCGCGCGACGCTATGTCCGCCTCGTCTATCCATCTGAAGTCAAGACCGTAGAGATCCCTGTTTCCTATCTTGAGCTTGACGCGGGACTCGGAGCGGCTCACGCCGTCCCGTCCCCGCACGGACTCCCTGGCACGAAGCTGCCCCAGGTAAACCGAGCCGTCCGTAAGCGTGTAGCGCCCGACGTCCGCCGGCCACATCGAACCCAAGCCCTTTGCGGCTATCAGAAACATAAGCCCCCCTATCATCACGAGCGTGATCATGAGGGCAAGACCCGATATCCAAATATAGGCGTCGCCTGCTTTCCAGAACCTAGGCATCTGACTGCGCGTATTTCCTCCTGAGTCTCTGGCTTAGAATCTCCGCTAGGGTGTTAAGCAAAAAGGTGACCGCAAAGAGCAGAATCGCCGTCAGGAAAAGCACCCTGTAGAGGGTTCCCCCGTGCGGGGCTTCGGGAAGTTCGACCGCGATATTGGCCGAGAGCGCCCGGAAGCCGTTAAAGAAGCTCCAGTCCATGACCGGGGTGTTGCCCGTGGCCATTAGCACGATCATCGTCTCTCCCACGGCCCTTCCGAAACCTATCATGACGGCCGAGAATATACCGGCGCTCGCCGCGGGCAGAACTATCCTCATGGCCGTCTGCCACCTGTTCGCCCCCAAGGCCAGGGATCCCGCGGAGAGAGTCCTCGGGACGCTTGAGAGCGCGTCTTCAGAGATGGTGAATATGATGGGAATCACGGTAAAGCCCATCGCGAATCCGACGACCAGCATGTTCCTCTGGTCATAGCGAAGATCGAATATCCTGAAAAACCAGTCCTTAAAGTCCCCGGCGAAAATAAGGCTCTCAAGGGGACCGTTAAGCCAGAAAGAAAGCGCGGCCGCTATCCCTATCACGCCCACCAGCGTGAAAAGCTCGACTCCCACCCGGAACTTCCCGGAGAGCGAAAACGGAAGGCGGTGCCATAGGAAAAGCGCAAGCAGCGTGAGTGCAATCACTATAATCGGCGCCACCATGATCGCGACGAAGACATTCTCAAGAAGCGGCGCAAGCCAGAGGCCCGCGAGGAACCCCAGCACAACGCTCGGAAGCGCCGCCATCACCTCTATAACGGGCTTAACGACATTTCTTATCGAGGGATGCAGGAACTGCGAAACGCAGATGGCCGCCAGGACCGCAAGCGGAATAGAGAGCAGCATCGTGTATATGGCACCCTTTAAGGTTCCGTAGGCAAGCGGCGTAAGGCTGAACTTGGGTTCGAACTCGTCCGTTCCCCCCGTTGACTGCCACACGTACCGGGGCCTGTCGTAGCCCTCGTACCATATTTTTCCGAAAAGGGTGCGGAAATTCGTCTCGGGATGCGGGTTGTCAAGGTAGTAGCTTGAAAGCACCATATCCGAATCCACGGCCACCACCCCGTTTGCCTTTGGAGAGAAAGTGAGCCCCGCGTAAGGTACGCCCCCGCCCGGAAAATCAAGCTGCTTTGTGGCGGAAGTCGCCTGGTAGAGCGAAATGTTCCCGGAGGTATCGGAAGCAAGAAAGCCCCTTCCCCTCTGCGACGCGGAGAACCTGTCTACCGGGGCGGCAAGCGGCGGGAGGACGTGTACTTTCGCAAGCCTGACCGGTCCGCCGTCGCTTGCGGTCTCAAACCATACGCTCACGTTTCCCGCTGCGTCACCGACGATAAGCGAGCGGTGACCCAGAAGGAACCCTATTTCGGTAACTGCCACCCCGGGATCCGCGGTAGCCGTTAGCGCGGATTTGAGTTCCGGAGAGGAGGGATCTGAAAGCGACCAGTGGTAAAGCTTCCCGTTTGCGGTAGAGACGTAGAGGTTCTCCGTTTCGGAATCGACCTGCACTCCGGTGACCGCGGCACCTCCAAGTTCCCCGGTAAGATCGGCCGTGAATATCTCCGTCTCGCTCTCTCCCAGAAACCCTTCCTCCTCGATTTCGGCGTAGGTAAGGAGGCGCCCGGAAGCCGTGTAGGCCGCGACCACCGGGGCTCCGGTTTCGGGTGAGTTCTGGTAGGCGAAGATATCTATCGGTTCCCCCGTTATCTGGAGAGCCTCCCCCTCCGTAACTTTTGACACTATGGTTCTTTCCGTCCCTTCGCGAAACTCCACTCTGAAGCTCACGTCGAACGGAACTACGCGGCCTTCCCTGTCGGCAACCGCGTAAGAGGTGTTGCTTTGGGCGTTGTAAAAAGAGGTGTAGCCGGCTGTCTTGTGGGAAAACGTGTGGGTCTTGAGAAGCTCAGGTTCTTCTTTGAGGGTGAAAAAGCGTACCGACCCGAGGGAGTCTATGGTGAAGAACTGCTCCCTGTACTCATCCACCCCCACATCGAAAATACGTATCTTGTCGGCGGCCGCCCCAGCGCCCAGACGGTCCCTCATCTCCGAGACGCTTTCAAGCTTTTTCCCGGGGCTTTTCCACAGAGGAATGGTCTCGATCCCTATGAAAAAAAGTATCGCTATGATGCAGAAGATGATTCCCGCGCCGCCGACAAATACCACGTGCCTTGCCAGCCTGTCGTAGAGCTTTCTTCTCCGTATCTGCTTCTGCTTGGAACTCTCTTCGATTCCAAGCTCGTCAGTTTTATCGCTTGACAATGAAATTACCTTGCACCCGGGACATCAGGTGCGAAAAAGACGGCTAAAATCCGACCTCCCCGGGGTAAACGGCCAAACGCAGGCGGATCCAAAGCACTTCCGGATTCATCCGAGTAAGAAGCCATAAATAGTATACCTAGTTCGCGCCTATAAGGGCTCTTAACTCGGAGACCTTGGCGGCTGTCAGGGGAAGATAGCCGTCTTTTATTACTATTTCCTGTCCCTCCTGACTCAGAATGTATTTCAGGAACTCAAGGCGGAGCGGATCAAGCGCTTCGTTCGGCTTTTTGTTCACGTAAAGATAAAGATACCTTCCGAGCGGATACTTCCTGCTGACAACGTTCTCGAGACTCGGTCCGAAACAGCCCTTCTTTGCGGACTTCGCAAGCTCAATCGCTTTTACTCCGGAAGTTTTGTACCCGATGCCGCTGTAGCCGATTCCCTGAAGATCCTCGGTGATTCCCTGTACGACAGCGGAGGATCCCGGCTGCTCCTTGACGGTGTCCTTGTAGTCGCCCTTGCAAAGCGCCTTCTTCTTGAAGTAACCGTAGGTCCCCGAAGCCGAGTTTCGCCCGTATACGCTTATCGGCTTACCGGCCCAATCGCCGCCGAGCCCCGCGGCTCCCCAGGTCGAGATATCCGAACCGCCGCCGCATTTTCTGTTCTTTGAGAAAATGGCATCTACCTGCTTTATCAAAAGACATCCGATGGGGTTATCCTTGTTTACGTAAACCGCGAGCGTGTCAATTGAAGTTGGAACCGCGGTCGGTTTGTAGCCGGCCTCCTTCTCGAATTCGTCAACCTCTTTTGACTTCATCATCCTTGACATGGGTCCGAACTGCGAAGTCCCCGCTATGAGGGCCGGAGGAGCGGTGCTTGAACCCTTGCCCTCTATCTGGCATCTAACGCTGGGGTAGAACTTGGCGAATCCCTCGCACCAGAACGTCATAAGGTTGTTCATGGTGTCGGAACCCACGCTGTCTATGTTCCCGGAAACACCTCTCACCTTCGTGTAGGAAGGTATGGCCGGGTCAACAGTGACCGTCTGGGCAGAGGCGACCGGACCGAAGGCAAGCGCGCAGATGACCACCGCAGGCGCAAAACACGACCTAACACTCAAATTCTTCATTACGGGAATCCTCCTTAAGACAGTGAAAAACAGATCAAACAAGTTGGATTAATTAAAACCCGGAAAGGTTAAGTGCGTGTTAAGAAGCAATTAAAGAAGGGTAAACAAAAAGGAAGGGGAAAAGCCGCTCGGCCGCGCTAGCGTCCGGTCTCTTTGGCAATTCTAATGCGGTTGTTGGGAGCTTTCCGACTTGCCTCGTAGTATTCCATGGCCTCGGGCATCCACTTGCGGAGGTTCTTTATCCTGGTCCTGTACCCGGGGTGGGTAGAGAGAAACTCGGGCGGAGAGCCCCTGCCCGCGACCCCCATCCTCTCCCAGAAAGGAATCGCCTCGCGCGGGTCATAACCGGCCTTCGCCATGTATATGAGGCCTATTCTGTCGGCTTCTACCTCCTGCTTTCTTGAAAACGGCAGGGCGACCACGAGCGTGGTCCCCACCCCGTAGGCCGCAAGAACCCTGCTTGTGGTTTTCTTGTCCTTTTTCTTCATGGCCGACGCAAGGGCCGCTGAACCCATCTCAAGCAGAATCCCGAGACTTAGTCTCTCCCCGCCGTGGCGCGCCGTCGCGTGGGCGACCTCATGGGCCATCACGGTCGCAAGTCCGGCTTCGGTCTTGGCGACGGGCATCATCCCTGTGTAGACCCCGATTTTCCCTCCGGGAAGCGCGAAGGCGTTTACCAGCTTGTCGTTATCGAAAACTGTGTACCGCCACCTGAGATTGGGAGTGTGCGATGCCGCGGCTATGCGCTGGCCGACTCTCGTTACGGTGCGGGCGTAGTGCTTGTTTTTCGAGACCTTCTCGGTCTCAAGCATGCTTACATACGCGCTTGCGCCGAGCTGCATCTCAAACGCCTGGGGAAGGATGATAAACTGGGTTCTGTTTGTGATCGGAACCTTGGCGCACGCAACAAGGAGGAGCAGCAAAAGCAGAACTCCGGCCGGAAAAAGACTTTTCCTTTTAAATATCGACCTCAATTTCCGTTAATTCCCCGGGCCCGCAATCCTGCGGGCCCGAGATAAAGTAAAACAACAGCCTGACTTTCTATACTGATGGACTCAGGAAAGATCAGCTTCCCTCATCCTCTTCATGCCCTCGTCTATGTCATCATCAGAACACGCGTAGGTAACGCGGACGTAACCCTCTCCCTGGCTGCCGAAAGCCGTGCCGGCGACCACGGCAACCGCCGCGCGCTCAACGAGCCTGTCGGTAAACTCCTGTGAGGTAAGTCCCGTGCCCGAGATATCTGCAAACGCGTAAAACGCTCCGTCGGGGGTATCGCAGGTTATGCCGTCGACGCTGTTCAGTCCGGCGACCATGCGGTCTCTTTTCTGCTCCAGCAGAACAAGCTTGTTCTCGACCCAGTCCTGAGGTCCCGTAAGGGCGGCGTGCGCCGCTTTCTGTATGAACGCCGCAACGTTGGTGATCGAGTCCTGAAGGAATATCGATAGCTTATCGATAACAGGCTTCGGAGCCACGGTCCACCCTATTCTCCACCCCGTCATGGCCCATGTCTTTGAGAACGTGTCTATGCAGATCACCCTGTCGCGTATGCTCTCTATAGATGAGATCGAAAGATGTGGCTTTCCGAAGGTGACCTGGGAGAATATCTCGTCCGATATGATCATCACTTGGGGGTGGCGCTCAAGCATGTCGGCTATCTCTTGGGGGTTTTCCACCAAGTGGCCGTTTGGCCTCTGGGGGGTGTTTATGATAACGAGCTTGGTTTTCGGGGTGATGAGTTCCTCAAGCTTCTCTACGTCAAACTGCCAGTCGGGCTTCGTTAACGGAGTGTGCTTTATCACCGCGTTTGCGTACTTGGCCCATACCTCATCGGGGGGATATCCCGGGTTCGGGAATATCACCTCGTCTCCGTCCTCAAGAAAAGTAAGAAGGTTCATCGTAAGGGAGTGCTTAGCTCCCGCCGTCACTATGACCTCATCGGGCTCCGTGGGTCTTCCCCGCTCACCCATTTTTTCCGCTATGGCCTCCCGAAGCTCGGGAAGTCCCGGCCCTGGATCGTACCTTACGTAACCATCTCTAAGCGCCTGCTCCGTAGCGTCAAGAACATGCTCCGGCGTATCGAAATCGGGTCCCTGATAATCACCCTTTTCGAAGTGAATGATCTTTTTCCCCGTTTTCCTCTCAAGCTCCCTCGCGACCCTCATGCTCGCCCACTGCTTGGGCGGAACAAAGTGCTGGGTCCGCGAACTGTATCCATATGATGACATAACTTCTATCCTCCTTAAGTATGTTTCAAAAAGCTAAGATTCCTTGTTTACGAGCAGTCCCGAAGCAAGCTGCGAGAAAACCGCGTCTGCCACATCTCCCGCGTCCATCGAGAAATCGTGGTGAACCATTACCGCACCCACGGCCCCATAGAGCATGAGGGCTCGGAGCCTCGGGTTCTGTCTAACGAAACTTCCTTCGTCTATACCTTTTTCTATTATTCTTTCGTAGAGCCTAACGCGCCGCGTTCTCCATTTTTCTGTAAGCTCGAAGTGCTCCTTCAGAAGATGGGTCTCGTCGCGGGAGAGGATCCGCAGAACCTTAAGGTTCCGTCTGTAGAAAGTGAATATGGTTGAAAGCAGCTTGCGAAGCTTCGCGGGAGCGGGGTCTGAGTTCTCTATTTCCTTCTGCAAAAGCGTTTCTATCGCCTCGAAGCTTTCCCTTAGGATTTCGAGGTAGAGGTTCTCCTTCGAGGAGAAGTAGTTGTAGATTGTTCCCTTAGATACGCCTATCTCTTCGGCTATCTCCTCCATGGTAAGTTCGTGATAGCCTTTCTCGGAGAAAAGATCGGTCGCGGTTCTCAGTATCTCGTCGCGGCGCCTGAATCTACGGGACATTTTTGCACTTGACGTGCTTCTCTCGGGAACGCTTGCAGCTTGAACCATATCTCACACCCACTGACTGACTCGTCAGTCAGATTAACAATTTCCAAAAAAGTTGTCAAGCAGAAATTTGGGGAATGGGTCAAAAAACACTCGCGGAGGTTCTCTGGCAACGATTCGCCGTCAGGACCTCATATCCGAACGGGCAGAACCGTATATCTCGCTCATCTGCCTTCGAAACTCCCTTTGACCTCCATGGGCGGGATGGCGGACCCGGAGAATCTCCCGGCCATCCCGCAGACGCTCCAGACTTGAAGCGGCGTCGTTCCCTATGGCAACCAGCCTTTCGGGCTTCAAAAGACAGATAAGTTCATAAAGCATTTCCTCTCCCGCTTGTCTTTCGCCGGCGTTGTGCCTGCGGTTTGTAAAAGGGGCTTGGGGCTTGTGCGGATGTAGCGGGAAAACGTTCCAGAGAAATACCGTGTCATTAATCTGGTCAAGAACATCCCATATGAAGGTAGCGGTAACCTCTTTTACCACGCCTTTTGTCGGCTTCTCAACAGATACACCCCAGCGCTCGGCATGGTTATCAAGGTGCACATCGTCGGTAAGGGCAAGCCCCGTTCGCCTACCACCCCGATGTCCAAAATCACGCCCGACCCAGAGGGAATCGACCCCCGATTTCGTGGCCGCAATCAGTATCTTAAGCAGAGAGTCGCGGCGTATCCGAGCCGCACCGCTGCGGTCACACACCGCGCAGCACTCGGAATAGGGATTAAATGCATCCTGAAAACTAAGGCCCTCCAGTGTTTTTACGAACCCGTGGTGCGTCACGATCCCCTCCGCGCCTGCGACATCATATCTGCGGAACCCAACCCGCATACGTAGAACTTAATATAAACGACATCCCCGGAGTGGGGAAAAATCTTTAAATCCGCGAAAATTCCCTTACCATATATCTTCAAATGAGAAAGATAATACTGGGCATGCTGGTGCTTGGAGTGATTGTCGCGACGGGGATTTTCCTCTCGGAGAACGTATCGAGGCAAGACGCCGAAAGACCCGCTCCCAAGACCCCGACGCTTGAGCCGCTTGCGGAGCGGCTTTCAAGAGCAACTATTCCGGTCTCCGTTCCCATAGCCGCCGTAGGGGAAGCGCTTGAGCGCAGAACGCCGAAGCGGAAGTCGGGCTCAAAGAAAAACGCTCTCGGAAGACGTTTCGCCCAAAGCGAGCTAAGCTGGGATCTTGCGCGCTCGGACCTTCGGGTATCGGGCCGCGACGGGGCGCTGAGCGTAGCGGCCAAGCTTAGCGGAGAGGCCCGCGCTAAGGGAACTCTTCAACTGATAAGAAAGGTTGACGTAAGCTCCCGCGGCGACGTGCTTGCAGGCGTCTCCCTCACCGCAAGTCCAACTCTCAAGACCGACTGGCGCGTCTCCCCGAACCTCTCCGAGGTAAAAATAGAGATACAAAGGGCCGATATCCCGATAAAGCGCATCGGAAATCTTGACGTAAGGGAGCATATATTCCCCGGAGTTCAAATCACGGCCGAGGGGCTCCGTACGCAGCTTAACCTAAGCGTGGCCCGAAGCTATTTCTTCAGGCGGACGGTCCAAAAAGGCTGGAAGAGACTTTGCGGCTCAACACCGCTTGGAGAGGACTCGGGGCTCTGGCTTGAGACAAAGCCCGTCGTCGCGCGCGCGGCGCAGGTCCGCATCGGCCGCAAAGAGATCCGCTCTGTGATCGGAGTTGAGGTAAAAACGCGCATCCTGACCGAGAAAACCCAGCCCAGATGCCCCTTCCCGAAAACCCTGCTCATAGAAAAGCCCAAGCCGGGAGGTTTTGAAATCGTCATCCCCACTATAATCGATTACGAAACGCTTGGGAAGACGCTTGCCGAAGATGTCGTCGGCAAGTCCATGGGTGAAAACATTCCCGTTGTCGTAAAGGCGATCAGGGTCCGCCCGCATGGAGAACGGCTTCTGCTTGAAACCACGGTGGCGGTGGAAACCGATCTGCTCTCGGGCACGGGAACCAGGGGAACCCTTTACGTGCTCGCCGAACCCGGACTGGACGCCGAGGCGCAGACCGTAACCCTTAAAAACGTGGGTCTTGAAACCGATTCGCAGAACGTGCTTCTCTCAATGGCGGGAAAAGCCGCGGAACCCCTGCTTCTCGAAGCCGTCTCAAGGCGCATACCTTTTGACCTGGGTCCGAAGCTTAAGAAGCTGAGTAAGGAAGCCGAGGAAGCGCTTTCGGCGCTTTCATCTGAGAACGTCTCGGTTTCATGGAAGGTGCGCCGGGTGCGCCTCACGCGCCTTGACGTGGGGCCCAAGCACCTGCGCTTAGTGCTTACGGCAGAAGGCAGGATGAGGGCGGCGGTTAAAGCGATTCCCTAGCCTTTTTTTGCTCCGGGGAACCCGGAAGCGATTCCGAAGGGCGGTTTTTCTGGTACACTTCTCCGAGGAGAAAATCATATGAGCGTATGGGGAAAAATAATCGGCGGCGCGGCAGGGTTCGCACTGGGCGGCCCGCTCGGGGCGCTGCTCGGCGCCATGGCGGGACACGCGTTTGTCGACACCGGGGAACGGCCGGCCGACACGCGCTCGAGAAAGCAGGTCGCCTTCACGGCCGGGGTGATAGTACTCGCGGCCAAGATGGCGAAAGCCGACGGGGTAGTAAGGGAAGAGGAAATCGAGGCTTTCCGCCAAACTTTTAATCCGATCCTGAGAAACGAGGTGAAAGAGGCCGAAGTAGCACGCATCTTCAACATCGCGAAAAAGGACTCGGAGGGATTTGAGCCTTACGCCCGCCAGCTTGCCGAGATGTTCAGGGGAAACCCCGCTGTGCTCGAGGAGCTTCTGAACTGCCTGTTTCTAATCGCCAAGGCCGATAATGTCTACCATCCAAAGGAAAACGAATATCTCGAAAGCGTGGCCGAGATATTCGGGCTGAGCGAAGCGGCATTCAGGCGTATCCGCGCCGCACACGGCGTCGACAAATCGGATCCGTACGAAATCCTGGGAGTTGCAAGGGAAATCCCGGACGACGAACTCAAAAGCAAGTACCGCGAACTTGTCCGCGCCCACCATCCCGACACGCTGATCGCTCAAGGCGTTCCCCAGGAGTTCGTAGACGCAGCAAACGAGAAGCTCTCGGTCATAAACGATGCCTACGACCGGATCGAGAAGGAGCGGAAGGCGGTCTGATCCCACTACGGCGAAAATCCTTTAGCAATTTGCAGGCAAATTCAATATTTCATGTTAAATTTGGCCACATGATAGAAAGGTCAATAACCCACAAGCTAGAAAGACTGCTTGAAAAAACCCCAACTGTGGTTCTCACGGGCTCAAGGCAGGTCGGGAAAACCACCTTTTTTTACTGCCGTTTCTGCACTATTTGCCGGCGCACTGCCCGGAATCTTTTTTCTTCTCTTTGTACTTTTCTTTCTTGGCGGTCCAGTAGTTCTTTACTTCTTGCTTCGTAAGACTGCCGTTGCCGTCAGTGTCCATCTTAGCGAACTTTTTCTCCGCGTGGGACATAAACTCGGCCTTTGAGATAACGCCGTCTGAATTTGCGTCTTTTTTCTCAAATATTTTATCCATTTTAGCGGACTTTCTGGGGCAATCTGCTTTCTTACCACAATCTCCGCAATGGGCCGAGGCAAATGTCGCTCCACCAAGGAACAAAACCACCAGTACAGAAAACATCAATACCTTTCTCATTACGCACCTCCGTGCGACCTATAAGTCTAGAACTAGTTTACAAGTTTATACGAACCAGAGAAAAAGTGTTTGCGGTGAACAGGACGGTTCATTAAAAAGAAACGAAAAAGCTGTCCTAAAATTAGGGTTCTCTTCTTTAGGTCTATTTAAGTTGACCCTCAGATTACATCAGACCAAGAACTTACTCGACTGTAATTCCGGCCCCCGCAATTATTTTTTCAACCCTCTTCTCCCACGTGTACCCGATTGCGTCCGAGCGAGCCCCTTCTGAAATCCGCGCGCAAAGCTTTGGATCAGCAAGAAGTAACCCAAGCACCCGAATAAACTCCCCCCCGTTATCAGGAGGAGTAACAACCGAGTTCTCCCCCGGCCTCAGTATCTCAAGAACCGACGGAACCCCGGTAGCAACAATGGGTTTTCCAGCGGCCATATACTCGAAAAGCTTAAGGGGAGAAGTAAACTTCCCGGCCTCCGTCCCGTCCCTTATAGTTATCTTGGACGAATAGGGCATAACCAAAACATCTGAGGCAAGGAGGTAAGAGGGTACTTCCCGTTGTTGCACAAATCCCTCTATTCTGAAATTGGCCGATCCCTCCTGCCTCGCCATCTCGCGCCAAAGCGCGTTGTCCTTCTCCCTGCCCCCGACAATGAGAAATTCTACCTCGGGCATCTGCGCCGCAGCGCGCACCAGAATCTCAAGCCCCCTTCCCCTGTAAGTGTTTCCACAGTAGCACACTATTTTTCTCTCGAGCGGAAGACCGAGGCGTTCTCGAAGCGAGGAAATGTCATGTTCTCCTTCGAACGCCTCCCGTTCGAAGCCGTTTGGCGCCACTATGGGATTTTGCCCCGTCATCCCGAGGCAGAAGTATATGTCGTGCAGTCCCCGCGAGTTAAAGGACATCCCGAGCAGGTTCTTTGAACGGGAGAAAGAACCTATTATTGTTTCAGCCGCCCAGTTAACCGGAGGGTGGTGAGCGTCGTAGACCGTCGGAACCCCGAAAACCTTGGTCGCGAACCAGGCAAAAATAAGATCCCTGGTAAGCACGAGATCAAAATTTTCTTTTTTTCCGCAAGCGTAAAAAGAGCTTAAAAAACCATGCAGCGGCCGTCTGGCCAGCCCGCCTGAAAGCGCAATTGAGGTTACGCGGAAAGGAGTCTTAATGCCGTAATACGAAAAAAGCTTTTCCTTGTTAACCCGCCCCGGCAGGACGCATTCAACCTCGATTCCCAGATTGGCCATCGCCTGACACATCTTCAGCATGTGAACGGCGCTTGCCCCTTCTGTAAAAAGCGGGTGGCTTCCTACGTAAAGCGCTCTTAGTCCTTCGTATTTTTTCATCCAGATTTAAACCTTACTCATCTTCGGCTCGATTCATAACCCTGACTGACCACAGGAAAAGGGCTTGAGACAATTGCCCAGCAAACAGGAGTTACCTAGGAATACAGTCGACGGGCCGAAACCGTGATTGCATCGTTATGTATTAAAACGCTGCACCTCCACCAACAGATACCTGAACTTTCCGTACTTCTCTTCGTTGAAAGTTGAGTAGTCTCGCCAGTTGAGTTCATAGGAACCCCTGAGACTTATGGATTCTTCTCTTCCTTTCTTAGTCCCCTCGGATGCCCGCTCGGACCACTCCATCTCACCCTTGATTACCCTTCCCTCATGAATTCTAAAGGCGCCATCCGTTCTGTTTTCCCATCCCCGCTGCGGCGATCCCCAATAGGACGGGTCGTTGGTCAGCAGAACCACGAAACCAACCTCGGCAAGCCCTGAATGATTCACAACCCTCTCAAGTCTTCGGATATCCATTATAAAATCATATCTTCTGATATCTTGGGCCGATTGATTGCGCAGCGCAAAGAGTTCGCCCTCCCGCTCCACTTTTAGCTCCCGAGTAAGGTATTTGAGTTCTATCGCTATACCAAGAGTAGTCTGAAGCCAGACATCCAAGTACATATTCTCGCTCTCAAATGGCTTAAACTCCAGACGAACCTGAGAGTCCGGCACCGTTTCATGAAGGTACCAACCTAGGGCAAGCTGAAAGTCCGCTTCCGAATGGAAAACCGGGCGACGTTCAGACATGCCTTTTATGTGATCGAGAAACTTGGGAAGAGTCATACTGTTGCCTGAAAAAAGACGCTATCTCCTCGCATTTCAGAAAACACATGGTAGACAGCAGGTACGAACTGTATAAGTAATATAGAATCGCTAGACTCGATTGCCTTGTGGGTGCGGAACTTAACAGTACCGGAAAGTGCTTGAACCCGAACCGGCGAAAATTGAAAACCGACGACCGACGACACCGCCACGGGCATGAAACTTCTTCTTTCCATGACGATGAAATATAACTGGTTTTACGGTTTGTCCGTGCAGAGTGGCAAATCCTTTACGAATTCAGTTTAAGATTCTCTTCATGCGGAAAAACAACCCAGCAATCAGTTAGAATTAGCCCCATGAATCCGCTTCTCTCGATCGATATCTCATACAGAGCGATAAGAAGCAATAAGGTAAGATCGTTTCTCACCACTCTGGGCATAATCATAGGCGTCGCGGCGGTGATCTCGCTTGTCTCAATAACCGGCGGTGCGAAGAACATGATAGAGGGACAGCTTGCGTCCCTCGGAGCTAACTCCCTAGCAGTAAAGAGCGGAAAAATTACAAAAAGCGGAAAAACCCTCCTCACCGGAAACGTAAAGCCGCTTACAAGAAAAGACGTGGAAGCTATAGGAAATCTTGAATCGGTCAAATACGTCTCAGCGATATCCAACACGACCGCCAACGTGGTCTCGGGAAACAGAAACGTTTTTACCGCCGTGATAGGAACAGGAAAAGACTTCATATTCATAAACGACTGGTTTCCCGAAAGGGGAACGTTCTTCAATGAAATCGACGTACGGGGAGCGGCACTTGTCTGCGTGCTGGGAAAAACCGTGAAGGAAAACCTGTTCGGAAGCCAGAACCCCATAGGAAAAAGCGTAAGAATCGGCAAATACACCTACAGGGTTATCGGGGTGATGTCCCCGATCGGCCCAACTCCCAGCGGAAAAGACCAGGACGATATCGTCCTGCTTCCCTACACCTCCGTTCAGAAGAGGCTTGTCGGCACCAGGTCGCTTGACAGAATCACGATTTTCGTAGACCCCGCCTACGATCTGGCTCTCGCCCAGGGGGAAGTGGAAAAAGTTCTGCGGAGGCAGCATGGGATCAAAGGCGAAATGGAAGACGATTTTTCCGTAAGGACCCAACAGACGCAGATAAAAACCATAAAGAACGTCTCAAGAATCCTCACAGTGCTTCTTGGAAGCATAGCATCGATCTCGCTTGTTGTGGGAGGGATCGGGATAATGAACATAATGCTCGTCTCGGTAGGGGAAAGAACAAGGGAAATAGGCATCAGGCTCGCCGTGGGGGCTAAGGAGAAAAACATACTGGTCCAGTTTCTAATCGAATCCGTACTTCTTTCCCTTGTAGGTGGTGCGATAGGAACGGCGGCCGGAATACTGATCTCAAAAATAGCTTCGGCGATAACTGGCTGGCCTACCGAGATATCCGTGCTGTCCATAATCGTGGCTTTTCTGTTTTCGGCCCTTGTCGGGATAGTCTTCGGCATATACCCCGCCAAAAAAGCAGCGCAGCTAAATCCCATAGAAGCTCTTAGATACGAGTAAGCATGAACAAAGGCAAGTTCACCGTTCTCCTGTTATTGCTGTTGTTTGACCTAATTCTTATTGTTTCCATCTCGATTTTCTCTGATAATCCCAAAGAATATTTCAAAGAATTTAATTTATTCACATGGATTTCCTTCATAAAGCTTTTGATAATTTCATACCTCAGCTGGAACATTTACACGGAGAGAAAACCTCCCGGTGGAAATTTTAGCTTCAATAACGATCATTCAATCTGGTTCATTGTGGCTTGCGGATTTATTTTTTTAGCATTTGATGAATTGTTATCAATACATGAAAATGTGGACAAAGCGATCCATAAGATGCTCGACATGCCGGAAACAGGTCTTACAGACAGAATAGACGATGCGATAATTCTTATTTACGCTACGCTTGGAATCGCGGTACTTTACTCATATAAGAATGAGTTAATAAAATTTGCGAAATCCATACCCTACTTAGCGGTGGGTTTCTTGTTTTTATTTCTCAGAATCTCGATTGATTTTATAACTAACAGAGACGATGTAATTCCTAAAATAATTTCAGATGAAATACTTGTTTCAAAATTAGCCAGAGTCCTGCCTGTAATTGAAGGAGGCTCCAAGTTGCTTGCTGAAACATTCTTTATCTTTGTCTTTTACTCGTGCTTTATGCAAGTGAAATCTTCAAAAGCTGGGGCACAAGAGCAAAGCAAAGGAACTTAAGGAATCTGTGTAGGATTGTATATAATTCCCCATAATTTAGGTGTTACTGAAATCTTAAGACAAACAAGAATATCGCTATACGAGAATATAGAACATCAACACAATGAGGATCCAGTTGCTAGTTGCTTCCAAAAAACCCTGAATCCGGTATTTTGCTTCCAGATAAATTGCTCGTATTGCTGATCAAGGGTTCTTCATGATCCGGCCATTAAAAGAGAATTGGAATACTACCTCAATCTGCCTTTTCGGAGTTGGGTTTAAGATCAAGATAAAATGTGCGGCATAACAGGCATCTACAGTCCCGGAGCAACCGTCAGTCCGGTCGTGCTCTCGGCCATGACCGACACTCTCCGTCATAGGGGTCCCGACCACTCCGGCACCTACGTTAACCCAAACGGGACTGTAGGTCTCGGACACACGAGGCTCTCGATCATAGATCTCTCGGAGAGGGGAAACCAGCCCATGGCAAATGACAGCGGCGGGGTACAGGTAAGCTACAACGGCGAGATATACAACTACCAGGAGATCAGGGAAGAACTTCGGCAAAAGGGCCACGTCTTCAAAACCAATTCCGACACCGAAGTGCTGATCAGATCCTACGAGGAGTGGGGTATAGAGTGCCTGCATAAGTTCATAGGCATGTTCGCCCTTGCGATCTGGGACGAGCGGGAGAACAGGCTTTTTCTTGCTAGGGACCGCGTGGGAATAAAGCCGCTTTACTACTACAGGGAAAACGGGCTTTTCCTTTTCGGCTCGGAACTAAAAGCCATAATGGAGCATCCGGGTTTTCAAAAAAGAATAAATCCCGACGGTCTTGCTCTTTTTCTCAGGTACAGCTACATAAGAAGCCCTCACACCATATTCGAGAACACGTTCAAGCTTGAACCCGGCCACTACCTCTGCCTGCAAAACGGGAAACTAGAAAAGCACAAGTACTGGGATATAACAGAATCCTATAACGCGAGGCCTTACGACATCGGAGAAGAAGAGGCCTGCGAGATGCTTGAGGAAACGATGCTCGATTCGCTTAGGTACAGACTGGTTTCAGACGTACCCGTAGGACTTTTCCTGAGCGGAGGCATAGATTCAAGCATAGTGGCCACGCTTCTTCAGAAAAACATCCCGACACCACTTAAAACCTTCACCATAGGATTTGAGCAAGAAAAATACAATGAAGCCGTCTGGGCGAAAAAACTCGCGGAACATCTAGGAACCGAGCACACGGAATTCTACGTATCAGAAGATACTGTCCTTGAAACCATATCCGAGATCCCGTCGATATACGACGAGCCTTTCGCCGACACCTCATCGATACCGACATGCATACTTTCGAGACTCGCGAGAGAGCACGTAAAGGTTGTGATGTCGGGAGATGGGGGGGACGAGCTTTTCTGCGGATACAATTACTACCCAAAATCCGTGCGTCTTGCAGAGGCAGTCGGAAAGATGCCCGGGGCGGTGCGACGGGGGCTTAAAGCCGCGCTTTATGGTCTCAGTGTTGGAAGATTCGAGTCCGTCGGAAAAACGCTTGGATGTTCCTGGGTTACCAGTCGCACAAGAAATTACGAGAGAAACCGGGCCTCTCTACTAGGTATCATGGAGAGAGACATGGCGGAGATGTACAGGAGGAGGCTTGGAACCTGGGCTCCTGAGGACTTCGCGGACATATTCAAAGAGGACCCGGATTTTTGTGATAAGACGTTTGAAACGGATTTTGCTGCCATACGTAGCGGGGAACTCTGGACGCAGATGCTTTACGCGGATTTTAAAGTATGGCTTCCGGACGACATACTGACTAAGGTGGACAGGGCGTCGATGAGCACGGGTCTTGAGGCAAGAGAACCGCTGCTTGATCACAGGGTCGTCGATTTTGCGGCCAGAATTCCCCTCGACCTTAAATACAGAAACGGGGAAAGCAAATACCTTCTTAAGAAAATACTCTCGAGACACATACCCACCGAGCTCTACGACCGCCCGAAAAAAGGATTCTCAAGCCCCGTGGATTCGTGGCTTAAAGGCAGGCTACGTCCGCTTGTGGAAAATTACCTAAGCCCCGAGGCGATAAGAAAAAGCGGGGTGTTTGACCCCGGGGAAATTTCTCGGTGGAAACAGAGGTTCTATGATTATTCTTCCCCCGGAGCCAGGCGGATCTGGAACCTGCTCATGTTCCAGATGTGGCATGAGAGGTGGCATTAGAAAGTGCCCGGTTGCGACAGGCGCGGGATGCGCAGGTAGTTTGAGCCAAGCCGCCGTCCTCTTGAATTCGCACCGTTTGAGTGTTATGTTCTGCGTGACTCTGATCTCCTTGACCGGAAAACCGACACGGGTCTCGACACAAAAGCCGACGGACCGGTTCATTCCTGCGGGTTTATGAAAGTTCTTGTCTACACCCATGAATTTCCGCCGTTCCAAGGCGGGCTAGCGACAACAAGCTACAAGCTTGCCAAGGGCTTCCAGCAGGCGGGGATAGATACCACCGTCCTTGCTCCGGGCTATTCGGAGCAAGACGCCAAGGCAGACGGGAATTTCGACTTTGCCGTCAGAAGAATGAGCGTCCTTGCTAGAAACCACGGTTTCCCCTCCCCAGTAAAGGAGATCACCGGGTGGCTTGCGCTTTCAAAGTATCTCTCGCGCAACACCCCGGACGCGGTGCTGCTGGTAACAAGAGAGGCTCACTTCGCAGGGGGGCTCGCGTCTCTTGATCCCGCCAAATACAGAATCATAGCAAGGGTGGCGGGTCGCGAGGCTAAGAAGTTTCTTCTTGGCAAACGATTTAAAAACAGGCTTCAGGCCAAATTCATGAACAGGCTCTACAGACGTGCCCACAGGATCATATGCCCGAGCGATTCGACAAGACAGATGTTCATCGAATCGGGAATCCCGGACTCAAGCCTGAAGGTGATACACAACGGCACACCTGGGAACCTTATCTCGCGTGAAACCGATAACGCAGCAGTGCAGCAACTCAGGGAAGAGTACAGCGTCGGACCTTCTGAGAAAATGATTCTTACCGTCTCAAGGCTTACCCAGGGAAAGGGGCAGGACAAGGTAATAGAGGCACTAGCCTCCGTACGGGAGAGGCACGAGAACTTCAAATACGTGATAGTTGGTGAGGGACGCTATGAAGAAACGCTTAGAGATCTTGCCGCAAGCAGGCGGCTCGCGGACAAGGTCGTTTTTGCCGGTGCGGTGCGCCATGAGGAGACATGGAATTTTTACGACGCATGCGACATTTTCGCAATGACGAACAGAACAATACCAAGCGAGGAGAATATTGAAGGACTCCCGAATGTTCTGATTGAGGCCGCTTCTAGAGGAAAACCCATAGTCACAGGTACCGACGGCGGCGGCAGCGAAGCCATTGAGCACGGAAAAAGCGGTTACGTTCTGGACGGAAACGACGTCGGGCAGATCGCGGAACACTTGACCGACCTTCTCTCAGACGAGAGCAAATGCAGGGAATTCGGTGCCAGGGGAAAGCGGAAAATGCTTGAGGAATTCACCGAAGAGGGAATGATCGATAGGTACCTTGAGGTAATCGGCTACCGTGGATGATATTAATCCGCCTCGGGGAATCGTCCAAGATACGAGCGGCTAAATTTCCGCGCCAAGTACACGGCCGCCAGAGAATGTGCGAATTCCACAATCAGGTAAGCAATACCGGCGCCGAAGTATGAATACTCAGGAACCAGCAAAAACAGCAAAGCCACATACCCAAGTACCTTGAACGTGGTGACCGCGGTTCTAAGTCCCGGCCTTCCGATCGCAAGCAGCATCGGCGTTAGCCAGAATGTCCCACCTGCGAATAAAACGGCCACAGCAAGCACCCTCATGGTATCTGCGGCGGGCACATATTGGACACCGAAAACCAAATTTATGATTTGTTCGGTGAACAGAAGCACTATAATCAAAACGGGAATTATTAGTTTAAGCAAGCTTCTAAAGGAGAACTTGATGATCTCGGCGAACCTGTCGTACAGATTCGAAGTAGAAAAACTGACGAGTTTCGGAAAAATCACTTCATACAGAGGGTCAACAATTCTGTATATAACCTTGACTACAGACCTCGCAATTTTGTAAAGACCCGCTTCCCCGCTTCCGAAAAAGTAGCCTAGGATTAAAGCGGCCACATTCCCTTCATTGGCGATAGTAAGCGTGGCGTTAAAGCTGGTGTTAAGCAGAAACCAGATTATTTCCCTCATCCTGCTGAAGAGCAGCCCAATTTTTGAGGAAAGCCAAGTGTGAAGACCCTTGTCTCTCAGCATTCTGTTCACTACTACTTGGGTCAGCACAAACTCAAAGAAGGAAACCGCCACGTAGGCAACCAGCACGCCCTTTATCCCGTACCCCAGATACAGGGCCGCAAGCACGGAACCGAGCTTGAAAACCGCTTTTGCCGACTGCACGAAGACTATCGTCTTGAACCTGTCAAACACCCTGAAAAGCGCTTCCGACGTGGTGTTGACGCTTGCGACCACGAGGGTCAGGGAAAAAATCATAACCAAGTCGAAGCCGTCTTGAGATTTTATGAATATGTCGTTAGCCAATCCGGCAAGCAGGAGACAGACTCCGAAGGCCAGCAGTCCCGCCACGGCATCGACCGTGTAGGAGAACTTTATCATCGACAAGGCGCGTTCCGATTCTTTTTTCTCAAGAAACTCACCCACGTATTTCACTACGGATTCCCACACCCTGAAATCCACGAGCGCACTCACGATTCTAACGTAGGCTATGACAAGGGTAAGCAGGCCGAAGAGCTCAACACCGAGCACTCTCGCCAGAACAATCATTTCAACTACGTTAGCGGCGGAGGGAACGGACTTGGCAACAACGAGCCAAGATACGTTTTTCATGAATTCTTTTTTTTCAGCTCTGAATCCACTCATGTTCCGGGAATGCGAAAACGCTTTCCGTTACCGGCGCGCAACAGACAGACAAGCTGCCCAAGTGCCACTTCGGGCTCTTTAGGGCATTGATTTCCGCTTTTAAAAGCAGCGCCAGTCGCCCGGACAGTTTTTCCGTTTTTACCAAAAGTGTTTCCGTAATCTTAAAACCGTTTTACTTGATAAAAGAAGTAGAACAATAGTAAACCTGACCTGATACATCTCCTTCAAGCGCGAATCGACTTTAAAGGAGAGGAAAGTCCCATTATTTTAAAGGCCCCCACAAGAACTCCCTTTGGATTAGCACCCCGTACACAGCAAATTCTCTTTCCGACGATGACCTCTTAAACACTTATCGCGGAATAATGCCTGCTTCCTTATTGCTTATCGCGTTTCTTCCTGCAAAGATATATGGAGTGACGGCGGATCTTTCCGCAAATCTTAATTCCGGAGTCTCCCGGAACCGAACAATCGGGTGGCTAAAATGTTAAGAAGAATCCTCAAAATCCTCATACGCGCTCTGAAAATAGGTTTTTTCGGCGAGAAGAAAATGCCGAGTGTTTCACTTAGCAGAGAGCATGTGCAAAACTGCGAGCTTCTGCTTAACCGCTCGGAGATGCTTTCAAAACTGAGAAAAGGAGGCAAAATTGCCGAAATCGGCGTGGCCCAAGGCGACTTTAGCGAACTGATCCTCAAAATCACTGAACCTGATTCGCTTCACCTTATTGACGTATGGAACTCTAGAACATATAACGAAAGTCTTTTCAAAGAAGTAACCACCAGATTCAGGGAATTGATTGATGAAGGGCGTGTCCAGATACACAGAAAGCTTTCAACCGATGCGACCGAGGATTTTGAAGACAATTATTTTGACTGGATTTATATTGATACTACGCACTCATACGATATGACTCGAGAGGAACTCACTAAATACGCTCCGAAGGTTAAGCATAACGGAATAATTGCGGGGCACGATTATACTATGGGAAACTGGGATTCGCTCAAGAGCTATGGAGTGATCGAAGCGGTGCATGAATTCTGTGTAAAGTATAGATGGGAACTGGTTTACCTAACTCTAGAACCCGCGGAGAAACAAAGCTTTGCCATAAGAAGAATTCAAAAATAAGGACCGGAATCAAACTTAGTAATTCGCACTGTTTTACGGAATACCGAAAATTAATGATCGGTTTTACAGCGCCCCATTCTAGGGAGTTTTTGATCTGAAGATAAAAACTACTGCTTGACGTAAAGTCTGCACGTGTAATCAACTCGGTGCAACCATGCAAATCCCTGCTGTTTAAAGAACTCATCGACGGCTTTTCTGGCCCCCGCGAAGTGTCCATAATCATCGATTATAAGCACGCCCGCCTTCTCAAGACGAGGAAACAAAACCTCCAGTTCCACTTTCGTGCTTTCATACCAATCCGTATCCAGCCTCAGGATCGAGATTTTCTCAGGTATGTTGTCTTTTACCAGAAGGGTGTCTTCAACCTTGCCGCTGATTAATTTAAGGTTGTCCATACCGACCTCCCTGCTGAAATTATTCGCTACTTCATCCCTTGCCGCGCGGTTCCAGTCGTTTCCCCAAGCCGTGCGGTTTTCAAGCCATTTACTCTTTACAAGCGAAGAGCTCGCCAGCTTGCGGTCGTATGCGGAGTAGTCGTCCTCGGACGGTTCGCTCATCCCGGTAAAGGTGTCGTAACCCCATATCAGTCTATTAAGATTCAGGCTTTTCAGCACCAAGCCGCAAAGTATCAGGTTCCCTCCTTTCCACACTCCGCACTCAACTATGTCACCTTCTATATTGTTATTTGCTATCCATTCAACCGACTGTATAAGAGCCCACTGACGGCTCCTCGAAGTCATAGTGTATTTTGAGCACGTATCCATAATCTTAAGGTGTTCGTCAGTCGCTTCCGGCGTAGACTCGCTTCGAGGAATACCGAAGAGACGTTCCCTGATTCGTCTTTTGGCTCTTTTGAACATAGCTTTGCGAAAAGTTCCAGAGAATCCTGTTGACAGAAAAAATGCTGGTGTGATTATACACAGAAACCCGAACAGTGTAACGAAGCAAACAAGCTAACCTAAGCCGCATTCATGAAAGAAAAAAACATCTCCGGTTCAAAAACCAATGATCTAGTACACTTCTACGCCACCTTGGAAATTCTGGAATCGAGCATCGGAGGAAAACGCAAGCTCTCTGAATGCGACGGCAAGATGAATTGGCCGAAGCGTGGAGTTTATTTTTTCTTCGAAAATGGTGAGTCGCGAAGCCGCTCCGGCGACGGCCCGCGCGTAGTCCGAGTGGGAACACACGCACTGACTTCATCTCCGGGTACACGTCTGTGGAACAGGTTGTCTCAGCACCGAGGTGTCGCTAGTACAGGTGGTGGCAATCACAGAGGTTCTGTTTTTCGCAAGCTGGTCGGACATGCTTTGATAGCACGCTATCCCGAGTGCAACATTGAGACCTGGGGAAAAGGAGACTCCGCTTCTCGGAACATTCGTACCGCGGAGTTTGAACTTGAGTTGCGGGTAAGTGCCGTGATAGGGGAAATGCCGTTTCTCTGGCTTGAGGTTGACGATCCGCCCGGTCCCGGAAACCACCGGGGGTATATTGAAAGAAACGCTATAGCCCTGCTGAGCGGTTACAACCGGATACATGTCGATCCGCCATCAGACGATTGGCTTGGACTTAATTGTCCGCGTGAGAAGGTTCAACACTCGGGTCTATGGAATCAGAAACACGTTGAAGATGATTATGACCCCGGGTTTCTTTCGGAACTTGAAAATCTGATCGTCAAGCAGGTCGAAAAAGGAGGCTGATTATGAGAAAAGGAGAAATGACCGTCGTGATTTCGTGCGCCGGAGGGAAAAATCCATTCGCAGGCTATATGCTGACGGAAAACGGGCAACGCGTCATGTTCGTCGCCGACCCGCAAGAAGCACCGCTGGATGAATCAATCATCTATAAGCGCCCCGATGACCTTGCGCATTCAGGACTATCATGGAGAGATAAGCTTATTGAATACAATAGCAAATACAAAGACACCGCTTCAGGCAATCCTCTAGGCTTGCTTCCCGCCTGGAAACTTTACAAAAACCCCGCTTACTCGGAACTCGTTTCGGCTTTTGACATTCAAAACATCTTTATCCTGTCGGCAGGCTGGGGCCTGATACACGCCGATTTCCTGACGCCGACCTACGATATCACATTCTCTCAGCAGGCAGAAGCCTACAAGCGCAGGCGGAAGCGAGATATTTACAAGGACTTTGCGACGCTGCCAAAAGACATCTGCGAACCAGTCGTTTTTCTTGGCGGAAAAGATTACATTCCGTTGTTCTGCTACCTTACCGAGGATATTAAGTCCAAAAGGATCGTCTTTTACAACTCAAAGGTTCCGCCGGATGCGCCGGGCTGTGAACTGCGATCTTTTATAACAAAGACCAGGACGAACTGGCATTATAAATGCGCGCGCGAGCTTGCGCAGCAGAACATAAATATTAGAGGATCCTAGAAAACCCAGATGGTTCACAAACGCAAAATTTCCGATGCTCTGATAGAATTTGGGAAAAACCTCAAATCTTCAAACGATTTTGCGATGCCGGAAAAAATTTCTACAAAAAAAGAAGCGAATCATTTTTTCGTCGGGGTTATATTAGACCGCATAGTCAAATCGTCCACGGCATGGAACTCCGGCGAGTTGATAGTGACAAAGTATGGCAGCGGTAGAACGGATTTCTGGAAAAGAATCAGGGAAATGAAACGTGACGAACTGCATAAATTCATGAAATCCGGGAACGACGGAAAAGCCCTGCATGTTTATCACGGGCAAATGACGGATAATCTTA
Source organism: uncultured Spirochaetia bacterium (assembly GCA_964429945.1). Classification (GTDB taxonomy): domain Bacteria; phylum Desulfobacterota_D; class UBA1144; order Nemesobacterales; family Nemesobacteraceae; genus Nemesobacter. Next base: position 2,921 of record CAYSDX010000105.1, on the reverse strand, counting down.
AGCGCGCAGCGGAACTTATGCTTGAGAAGTATGACGGCGACCCGAGGGAAATATGGCAGCGGGAAGAGAACACTGTTGAAAAAGTTAAAAGGAGATTCAAGGAATTCCATGGCATAGGCCCGCAGCTTGCGAGCATGGCCGTCATGATTCTGGTTCGCGATTACGGAGAACTTGGAGGCGAGAAATCGTTTCCATGCCTCCTCCCCAAGGAAGATGTTCATATAAAAAGGGTGTTTCAACGCACTGGACTGACCGACGGTAATGACAAACTGACTGCGGTTGATGTAGCGAAAGAACTGAATCCGGATTTTCCGGCGATATTGGATGAACCGGCCTGGATAATCGGGCGAAGGTATTGCTTCAAGAGTAATCCAAATTGCGAAGAATGCCCGATCACCAAGGTCTGCGACAAAAGAGCATTTGAATAACCGGGTTACACATACTAATCGTCAATGACCGGAAGCGTTCAAAGTAGACGATGCAAACTTTTCTAGCAGAACCTTGCTCGGATGATTTGCTAACGACACTAATTTATTAGCAAAAGCAATTGGTACCGTTGTATCATCATACATATCACACTTTAACCTCTGAATACTAATGAGTATTTCTTCTAGGTTTGCGTAATCTTCTTTTTTCGGGTCAAGAATTGAATCTTTATCAGGAACTGGGACCGTAAGAACCAGTACTTGATCGTGTTCAGAATGAAAAATCACCTTGCCACCGTAATAAGAGCTACTGCCGTAGTGCATTCTGGAAGAATCTCCCGGTACAATATATTTGTAGATATATTCGTTGCTGAGAAGAAGGTACTCTCCACATTCTAATATTGGGTTCCTTTTGAATGGAAAAGCAATCTCCCGAGCGTGATCAACAAAAGGACCACTTTTTTCCAAACCGACAAGGAAAAGGTTAGTATCGCGCTTCAGCCAATTACACAACTTTCGCATCGGAACATGTATATTAGCCGTTGGACCGGAAAAGCTTAGAGGTCCATCGGTTATAAACAGAAACTCATTTAGTAATTTCTTCTGATAACTGTAGATGAGTCGAATAAAGTGGACGAGGATAATCTGTTCAATTAAGCGGGTTAGGTACCCCAACAGGCCACCGGCACCATGCTCCTCGTCAACTACTTCATGAAGACGAAAAACATCTGTTAGATACACTTTCCCGTGAAGTGAGGTGAATATATAGTCTTGGTCCATGGAAGCACGATCCAGAACAAACCTTTCTGAACTCACTTCAAGGTTTGGATTGCTTGCCAGTGAGTAGGTATTCAACGAATTGTTCTTGTAGTCTTCAAAAATCAACCATTCCAAGGTTTCCATAAAATTAGAGCCATCTCTTTTTTTCATGAAAAAATCATAGATAGCCTTTCGGATGGAATCTTTGAGTGAGCATTCCGTCTTCATAACAATGTTCTTGATTGGTATTGCGAGCTTACATCTCTCAATATTATGCAACTTTTGCATATCCTCTGGAAAAATAAAAGGCTTCTGGGACAAACTTTCCAAGTCTGCTAAGTCCAAGAGCACAGACCCGAACTGAAAGAAGGCGAATTGTGAGCTTGGAAAGTTTTTTCTGACCTCAACCGTCGTATATCCTCCATCAACAGCGATAATGTGCTTGATAGAATTATTGATATTATGATCAAGAATGTTAAAGCGTTGAGCATCGCTTTCTTCAATCTCCGTCAATTCTTTCGGCAAAGAGCATTGGCTAATAAATTCTTTGACAAAGGGATCATTGATAATATGTGTGTGGTTGATTTTCGCGGCCCATTCATCGGGCTTATGACTTCTGCTTCTAATAGCCATCCTTAAACTTCCTTGTTTGCTAGGAACCTATCAATTTGAACAGGAACAACAAATGGATTTGTGTAGGTCTTCATTCGCACAAATCCCTTGTCGTTTCCCGAGCTGAACTTGAGAAGAGAATTAATAAAGTCCGAAAAGTCATAGTACTTTCTTAGCTCCCTCAGTTCATCCTCGTTGTTTAGATGTGCGATAAACCAGTTCTGGGTGTTCTTGAGAATATTGGAGCTAATAGAACTGACTTCCTGAGTAGCGTAAGTCATGCCAAGATGAAGTTTTGCGCCCTCTTTTGCCAAGCGATTATAAATCTGGCTAAGATCTTTGTCATCTTTCTTCGGGAAAAGATTATGGGCCTCTTCAAAATAGAACTGAATAAAGTTGTTGGGCCGATTTTCAACAAACCTCCCCATAGATTCATTGAACACCGATTGACATATTTTTTCCGAGAATACCGTCTGGACAATTGGAGGTCCTTGAGAAAGGTCTACAATAACAATCTTTCCCTGCCTTAACAATTTGGGGATCTCCATTTCAAATGAATTTTCAGCAGTGTGGGTGTGCAAATCATGAAGTTCCTTCACCCGGATCTTTCTATAACCGCTCACGGGAGTATTTTCTCCAGGATTTTTAAAACCAGTCAGAAAAGTAAGGAGAGCTTTTAAATCATTATCCGCCCAGTCGTGACCGTTTTTATTTTTATAATCGGAGAAAAAGCTGAAGCTATCATAGTTTCTCCATACCCACTTAAACCATGTGGCAGCTTTTTCTAATGTGACTCCCTTGCTCGGGTCTATTTTCTTGCCATCGATTTTATCGTTTATCTTGGCGTTGCCAGAAAAACTAATAGAAAAAGAACTTGGTACTTTAAACCCAGCTTCTTTTAAACAGCACAGATAGGCGGCCCTGATTCTGTCCGTTCTTATCTTTAATGATCTGTCACTTTCATAGTTTTCAGGGAAAGACAAGTAGAAGTGGTCCCTTTTTTTAAACAGCTTTTTTCTTTTTTTAAGTGTATTCCGACCAACGCAGAAAAGCTTTCGGGAGTCTGAAACGGAAGGAGGGCGTAGCCCGACTGGAGTTTCAGACTCCCGGAACCATAAACTCTTT
>CAYSDX010000104.1:0-7784 GCA_964429945.1 uncultured Spirochaetia bacterium | reverse complement strand
GACTGGTGATTCTGCAGGGTTTGGCGCTGAGTTACGTCCGGATGGAGTGATTATGGCTTGCAGAGTGCCGGACTGCCGTGTCAGTTGGGTTTGTGCTCGGAAACATCAACACAAAAAATCGCTACAGCGCAAATCCCTCACCACTGACACTTAATTGCCTTCCTTGCTCTTTTGGGGTACTTTTCCAGAAGATTGGAATTTTCCGAAAAGCTGAAGGCGACTGGGTTTTAAGACCACAAAAACCATGAGCATCGATACGGAATTTCTCAGACGCTGCCTTGACACTCTTGAACACTGTCTTGGAGAGTTGAAACGCAGAGACCCGAATGAAATCGCCTACGACGCCTACCGCGCGGCCTGCGTAAAAGAGTTTGAAATTATTCTGGAGCAGAGCGGCAACCTGCTGAGAAAAGTTCTGAGCGCTTATTTCGCTGACAACCGTCGGGCGGACCAACTGGTCTTCAAGGACATTTTCCGCTACGCTGCCAAGCATGATCTCATTGACTCGGAAACCTGCGAGCGCTGGCTTTCGTACCGCAACAATCGTAACGACACGGCACACGGCTACGGAAAAAGTTTCGCCGAGAGCACGATCAAGCTGCTTCCGGATTTTATGGCTGACGCCAAGGCGCTGGCCGACGTAATGGAAAGAACAGACGATGGCTGAAAAACTACACTTATCATCGAGGCACAGGGAGATGATCGAAGAGCTGCTGCGCCGCCACCTGCCCGGAGTCGAGGCTTGGGTTTACGGCAGCCGCATTCATGGCCGAAGCCATGGCGGAAGCGACCTGGATCTGGCATTGCGCGCGCCCGGGCTGCGGCGGATCGACGCCGACCAACTGAAGGCGCTCTCAGAAGCCTTTCGGGAGTCGAATATCCCCTTCCTGGTGGAAGCCCGGGACTGGGCGTGCCTGCCGGAAAATTTCCACAGGGAAATAGAAAGAGACCACATTGTGCTCGTATCCAGGCAGCATACGGAAAAACCGGGGCCCTGAGAACGCGGAGAAATCCTGATCTGTCAACGATAATACATAATTTTTTTCAGTCGCCGTAGGCAAACATTTGCCGCAGCACATCCGCCACCTCCCGTGCGCGCCCGGGCGGCAGAACACCCAGTCGTCTGACCAGACGAGACTTATCCACTGTCCTTATCTGATCAAGCACCACTTGGCCTTTTTTCCGCTGAAAAGTGACATTTACGCGGCTGGGGTAGTCTCGCTGGGTCGACGTCATTGGCGCTATTATGACCGTGCGGATGTATTGGTTCATCTCATCCGGCGAGATCACTACGCATGGCCGCATCTTCTGGATTTCCGATCCGCGAGCGGGATCCAGGTTGACCAGATAGATATCATATCGCCGAACCTGCCCTACCATGTCCAGTCCTCGGCATCGAAATCGTTTTCAAGCGCGTCGGGAGCAAGCGGCGCGTCGTCACCCGCGGCCGCCATTTTTTCAAAGGCGGCACCCCAATCCTCGCGCACGTTCCGCACAGGCGCAAGCATGATGACTCCGTTCTCAACACGCATCTCAAGCTCTTTGCCGAGACCGCACTGCTTGATAACCGACGAAGGGATACGAATTCCCTTCGAGTTTCCGATAGATATCAGATTAACCTTCATGCACTTGCCTCCTTGTATAATTACATTGTAATCACTAGGCAGACGGATTGCAAGACAAGAAAGCAGTACCGAACCTTGTTGAATACATCGGGACTTACATATTCCGAGGGGACGCGAACACCTAAATCTTTCGCTTTCTTTTAGTACTTCCTGTCTTCATACCCAAAGCGCAAATCGAAGCGAAGAGTTACGCATATCGCCCGAGCCACCAAAAGCCTCATTTCTTCGCCTTCTCGGAAAGCTCGATCAGCTTCCCTAGCGCCTCCATGGGGGTGAGTAGTTACGTTCCCAAGTATTATGTGTTATGCTAAAAACCATTAAGATTTTCCTAGAAAAAGCAACTGTCCACGGGGAAAGGATCCGGGGAACCATCAATAAAGATATCGGCACAGCCTTATGAAAATAAAGATAATACATACCTCCGACTGGCAGATTGGAAAAGTTTTCCGATTCGTGGATAACCAGACCATGGGACTGCTTCAGGACGCTCGTCTCAATGCGATTACCCGCCTCGGAGAATTCGCAGAAGAAAACGATGTCCGCCACATTCTGGTTGCGGGAGACGTATACGATATGGAAGCCCCGTCACCCCGCACCCTTAACCAGCCGATTGAGCGCATGCGGAATTCCCCCGGGGTAAAGTGGCATCTGCTGCCGGGAAACCACGACCCTCATCGTCCAAACGGACTCTGGGACAGGCTCATTCACGGTGCTGTTCCAAAGAACATTCACTTACACACCAAGCCCGAACCCGCAATTTTTGAAGATGAATCTCTGGTTCTGCTGCCCGCTCCGCTTCTCCATAGAAAAACTCTTGAGGACCCGACCGCATACATGGACGACGTCACTCTTCCCGAAGGGCTTGTGCGCGTGGGAATGGCCCACGGCACAGTGAGGGGCTTCGGTGGAGACGATGAGAACATCTCTAATCACGTAGCCCCGGACCGCGCCGACCGCGCCGGGCTTTCCTATCTCGCGCTTGGCGACTGGCACGGACAGAGAAAGATAAGCGACCGCTGCTGGTACAGCGGCACACCCGAGACAGACGCATTTGACGTCTCAGGAGGCGGGCAGGCGCTTCTCGTGGAAATTGAGGATTCTGAGTCTGCCCCCAAGGTAACGCCTTTTGACACGGGGCAGTACAGGTGGATCAGTATTTCAGAACGGATAAACAGCTGCGAAGACATTGACTTTCTTTCAGGGAAACTGAGAGCCGTGGATAAAAACCTCAGTAGAGTTTTAGTGCATCTGAAGGTGGAGGGAGCGCTTTCTCTCGCCGACCGTGAGTATTTCCAGCAGCAGATCACAGACGGCGTCTCTGCCGCTCTCTGCTTTCTTCGCATTGACGACAGCCTGCTTCTTCCCAGCCCAACGGAAGAAGATCTCGACCGGATTGACAAGAGGGGTTTCGTGCGCTCGGCCGCGGAGAATCTAAAGAGGATGGCAAGCGAGGGAAACGATTCGGAGCGGGAACTCGCCGCGGAGGCCCTACAGCAACTTTACCTCGAGCATATGAAACTGGAGGATGGGCAGAGATGAAACTGCGGTCCCTTGCTGTAAACCAGTTCAAAAAATTTACAACTCCAAAGTGCCTCGGGAACATTAATGACGGGCTAAATGTCGTGGTCGGCCTGAACGAAATGGGCAAATCAACCCTGCTTGACGCGCTTCGTGCCGTGCTGTTTGAAAAACACGACTCGAAGGCGAAAACCGTAAAGGACCTTCAGAACGACCGAAACAAGGCCGCGCCTGTAGTGGAACTTGCCTTTGAGCTTAATGAAGGCACTTACCGGATCAGGAAACGGTTTATGAAGAGGGCCTACGCACGTCTTGAGTGCCCAGACGGCAGGACGCTTGAAGGAAATGCCGCCGAGGATGAACTTCGCGAACTTTTGAGCTTGGGAAAACCCGGCCCCCGCGGTGCGCAGCCTGAAACCCTGGAAATGTGGAACGTGCTCTGGGTAAAACAGGGCGGATCCTTTGGGACGCCGGATCTTCCGGAAAGCGCGCGGGGCAACCTTCGCGGCGCCCTAGAATCGGAGGTCGGCACGGTGCTCGGAGGAAGACGCGGACGGGAGCTTCCTCGGGAAATAGAAAAACAGCTCGGCGAACTGATTACTCTCAGGACGAACAAGCCCAAGGGGCTATACAAAGATTTTCTCGAGCGGGAGGCTTTGCTTAACGGGGAAATCCAGGAATTAAAAGAGCGCAGGACGGAACTTCAAGACACTCTCGCTCGCCTTGAAGAGGCACAGGAGAGGCTGCAACGTCTCCTGTCGGAGAATCGCAACGAAACCGACGGCGAAGAAATTAAAAGAGCGCGTGAACGTTACGGCCGACTGGAGCAGCTTGAAGGTCGCATAAAAGCGGCTGAGACAGAACTTGAGCTCGCCAAGCTCAACTTGGAAAAGGCCGAAACCGAGAAAAAAGAACGTCATCAGCTGAAAAACAATATCACGGCTGAAAAGAAAGTTTTCGAGGGTGCCGGAGAGCGTCTGAAAGAAACGCAGGAAAAGGAGAGGGAATCTCGGGAGAAAATCGAGAAATTGCGTAAAGCTGTACGTGAGGCGGAGGCGGAAGGGAAAGAGGCTGAAGAAACCGTCTTGCGGCAAACCCGCATTCTGGAGGCAGTACGGCTTAAAAGCCGGGTCGTAGAGCTTGAGTCCCGTTTTGAAAAAGCCAAGAAAGCCGAAACACGCCGTCGGGAAGCTAAACGGGAGGCCGCGGCCATCGGGGTAACCGAAAAGCTGATCGAGCAGATACGCAAAGCGGATAATGAAGTTCAAAAAACCACCAGTCGGCTAAATGCTGTTGCGACCACCATAACCCTTGACATGGAACCGAATCGCCCCGACGGCCTTGAGGTTGACGGTGAACCTCTTTTGGACAATCACTTCTCTATCCAGGCTGTTTCGCCTGTGACAATAATGATTCCCGAATGCGGACGAATCACTGTTGAACCAGTCGTAGAAAACCGCAGCAAGCTTCTCTCGGAGCAAAAAAGAGCCGAAACCGAACTTAAAGAGGCGCTGCGGGATGCAGGGACTCAAAGCGTAAACGAAGCCGAGAGCCTTTACACCTTGAGAGAGAAACTGCTTCGGGATGCGGAACTAGCTGGCCAGGAGGCGGAACTTCATTCTCCGGCAACCGATGAGTACGAAGCCGGTGCGCAGGCACTTGACGATCACATCAAAAGCCTTTCCCTGATACTCAAGCGCGAAACAGGTGCCCTTGCTTTAAGTGAACTTCCCGTTCTGAAGAAATCAGAGACGACCCTTGAAGCCGCCAAGAAACAGGCAGACGACGCGCGACACGCTCTCGAAAGCGCACAAGCCGAACTCAGCGGACCGGAGGAGGCGCTTGCTGAACTTAGGGGTGAGCTTGCAACCGCCAAAGCACTTTACGAAAATGCGGAAGAACGTCTCGGCAAACTTTGCGGTCAACTTGAAGAAGCGGAAAACCTGTCTCCGGAAGATAAGCTCCAGGCAAACATCGAAACTTCCATGGCTTTGCTTTCCCAACAGGAAGAATTCATCGCGGAACTTAGTGCCGGACGTGAAGATGAGTCGCTTGAGCAACTCCAAGTTCGTATAGACCGCCTTGAAAAGGCCATTTCAGACAGAATCGACAAACGCAGGAATCTTGAAGTCGAGATAAGTAAGCTAAAATCATACGTGGAGACTTCTGAAGGTAGCGGACTTGACGAGGCGATCCAGCAAAAAAGCCGCGAGTTAGAACTTTGCCAAGAGGAAACCATACGCTTCAAGTGCAAGGTGGATGTTCTTACCCTGCTGCTTTCAACCCTGCGCGACGCCGAGCGGAAAGCCAAAGAGCGTTACATGTCTCCCGTGGTGAATAGGCTCAGGCCCTATCTGCAACTTTTGTTCCCCGGTGCCGACATCACCATAGACGAAAACCTTGAGATAACCGGCGTAGTGCGGGAAGGTGGATACGAAGAACCCTTCCATCACCTAAGCATGGGAACTCAGGAGCAGATCGCTGTGCTGGTACGCCTAGCGTTTGCGGAAATGCTCGTTGAGCAAGGGCAGCCGGCAACGGTAGTGCTTGATGACGCCCTTGTGTTTTCCGACGACCACAGAATGAGCAGGATGTTCGACATTCTCAATATGTCAGCCCAGAATATTCAAGTCCTGATTTTCACCTGCCGGGAGCAACTCTTTGAGGGAATCGGTGGCCATCACCTGTCATTGGAAACTGGAGACGCGGAGAAGCTTATTTCGGCGTGAGCGTTGCATTATTCTTATCAACACTGGGGATTAATGAAGTATTCAGACGGTCTCGTAGATGGAGAGAAACTGAGGCTTTTCATATGTTCAAAATAAAAGTAACCGAGGAGAAGCCCTATGATTGATATTTCCTTCGAAATAAACGGCAAAAAGGTATCACCACGCAATATTGGCAATGCTCTGGTGCATATTACGACTGAAAAGGGACAGTAATTCCGTAATATGCAAAAGTGAGAATTTCAAGAATTTACTCTCCTCATAGGTCGACTTAAGTCATATTCACATTTCCCACGATCTTCGAAAGCAGCATTAATCAGGAACCCGAGAGCACGGGGATTGTTTTCTATTTTTGACCAAGGAGTAACCGAGACTTTAGCTTTATATCTGAGAAGGTTATCGATAATCCTATCCGGTGCATAGGGATAACGGCGTTCGTACTCAGTCCTGCTATCAACACTTACCCAGCTTTTGATCTCAGGGTAAACAGTTTCTTTTTCTCCAGAGTGTGAGGTTGTACAGAGAGTGTTTCCAGTTGACGGTAGGTTCACTACAAGAATTCCCGATTTCTTATTGACCTGGCCGTCTATCATGCTTGAATAGATTTCCCAGTCTATATGCTTGCGCCTTTTTGTTTCCAGTCCCACAAGCAGGATTGTTACCGTTGAATCAAGCAGATATTCGTCGCGAATTTTTCTCCTTATCGATTCGTCACTGAGGTCATCTGATATCTCTCCAGTATCAACTGACCGGTCAAGAAATATTTCGTATCTATCACCCATCTGCACAAGATAGTTTTTGTAACCTTGATCAAGTTGGTGGTGATAGCTGATGAAAACTTTATGCATCGACTCTCGCCTTTTGTCATCCTCCACAAGGGTAGAAATGCCAAGCGGATACTACGCAAACGCTCCCGAGTGCAATTAAAATACAAGCAACCCAGAAGGAAACGCTCTTCCACCGATTCGAAGTCGGCGGGATACCGATATCACCAACTGCACTTGCGGCTTTACTAAGCACCTTACTGTTCATGTTAATTCCATGTCCTATCCGCAACATGACCGACCCAAGTATGATAAGCAAAGTGCCTACTGCTGCAAATACCCACCAATCAGGTTCACTGCCACCTCCAGCAAAAGCTAGAATTAAAGAACCTGCTCCAACCGCGATCTGCAGCATCTGCCAACGAAGACGGTCAAGATGTCGATACGTCTCGTATCTCTGCTTGTAGATTTCTACCTGATTGATTGTTGCCATTTATTCTCACCGCCAGTCTGCAGGAAGATGGATTTACATTCTTACGTTCGTTACGTTTCTGTGGAGCAAGACGGTAAATCCCTGCTCGCACCAATGAAAATAACACGCAGAGGACATAAGCACAATCAGCCTAAATGTGCTGTTTGAAAGGGAAGCCGTCCTACCGGCAACAACCTTTTTACCAGAAAGAAACGGGTTCACTTGAATTTATGCTATCTGAAAATTATAATTTCCATGCGGAAGGGTAAGGAACAATGACTGAGAAAACGAAAAATGTTTTTATAGTTCACATTCACGAAGATGACCCCGGACTTGCAAAGCTGAAAAGTCTGCTTGCTTCCAAAGGGATGACGATTCGTGATTATTCAATCAGTTCCGACAACCCTAACAACGCAAAGTCGGAAGACTATATAAAGTCTGAAATCCTAGCTCCGCGTATTCGGCAATGCTCCACTGTTGTTGTCTATCTTTCTCCCGAGACGAAGGATAGTGACTATGTGGACTGGGAAATTGAGTATAGAAGTGGTCCCTTTTTTTAAACAGCTTTTTTCTTTTTTTAAGTGTATTCCGACCAACGCAGAAAAGCTTTCGGGAGTCTGAAACGGAAGGAGGGCGTAGCCCGACTGGAGTTTCAGACTCCCGGAACCATAAACTCTTT
>CAYSDX010000103.1:0-2427 GCA_964429945.1 uncultured Spirochaetia bacterium | reverse complement strand
GTCCTCGAGTCAAAGACCATTTTTACAAAGCCGTCCGTTTCTCCGACCGCAACCGCTTTTCCCACGGCCCTGAAAGGAAATTTCCCTATGTCCACATCATAACCTTGGTCTTTTGCCTGTCTTTCCGTAAGGCCGATCATTGCCACTTCCGGCTGGCAGTAAACGCAGCCTGGAATCGAGTCGTAATGCACTTTGGAGTTCATTCCTTTCATTCGCTCAACCGCGACGACTCCTTCCTCAGAGGCCTTGTGCGCGAGCATGGGACCTCCGATTACGTCCCCGATCGCGTAGATATTGGAGCAGGTGGTCATGTAGTCATCGTCTGTTTTTATGAATCCTCTTTCATCAAGCTCAACGCCCACGTCTTCAAGACCCATGCTGTCGCCCGTCTCGTAGAAGGCAAAAGAGGTCGGCGCCGCGTTTGCGATAGCCCTTCTTCCAACCGACACCAAAACCATGTCTGCCTTCAGGGTAGTCTGCTCACCCGAAACCGTGCTCTCCACCGTTACAGTTGCGGAACCTGAAGTCTTCTTGAGGGACTTGTATACGGTCTCGTTGAGAATTGTCATTCCCTGCTTCGTGAATATTTTCTTCGCCTCTTTTGCTATTTCCTCGTCGGCTCCCGGCAGGACCTGTTTTTCCATCTCCACTATGGTTACCTTGCTGCCGAAGGAGTTATAGACATAGGCGAACTCCATTCCTATGTACCCCCCGCCTATTATTACGACCGAGCGTGGAACCTCGGGGTGCATTATCGCCTCGTCACTTGTCATTACCACTTTCCCGTCGATTTTAAGGCCGGGAAGCGTCCTTGGAACGGAGCCCGTGGCGAGAAGTATCTTTTCGCTCTCTATATCCTGTGATTTTTTTCCGATAACGGAAATTCCGTGCTTTGACGTGAGTCTTCCGGTGCCGCTTATGAGGGTGATCTTGTTTTTCTTGAAAAGTCCCTCTACGCCTTTGTTAAGAGAAGCCGAGGCATTCCTGCTGTTTTTTATTACTTCCGAGTAGTCAAAGGATAGCCCCTTGTGGGTGATTCCGTAACGTTTCGAGTCAAGAAAGTGCGAGTACATCTCGGCGCATTTGAGAATTGCCTTTGAAGGTATGCATCCCCAGTTAAGACACACTCCGCCCGGTTTGTCGCGCTCCACGACGGCAACTTTCATCCCCATCTGCGCGGCCCTTATTGCCGATATGTATCCCCCGGGACCGGATCCTATGACTGCCAGATCAAATTTTTCCATTTCCGGGTAAGTATATTTATAATTGGCCCGTCGTCAAAGCGGGCGGGATCTGTCTGCCGGGGCGGAACAAAAAGTCCTGTAAGATGCGAAATGTTCTGGTGTTATGAGTCTGCTCCAGAGAAATTCGATCCGTATTTCCATATCACGTAGTCAAGGGCCCTCGGAGTGATGTCAATCTCCCTGGCGGCTCCTATTACAATCTGTTCAGCTTCTCGCGGTCCAACCTTTTCCGTACCCAGGGCTTCGGCGACAAAAGCGCAGATGTGAACATCTCCTTTTACGTAGTCATCCCTGCCGCAGTACATAAGAAACATGTGCGCCGTAGCGGCGCCGATTCCCTTTATCGAACAAAGAGACTTCTTGATCTCGTCCGGTTGAGCCGAAGAGACGTCCTGCAGGTTATTGATTTTGATTTTCAGCAGTTCTTTTGCGGCGCGACAAACATTATCGGACTTGAAAGTCTTTGTCCCAGGTGATCGGTACTTAGCCCTGAATATTTCTTCTCGCATGTGCTTTTTTCCAAGGGTTTTGTAGTGGGAGACAAGTTTTTTGAGCGTTTCCTGCTTGTGAGTCGGCGGAAGAAGTTCCCGGTTCTTTCCCGGTCGGGTTCGTTCTATGTCGAAATGCTCGCAGTAGCGCCGGATAACCGGTAGAACATGATTCTCGTAATGGCTTCGAGGGGTGAAGACCGCGTCGATAAGAGCCACAGACAGATGCGCGGGATAGAATTCTTCTCCCATCTCAAATTCTGAATCAAGCAATTTGAGATGTCTTACCCTTTCCGCAATGCGGTGAATTTCGCGGTTTTTGATGTTTTCCATTTAACGGATTGCCTCCATCCTCTTTCAGTAATTTGCAGTCTGGGTTTAATAATACCGAATCAATACCTTGATTTTGTAACATGAAACGCAGGGTACGTCGAAACGTATTCAGGGGTAAATGTAATTGCGACTATCTCCGTTGACAACGCAGCGGGGTGAAATTATATTTCAGAAATAGATGACACAGCCAATCTCTCCAAGAAACAAGGCTTTTTTGGCCTGCGTAGTTGATCATTTTATTGAAACCGGAAACCCTATCGGTTCTTCGACTCTTATATCTAAATACGGTATAAAATGGTCTCCGGCCACGGTCCGCCAGGAGCTCAATTTGCTCATGGAAACGGGTTTTCTCTCCCAAAGTC
>CAYSDX010000102.1:0-60882 GCA_964429945.1 uncultured Spirochaetia bacterium | reverse complement strand
TACCGCAGACAACGCTACCTTCGCCTTGAATTCCGGTGAATGATTACGCCTTTTACTCCTCATTGTGTACCCTCCTGTATATTTATTAAAATATCAGAGAAATACACTTAAGACGCTGTCTAATTTTTGGGGACCACTTCTAAGATTTTATTGGTGGACAAAATGGCTTAAAGTTTAACTGGGCCAGTTTTGTGGTTGTGGTTGCAAACTATAGACACCCTCCTTTTATTCCGCTCTAGCACACATCAATCCTTTATGTGATGTTTTTCGTGAACCGGTTTTATCAGGAGATTGCTTATCAAAGCGATTATTAATAACGCCGCCATCACATACATCGTCGAGTTGTACAAGGAAGCCGTCGGGTCTATTGTACCCTCAGGCGCGATATCCATGAGTTTCGCAAGCGTTACGGTTTTATTTTGCACGAGTATCTCGAGGTCGTTAATTCCGGCTCCGAAAGTCCTGACGAATTCATCTGGCGATACCATTTCGGCGAGTCGATTGATTTCGACCATAAGCGAGCGATCTCTAAGCGAGGTGACCGCCAAGGGACCGAGCACTCCGGCGACGCTCCAAGCGGTCAGCAAAAGTCCATAGATGCCGCCGACGTAGCGAGTACCAAACAGGTCGGCAAGATATGCCGGAACGGTAGCGAAGACACCTCCATAGAAAGTAAAAATTATCATCGTCGCCGCGTAGAACATTAACAGCCAGAAAATCGAAGGGTGAAGATTCACCTGATGGGCGGCCACAGGAATGGACAAATACAACAAAAAACCGACCAGACAAAATATCGAACACGTATTGCGTCGCCCTAGTTTATCGGAAGCGCTCGCCCATATAATGCGCCCTAGCATGTTGAACATACCGATCATCAAGACGTAAGTGGCGGCAAAGGTGACGTCAACAATACCCGGAAGCGCGTTACTGAATATCTCGGTCATCATTGTCTTGGCGACAGAGATAATTCCGATGCCGGCTGTAACGTTAAGGCACAGCACTACCCACACCTGGTAGAACTGAGGTGTTTTTAACGCCTGATCGATATGCACATCTTTCTGACTGATCATTCGCTTGCTAGAATCCTTATCGTCCGGCGGCTCCCATCCCTGCGGTTTATACCCCGCAACCGGGACACGATATAAAAACGCCGAGACCATTATCACAAGAAAATAAACCGCTCCGAAGAAAAGGAAGGTCTGGGCGACTCCCGCGGAACCGGTGCCAACCACATATACCCCGGCCGCTTCGGTTCCGGGCGCCAGCACATGTGCCGCCTCGGCAGCCCCCGCGACGACAACCTCTTTGAGTTGACCGCCGACTTCGACAAAGCATCGGCCCGAATGAGTGATCATATCGACAGCGTCAACCGTCCCCAAGTATTGAGGCGCCTTGTAAAAGTAATGGAGGAAAAATTCCTTAAGCGGCACCGCGATCATCGCCCCACCACCGAAGCCCATGATCGCCATTCCGGCAGCCAAGCCGCGTCGGTCCGGAAACCAGCGAATTAAATTGGTGACCGGAGAAACATAACCAAGACCCAGACCGATACCGCCGATCACGCCGTAACCCAGATAAATCAGCCACAGTTGATGCAAAGTAACACCGAGACTGCTGAGCATGTAGCCGCCGCCCCAAAAACACGCCGCCATCACGCAGACCATGCGTGGTCCCACCTTCTCAACCCATTTGCCGGCAAAAGCCGCCGTAAGCCCAGTGAACGCAATCGCGACGCTGAATATCCACACTACCTGGCGCAGAGTCCAGTCGTCCCCCGCACTAGTGGCAACGCCTAGCACCTCAATTAACGCGGGATTATATATGCTCCAAGCGTAAACAGAACCAATGCACAGGTGAACCGCAATAGACGGAGGCACAGCCAGCCAGCGGTTAAATTCCGGACCTCTAACGATACGTTCCTTTGATAAAAGACTTGCCATTGGCTGTATCACGCAGTTAGTCGCCGAGGGGGAACTGAGACTACATACAGCCGACGAGGGGATTCGAACCCCTGACCTGCTCATTACGAGTGAGCTGCTCTACCACTGAGCTACATCGGCAGTAACAAGTCTTTAATTTTGCCACAGTAAAAGTCTTTGTAAACATGAAAAAGGGGAATTTGAGAGACCAAATACCCGCTGGGGCTTGAGCCGATAGGACCTAAAAGCGTATAATTAGATGTGGGCGGGTGAGCATATCTTGTTTTACATCAGCGTGCTATATCCACGTGAATTTTTCTGGCTGCAATTTCTGCTGAGCGCACGCAATCGGGAATGCCAACGCCAAAATAAGCCGCTCCGCAAAGCGCAAGCCCCGAGTGACGCGAAAGTCGGTGCGCAACGCTCGAGATCTCCTCTTTGTGTCCCAGTGCAAAGCGCGGCATGGACATCTTATATCTCCTGATATAAATCTCCGTGGGATGGTTGTCGAATCCGAAAACTCTCGCAAGTTCTTCTCTTAAGACAGATTTTATTTTTTCCTCATCCCAAAGCACTGCATCAGGGTTAAGCTCTCCTCCGAGAAAACACCTTATTACTATTTTTCCGCTCCCAGATTTCCCGGGAAACTTGCTGCTGTAAAGCGAACACGCCACGAGACCCATTCCCTCTTTGGAGGGAATTATGATTCCCAAGCCGTCGGGAAGACCGCGGAAATCCTTCTCATCAAAAACAAGAGTCGCAACGACGGAGGAAACATAGCGCACGCCCGAGAGTCTGGCTCCAAGCTGCGGATCGATATCAGAAAGCAGAAGGCCGGCCGTACCGGCCCCGACAGACAGGATGACAGAGTCAAATTCCTCTTCTCCACGTTCAGAACCGACAAGCCATCCCTTTTCCGATTTCTTAAGAGAAAGGACCGGGGTTTCAAAATCCTGCCTGGCAAATTCGGCGCTTTCGCAAAGCTTCTCAATGATAGCGGACATTCCATTCGCCGGAGTGAGAAAAAGACCGTACCTAGCCCCGCTTTCCCCCTGGGACGTGGGAGGATTTCGAAGAAGATCCCAAAGGACGCTTCCGCTTCGCTGCTCCATCTCAATGAACTGCGGCATTGTGGCCGAAAGACTCAGTTTCTCGGGGTCGGCCATGTATATCCCGCCCAGAAGAGGCTGCGCGGCCTTCTCGAAGATCTCCCTTCCGAATCTCCTCTCCACAAAAGAACGGACGCTTTCGTCCCCTCCCCCACCGCGGGGAACCAGAGGCTCAAGAAGCACCCTGAGCTTGGCCCCGGCGCTGAAAAGTCCGCTGCGAAGAAACGGCAGAAGCTTCGAGGGAGCCATCAGAAAAAAACCTTCGGGAAGCGCCCAGAGCCTTCCCTCCTGATACACGAACGTATTTTTCCCTTTGCCGTACCCCACCCCAAGGAGCGAACCCTCTAGTCCGAGTTCCCTTACAAGATCAAGCGCCCAGGGCTTTGACGTTATAAAGGAGTCGGGTCCGAGTTCAAGAATCATGTCCTCCTTTTTTACTGTATCGAAGACCCCACCCGGATGTGCGGAGGACTCGAAAAGAACAAGCTCAAGGGGAACACTCCCCTCCCGGCAAAGCTTTCTCAGGTAGTGGGCCGAGGAGAGACCCGAGATTCCCGCGCCGACGATAGCGACTTTCATACCAAACTATCTTACTTATTGCTGGGAGTTTTCTGAATCGATAAGCCTCAGCACCCCGTCACCCAAGGCCTTGATGTAGCAGTCATCATCGTTTACGGTCTCGGCCCTGTAAAGGTTCACCCCGCACTCGCGCGCGGCTTCGGCGGCCTCGACCCCTATATCGAAAAGTACCTCGATATGATCGCACACAAACCCTATCGGCTGAACCACAATATCCGTAAAACCCCGGTCAGCAAGGTTCCTTATCACGTCGCATACGTCCGGTTCAAGCCACTCCTCGTTTGGAGAACCGCTCCTGCTCTGATAGGCAATCATCCATTTTTTGTGCCTAGTTCTATCCGCCACCAGCATGGCTGAAGTTTCAAACTGCAAGGCATAAGGGGATGAATCCGACATACTCTTGGGAATGCTGTGAGCCGTAAACACAAGCATGGTAGTATCGAGCCTGCTCTCGGGAATATCGCGCATTCGCTCCATTACCTTGGCCGCAGAGCCCTCTATGAAAAGAGGATGGTTAAAAAGCGGCGGAACATATTTCACGTGAAGTTCCATCTCGAGATCTTCGCAGGCCTCATCCACATCCCTCATGTACCTCTCCCAGCTAGCATCAGAGCGATAAACGGCCATTATGAGGCCTATAAGGTTTTTCACTCCCCTCTCCCGCATCTGCTCAAGGGAATCCTTAATGAACGGATGCCAGTTCCTCATCCCGACGTAAACCGGAAGATCGTATCCCCACACTGAAAGAAGCTTCTCAAGTTTTCGGGCCTGGTTGTAAGTGAACTCGTTCAGCGGAGATTTTCCGTCGAAAATTTCGTAGTGATGGGCGACTTCCTGCAGCCTATCCTCAGGTATCGGTCTCCCGCTCGCCACTTTTCTGAGAAAAGGCATTATGTCCTCTTTTTTCTCGGGAGCGCCGTATCCGATCATCATTATGGCGTCAAAATTATTTCGCATGGAACTTCTTCCTAAACCTCCATTCGCGCGGAATATTCGTGAACCTCATCAATCAGTCTTAGAACATTATCAACCGGTGTCTGCGGCAGCACCCCGTGACCCAGATTGAATATGTGCCCGGGTCTCCCTCCCACTCTGTCCAGTATCTTCCTAGCCTCCTCAACGACGTGAGAAGGGGTTGAGAGCATCGAAACGGGATCAAGATTCCCCTGAACCGCAAGAGAACTTCCGGCCCTGCGCCAACCGTCAAGAATATCGACCCTCCAGTCAAGACCAATAACCCCAGCTCCCGTCTGCCCCATGAGTTCGAGAAGAGAACCGGTCCCGGTTCCGAACAATACTACGGGAACATCAGAGGGGATTGCGGATATGAGTTTCTTTACGTGTGGAAAAACGAATCTTTCGTAGTCCGCCGGTGAGAGACAACCCACCCAGCTGTCGAAAATCTGCACGGCATCCGCCCCGGCATCTACCTGGGCGCAGAGATAATCCGAAATGCTCGCGGTCAGAATCTCCATCAGCCTCTCCCACAGGGAAGGGTCTCCATACATCAGTTTTTTCGTGTTTACGTAGTTTTTCGAGCCGCTTCCCTCAATCGCATAGGAAGCCACCGTAAACGGAGCGCCGCTAAAACCAATAAGGGAAACTTCCGGGGCAAGCGCCCGTCTCGTGATGCGCAGAGCCTCGTAGACAAAATCCATGCTTTCAGGATCAAAGTCCCTTAAGGCCTCTATGCGCCTTCGGGTCCTAAGAGGCTTAGCTATCACGGGGCCGTCAACGCTTGAATACTCAAGGGAAAGCCCCAGAGGTTCTAGGATAAGCAGTATGTCGGAGAAGATTATAGCCGCGTCCACGCCGAAGCGGTCAACCACCATGAGCGTGATTTCCGAGGCCATATCCGGGGTCTTGCAAAATTCCTTGAACGAAACGCGGGAGCGGACCTCCCTGTATTCCCGAAGAAACCTGCCTGCCTGGCGCATAAGCCAGATGGGGGTATAATCGGTTTTCTCGAGCCGACACGCCTTCATAAACGCCCCCGAAGACGTGATTTCTCTTCTTTGGGCCTGCGCGCCGTCTCCCGACCAGAGCATCTGCGTGCGGTTCCAGCTTTGCGTATCCACTCCGTTTTGAAAAGCCGTTCTTTTTTTCGCGAGAAGCGTCGCTGATCTTCTGGCCACCTCTCTCACCAGATTTCCCATCTTCGGGCTGTCGGGCTCATAGTCGACGGATATTCCGTTTTCCCTGAGCGTCTCCGTGGTTGTCGGCCCGATCGAACATACAAGCGCTTTTTTTATTCCCTCCATGAAGCCGGCTCCTCTCTCCTCCTTTCCCGCAACTTCAAAAAGGTTTGATACCTGCCGGGAACTTGTAAACAGAAGACAATCCTCTGCGCCCTCGGATATGGACCTTACCGCTTCCCGCAGGGGACCCAGATCCTCCGGCAACGCCCATCTGTAAATGGGAATTCTTCTCACGTCCGCCCCCTTTCTCTCAAGAGAAGCGAGAAATTCCTCGTTGGAAACGCCGTATTCCTGGACGTACACAACCAGGTTTTCAAGCGACATGTTCCTGCGGTCAAAAGTGGAGAGTATATCCCTCCACGTGTTCGGTTCAGGAACGGTGATATCCGGCCTTATTCCGAATTTGCGAAGCGCCGCTACGGGTTTCGGGCCTCTTGCAAGAATTGTCGTCGCACGCAGGGCATCAAAATATTTTTTTTCCTCCGACTCCGCGATCACCATGTCGGAGAGAATCCGGGTGCCCACCCCCGTCATCAGAACAAGAATATCAACGTTGCCCGAGAAAAGGTCATCAGCAAACCTGTCAACGTAAGGAGTTTTCAGGTCGGGAACTTCCCTCATCGAGGGCGCGACCCTGGGCACACCGCCGTGATAGGAGATAAGTTTTTTCATCTCCTCGCAACGGCGACTTTCAAAAGACGTTACTCTGAGTCCGTTAAACCCCTGTTTCATGACTTAAACCCTAGGCCCGGGCACAGCAACACCTCCCCGAGACTAGAGAAACTCCGCAATGCTCTCGGCTTTCAGCAGGTCCTCGAGAGTTTCTCTTGCCCTTATCTCGCAGTACCTCTCACCGCTTACAAGAACTTCAGCAGCACGGGGTCTCGTATTGTAATTAGACGACATCACGAAGCCATAGGCTCCCGCACTGAAAACCGCAAGCAACTCACCCGCGGAAACCGCAGGAAAACTTCTGTCCCTGGCCAGAAAATCGCCGGATTCGCATATGGGGCCGACTATGTCCACTACCTCGGAAGATCCGGGGTCTCCCCCGCGCACCGGTTCTATGCGATGGAACGAATCGTAAAACGCGGGTCTTACAAGATCGTTCATCGCGGCATCGACTATCACGAATTTCTTCGAAATCCCCTCCTTAACGTAAAGTACCCTGGTGGCCATTATTCCCGCGTTGCCCACCATCGATCTTCCGGGCTCAAGGACCAGTCCGTAACTGGTGTCGCGAAGATGTTCCTCAAAAACCCGCGCGTACTCTGATTTCGCCGGGGGTTTTTCCTCACTCTCATAGCTTATCGCAAGACCCCCTCCTATATCTATGTAGGAAACTTCAATCCCGTCGCTGCCCAGTCTGTCGGCAAGATAGACGAGCTTTGATATGGACTCTGAGAAGGAGGAAAGATCAAATATCTGGGAACCTATATGGGCATCGATTCCCCTTATCTCGATTCCTTTCATCCGCGAGGCATCTCTGTAAACATCCACCGCCTTTTCGATTCCGATTCCGAACTTGCTTTTCTCAAAACCCGTCGATATGTACGGATGTGTATCGGGATCGATATCGGGATTCACCCTTATGGCAACCGGAGCCTTCTCCCCAATTGAAACGGCAACCTCGTTTATTTTCCCAAGCTCCGCTTCGGATTCCACGTTGAAAAAAAGTATCCGTGAACGAATGGCGGCTTCTATCTCCTCTTCGGTCTTTCCAACTCCCGAGAACACCACTTTCGAGGTGTCTCCCCCGGCGGTAATGACTCTCTGCAGTTCCCCCGACGAGACTATATCGAAACCGGAGTCCATGGAGGAGAAAATCTTGAGTACAGATATATTAGAGTTCGCCTTTACGGAATAGCAGATCAGAGGGTCGATCTCGGAAAACGCCTCCCTGTATTCAAGGAAGCTTGAGCTGACGGAATTGTGACTATAGATGTAAACGGGAGTTCCAAAATCCTCGCATATCTGCCTCACAGGAACTTTTTCCACGTAAAGTTCGCCGTTAACGTATTCAAAATCGGAAGCCATCATATAAGTAAGTCCCCGCAGGTTTAAAAGTAGAAAACTTACCCGAAAAAAACAGTGGAAACGATTAACGACAAGAGAAACAGAGCACCTCGCCAAATTCTACTTGGACAAAACCCGGATTTGTTTTATAATGGTTTGGTCGTACTGAAAACCTAAACTTTGGAGCAAAACCTCTCTATAAGGACAAATTCCCATGGACGCAATTATTGATCTCTTTACCAAGGGCGGAGTATATATTTTCCCCCTGATTTTATGTTCCATATTCGGACTTGCGATTTTTCTTCAGAAGCTTCACCTCCTTCAGAGGAAGAAGCTTCTCCCAGAAGAGTTTCTTTCAAGCCTGTACAAGACTGTCGAGACAAAGGGGCTTGAAGAGGCAAAATCCCTTTCCGCATCAAACGATTCCGCGGTAGCCAAGATGGCTCTCGCGGCCGCGCAGAACTCAGGCAAATCGAAAGAGGAAATGCACGAAGCCATTGAGGCAGTCGGAAAAACCGAGGCACAGGGCCTTGAGAAATATATCGAGACTCTGCTCACCATAAGCAGCATAAGTACTCTGATAGGACTTCTCGGAACGATATCGGGCATGATAAAAGTGTTCGCCGTAATATCGGAGAAGGATATAGTGGACCCGCCTTCCCTTGCCGGAGGTATCTCAGAAGCTCTTTACACAACGGCTCTTGGACTCACGATAGCAATCCCGGCGCTCATAGCCTACAAGTACACAGACGGAAAATTCAAGGAAATAATCTCCGAGCTTGAGGATGAAGGCAAAAAAATACTGGAAGCTTTTTCCGCAAAGGCATCTCTATGAACTTCTCGCAAAGAAAATCTGGCAGTAGGTCCGGCATAGACATGGCTCCCATCGTGGACGTGATTTTCAACCTCCTTATTTTCTTTGCCCTTACACTCAATTTCGCAATATCAAGCGGCATAAAAGTCAACCTCCCGAAAGCAACAGGCGAAATCGTTGAAATAAAAGACGTGAACATACACATTGCCAAAGACGGAAAAGTTTACTTCAACGACTTGCTTATGCCCTCCGCCAACTCCTTAAAGCGGGAGTTTCAGAAGATACCCAACAAAGACACCCTGGTAATAATAAGGGCGGATTCCGAGGCCATGCACGGCCCGGTGGTAAGCACCATGGACCTGGCAAAAACCCAGGGGTTCTCGAAAATAGCAATCGGAGTCGAGCCGAAGCGATAAAACTCCCCGGCAATCGCTTCCCCGGCAGCCCCGACGGTAACAAACAAAGTTGAATTCGATACAAGGCGCTTTAACTTCGCTAAACGACCTCATAACAAGGTTTTTCATCCTATGGATAATACTATTCTCGGCCGTCGGGTACTTTTTTTCCTCCGTTTTTGAGGATATCGGGTTCCTCATAGTGCCCATGCTCACAGTGATAATGCTCGCGATGGGCATGACGCTGAGGGTCGATGACTTCAGAGGAGTTTTCTTAAGACCGCTTGAAATTCTTGTGGGCGTCTGCGCTCAGTACATTGTGATGCCCCTTCTGGGCTTCCTCTTGGCTCTCGGATTCGGAATAAATCCCCTGATCGCGGCCGGAATCGTCCTAGTGGGTTCCTGTCCCGGGGGAACAGCGTCAAACGTGATCACCTATCTGGCAAGAGGCGATCTCGCGCTTTCCGTGACGCTGACTTCGGTTTCGACGCTTCTTTGCCCTTTTCTCCTGCCCGCCCTTATGTACTTTTACGCGGGAAGATGGATAGATGTTCCGGTCGCCGACCTTTTTATCTCCGCGCTTCAGATAGTGCTGCTGCCGGTACTTCTGGGCTTGACGTTAAGGAGGCTGCTCGGGGAAAAATCGGAGACCGTACTGCCCTTTCTGCCTTCCGTATCGTCCCTTGCGATAGCTCTTGCGGTAGGAATAATCGTGGCTTTGAACGCGGAATCCATAAAAACCATCGGCGCGGCGGTTTTCCTCATAGTAATCATTCACAACGCTCTTGGTCTCACATGCGGTTATCTTATAGCGAAGGCGCTGGGATTCGGAGAAAGCAGCGCCAGAGCGATATCCGTAGAAGTGGGAATGCAGAACTCGGGGCTCGCGGCGGCGCTTTCCCATCTGCACTTCGGCTATCTCTCCGCCCTTCCCGCCGCGCTTTTCAGCATCTGGCATAATATCTCGGGCGCAGCAATAGCCTCGTTATGGAGAAACAGGAGCATTTATGAGCAAACCTGAGAAAAAAGAAAAACTTCCCATAAAAGGCTATCTTTTTCTGATAGCCACCGCTTTTTTCACGGCACTCTCCTACGCCATAGGAAAAGCCCTTGAGCGAAGCGATCTTCACCCGGAAACCACCACGTTTTTCTGGTTCTTCGGAGCTTTTATAGTCGCCCTGATTCTGTTTCCCTTCCTTCGTGCGCAAAGAGAAGAGCTTAAAAGAATTCGCCTGTACCGCGACATTTTCATCTGGAGTTCTGTCATAACCTCGGCCGGAGCCGCCTTGTGGATGGTGGCGCTTTGGACAATCGGGCCCGCTCTCACTTCATTTTTAATGAAAGCCCAGACGCTTTTTGCGCTCCTGCTCGGCATACTCTTCCTCGGAGAGAGGCTTAACAAGGGAGAGAGCATAGGGGTAGCTATGACGGTGGCAGGCGGAGCGGTAGTCGCCTACCAGACAGAAGGCTACCTCATCTTCGGGACAGCCATGGCTCTGGGGGCCGCGTTTTTGTATTCCTTTCTCTCCTTCATGGTAAAGAAGATAGCGCAGGACCTCAACATGCTCACAGTCGCAACTCTCAGAACTCTCGGGGTCTCGATTGTTCTTTTTCTCTACCTGGTAGTCACCGGACACTTCCATCCCCCCAGCCTAAATCAGGCGCTTATAATGGCGTGTGGAGGGGCGTGCGGAGCGTACATAGCCAAAGGAAGCCAGTTTCACGCCATAAAGCTTCTTGATATCTCAAGAACAACGGCCGTTATGCCGATGGAATCGATTTTCGTGCTGATTTTCGCGCACGTTTTCTTCGACGACCTGCCGTCGGTCACGAAACTTCTGGGGGGAGCTTCCATAATCGCCGGAGTCGTTTTCCTAGTGCTTTTTCGGGGACAGAAAAACGATATTCTCGGCAAGTGAACCCTACCGGGAATCCGAGAAGTCCGTTCTGAGTTCTCTCTTCATCCGATGCCTCTGCTCCGCAAGCTCAACCAGCATCTCAAGCATTTCCCCGACGGGAATCCCGCTTGCCTCCCACAGCTTCGGGTACATGCTTATGGGCGTGAAGCCCGGGATCGTGTTTATCTCGCTAACAAACACCTGCTCCGTATCGGCATCAACCAGAAAATCCACCCTTGCCATGCCGGTACAGCAGAGAGCGGAATAGGAAGCAAGAGCGAGGGCTCTTATTTTATCCTGAATCTCTTGATCAAGGTCACAGGGGATGCAAAACTCCGTCGATTCGTCGTGGTACTTCTTTTCGTAATCATAAAAACTTCCTTGCACGACGAGTTCCCCGGGAATTGATGCCTTCGGATCCTGGTTTCCCATTACGCTTACCTCGACTTCCCTTAGGTTCAATACGGCCCGCTCAACAATCACCCTTTCAGAAAAATCAAAAGAAGCCTCAACGGCATCGGCAATTACCGCGGGAGAGCTCACTTTTGAAACTCCTACGCTTGAACCGAGGTTTGAGGATTTTACGAAACAGGGAAACCCTATTTCGTCTTCTATGCGGGAGAGAATGGCTTCTTTATCATTTTCCCATCCGGTTTTCGCAAAACCGAAAAAGGGAACAACCGGAATATCATTATCCCTGAGAATGCTTTTTGAGACTATCTTGTCAATGCAAAGTGAAGACCCGAGCAAATCGGCTCCCACGCAGGGAACACCCATAAGGTCAATCAGACCCTGTACCGATCCATCCTCGCCGAAAGTTCCGTGAAGAACGGGGAAAACCGCATCTACGGAAAAGATCTTGGCTATTCCCCCTTCGATTATTTCAGCAAGACGACCGGGAGGAAAACCTTGGAGCATGGGCACGATCTCGGAATCGGGAATCAGGGCGGGGGGTTCCCCCTCAGGCCAGTTCTCAATAACGGCTCTCTGCCAGCGACCTTCTTTCGAAATAAAGATTGGTAACGTGACGAATTTTGAAGAATCAAGGTTGCTGACGATAAATTTTGAGGAAACGAGCGACACCTCGTGCTCAACCGAAACACCACCGAAAAGAACCGCTATTGTCTTTCTGCTCAACTTATAACCCTCGACATTTTTAAGGAAAAGGTTTCATGAAAGACTCTAGGAAAACAACAGCCCGGAAAATCTTGTTTTCAAGAGATTCCCCAAAACATGCTTTGACTATTAGAACCGTGTGGTTACAATTATTGTACAAATAACTAACGGAAAAATAAACCGGAAGGTTCCATTCGGGGATTACCGTCCCCACCATTGATTCAAAATTGCGAACATACTATGAATAAATTTACTTCAGACAGAATCAATTCTAGCTTAATTCTTACACTTTGCGCGGTTTTCACCGTTTTCCTGCCGTGGGCTTCCGCTACCGCATTCAGCAAGGATTTGCTGGGACCGACCCCGTTTTCGCAAGAAGAACAGACCGTGTTCGTCGAGTCAGCGCAGAAAACTGAGGAAGCAGAGCCGGCACGGCAAACCGAAGAGCCCGGAGAAGTCGAAAAAATTGGGGAAAAAGATTCTGATACCGAAACTCAATTATCTTCTGAATCTGCTAAGCAAATCCCGCAAGTTCCCCAGATAGAGCTTGGCGCTCAAAAAACCCCGGCACTCAGACACACAGACCCTTCGCAGAGTTACGAGGACATAAAATTCGAGACAAAGAGAAACTCAAGAGTCGAACATTACATCCGCCGGTTCTCATCGGGAAAGGGGAGGAAAAACTTCGCCGAGATTCTCAAAAGGTCCGGTAAATTTCTTCCTGAGATCAAGGAAATACTTCGCTCCGAGGGAGTTCCCCCAGAAATCGCATATCTGCCTCTCATAGAAAGCGGGTTTAATCCCCGAGCCGTCTCGAGAAAAAACGCCGTCGGGCTCTGGCAATTCATAAGACCGACCGGCCTGAAGTACGGGCTCAAAATAAACTACTGGGTAGACGAGAGGATGGACGTAGAGAAATCAACCCTGGCGGCGGCCAGATATCTAAAGAAGATGCATGAGGAATTCGGTTCGTGGGAACTTGCCCTCGCGGGCTACAACTGCGGGGAGAAAAGGGTATCGAAGGCCATTAGGAAAACGGGTTCGACCGATTTCTGGACACTCTCAAGAAAACTTCCGAGAGAAACAAGGAACTATCTGCCGAAATTCAACGCCGCTTTGATAATAGCCGAAAACCCTGAGAAATACGGCTTCAGAATCACGAAATTGGAGAAAGATTATCTAGCCGTGAGCGTTCCGCCCAGAAAAAGTATTGCGGAAATCGCCAACCTGCTTGACATGGGATACAAGGAAATTTCCAAGTACAACCCCTCGCTTGTCGGGCTTTCCACTCCCCCGGGAGGAAATTATGAGCTTAAGGTCCCCAAGGACTACGCGGAGAAGCTCATTTCAGTCCAAGACCAGATAATTGCCCTAAAAGACGTTGAAATTCCTTTCAGAACAAGACCCGTAAGATACACGGTGAGGCAGGACGACAGCTTGTGGAAAATAGCCAGGAAATTCGGAACGTCCGTCGAGAAACTCAAATACGCAAATCACCTTTCCAGTTCGATCATACGTCCCGGGCAGAGGCTGAAGATACCCTCGAGGGGAAATCTCGTATACGTAAAGCACAGGATTCGCCCTGGGGAAAATATTTACCTTCTGGCGAAAAGATACGGAACGTCAATCGACGCAATAAAAAGGGCTAACAACCTCAAGAGTTCGCTTATAATAGCGGGAAAGACCCTCTCTATTCCCCAGAGACTTTCATCCACCTACGTGCCGCGCGACATTCCGAAGAAAATGAGCCACAAGATAATCCCCGGCGATACTCTGAGCGAACTGGCCCTTCGCTACAGGGTCTCGGTCTCACAGATCAAGAGGTGGAACAACTTGTCCTCAACCACGCTGATCGCCGGAAGAAATCTGGTCATCTACAAATAAGCCCCGGATGTTGACAGTACGGTCAATAAGGGAAACCCTTCCGCAGAAAGCCCCCGAGATACGCCGCAAGCTCAAGGAATTTGAAAACATCGTCAAAAGCGCTTCTGAAGAAGTGATCTTCGAAGAACTGGTTTTCTGCATATTCACGGCCGGAACAAGCGCCAGGATGGGCCTGAACGCGATCAGCGCCGTAAGGAGCATACTCCCGAGCGCAAGCGAGGATGAACTAAAGGCAAAACTTCGGGGAGTATACAGATTTCCAAACGTACGCTCAAAACACGTGATCCACACAAGGGACTATCTTGCCCGCGAATATGGACTCAAGCTGAGGCCGCTTCTTCTGTCGTTTAAAGATCCGGTTGAGAGAAGGGATTTTTTCGCACTTAACAAGGATATAAAGGGGCTCGGTTTCAAGGAAGCAAGCCATTTTCTAAGAAACATCGGTTTTCACGGTTACGCGATACTTGACAAGCACATACTGCAGTGCCTTTTCGAACTCGGCATAACGGAATCCTCCCAAGCACCGCACTCAAGATCCAGATACATTGAAATTGAAAACAAGTTTAGGAAATTTTCGGAGAGAAACGGATTTGATTTTGATGAAATGGATCTGTTTCTCTGGAGTGAAAAAACAGGCGAAATACTGAAATAACGCCTCGGAAAAGAGAACTCTCCGTATGACTGAGAAACAAAGACGAGAACTCCTGGAACTCTATGAGCTTAGAGGGGAAGAAATACGGAACCGGCTTCTGGAATTCAAAGAGACTTTCCAAAAGGCCGATGACCTCCAGATATTCCATGAACTCTCATTCTGTATACTGAGTTCCGGTGTCGGTCCCAAAATAGCCGGTCAATGCATGAGGGCCATAGGAGAAAAGCTTGCGGATGGAGAAGAAGATGAACTCCTGGGCCGCATTGAGGTGATTCATAAATATGCCGAAAACGCCTCCCGCTATATTGTTTTTACAAGGAAATATCTTAAAGAAGAGCACGGATTTCTTCTGAAATCACTTGTCAGTTCCTTTGAAGACAGAGTGGAAAGAAGGGATTTCTTTGCAAAGAACCCGGGAATAAAAGGACTCGGATACATGCAGGCAAGTCATTTTCTGAGGAATCTGGGATTCTCCGGCTATGCAATTCTTGACCGAAACAACTTGGCGTCCCTTTCCGAACTGGGAATCATAGGCGAGACGAAATATCCCCTGACGAAAAAAAGATACATTGAAACCGAAAGCCTTATGACGGAAGCCGCTCACGAGCTGGGAATCAGTCTTGATGAATTTGACCTGCTCCTTTGGTCAAGGAAAAGAAAATACGTTCCGAGATAAGGTCACCCGGAGTCATGCTTTATGAAAACCTCGGCCCAAAGCGGCGCAAATCCGTCCGCGGTGTCGTGAAAAGCCCCCCGGTACCTGTTAAGGCCCATTATGCCGTCTGTGTAGTCCTTGTAGGCCGTCTGGCTCCTGTGTGCCTCGATCGCCCGGCGCTTGCGGTCGGCAAAAGACGTTATATCCTCGATCCGGTCGTACGAGGGAAAAGGCGTCCATATCTCATAAAACCAGCATTCGCACTCAAAAGGGACCTCCCTAATTGCCGCCTTAAGACAATCAAGTGTCAGGCGCGAAACCGTCCTGTGGGTTCTGTGCTTGTCAATCTCGGGATGCGGGAGGTATACCTCCCCCGGGCGGAGATTTATTATTGTTTCCGCCATCCTGGAACTGAATTCACGCTTGTTCGAATCGGATTCCATGTCGGAGAGCCCCAGAAGAGAAATCTCCACTCCGAGTATCTCCGATGATTCCCTGACTTCTGACTCCCTCGTCCGCACAAGTTGCTCCTGCGTGATACCAAGGGGATTCGCACTTCTTCTTCCATCCGTAACGACAACGGAAATCACGTCAACACCTTTTTCCAGAAGCAGGCAGACAGTTCCTCCCATGCCTATTTCAAGATCATCAGGATGCGGGGAAATTATAAGAGCTTCTGCATCAGACATATGAATTTTTCCTGATAACAAAACACCGGTTTCGGTTTGTTTATAAGCCGTTCTTTGCACTTACAGTATTGACATATAATACCTTTAAACTTGATCTAGAAGACTGCTAGTTTATCAAAAGACTTTCAGACGCAGACCATGGTAAACCTAATCCTATATAGAACTATCAAGCACCTAGCAACTCCGCCAACCAAAGAAAGTCAAGATCCTGTTTAATCAGTACTTTATAATAGCGACTTCCTTTTTAGTCTGATTTAGCCTCGTCGACATTAGCCTTGAGTTTTTCTTGAGTTCGATTATTATCGACTGTCGAACGTTCTACACTACGTAGTATTAAGTCAATCCAAGCCTTTAAATCTTCGTAGCTATCCACGCTCAATACTTTTGGCAACCGTATCAGCACTTGGCCTTCATTTAAAGAAAACAAGTCTTGTCTTATCTCTGTTTTTTCTTCTGTCGGTATTCCAGGATATACATCTGGTTGAATATCTGTAGTACTAATATCATGCTCAGGGGAATCAGTACTTACTTCATCTCCTTCGTTTTCTTCGGATATAGAATCAGATGCGGAAAGATTTGCAAAGTCAACTGTGTTTCTGAAGACCGTAACGAAATTGTTAGCACTCTTTTCGTTTATATCTTTTTCGAATATAAAGAAATGACGTATGTTAGCATCGGATGGTAGATCTGTATCTTTCCACTTCATCCACAATTCTTGGAATATTTTAGGTTTTAGGGCAGCGGTTTTTATGTCATTATTACGTTCAGTTGAATCTTCTCTTGTGTCTAGAAGAATACGCAGTCCCAATTCCGATAATCGAATCTGTCTACTATCCTTCTTCCCTAAGTCCTCTATCAGTCCAAAAATTCTAAGCGCAGAAACAGTCTGTTTGCCTCCACTGCTGCTCTCGGAATAACCCCAGTGTTCTACCGCGATCTTGACATTAACAGAGTTTCTGCCTTCTCGATCGTATAGGATTTGCAGCTTGTTTATTGCCGATTCCAAGTCTATGAATGGGAATCCAGAGAATCTTTTTCTGCTCATTTCTACCCTCCTACAAATATATCTTTTGTGCTTAATAGTAATCAGCCAAGAAAAGGAGTCAAGAGAAAAAGAAGGAGAAAAGAAGACTAATATAAAACTAGCCTCTCCAGTCCAGCATTCCGGTCGATCTACAGAATTGTTATTTTGTGCCCTAACATACTGATATTATTGTATAATTCTTCTTTAAAAGTGTCTGGAATGCAATCGATTCAGAAACAGCCATATTGCAAAGACTTGGTAAAAATAATTCCTAAAAACAACTAAAATAGTCTCAGCAACATTTTTAGAATTGTAAAAATAGTGTAATTTAAATGAGTTAGAAGGTTCTCTAGTTAAAATCAGAAAGAGACTTAGAAGGTATAAAGGAAACTATTTTTGAGTTGACCTTGACATGATACGGGGAAATGATAGCATAATCACCAATACTAAAAAAGAAGCTCCTACTTCTATTCTAGCCACTGAACAATAGAACAAAACTGGAGTTCCTTAAAAAAAGAAGGAGGGGGGCGGAGGAGGTTCCCGGGCTGAAATCGCAACCTCAGGCCGTGGGGTTCGACTCCCCAGCCCTCCACTTCCTTAAGTATTATAACATTAATTCCGTTGGGAACAACGCATTAGGAAAAAAGGAAATATTAGAACTGTCTCAACACTGATGCATCCTTCGTGTTGATCCTAGAAGTAGGTCTGAACCTGCGCTCTTACCATCGACTCATCAGACTCTACGCCAGCGAGGTTCTCTTCTCTCTGGAACGTGTAGTCAAGCTGCAATTTCCACTTGTGATTGCCGCTTAGGTAATAGCTAAGTCCCTGGGTGAACGTCCATACGTTGTCAAGGTCATTTCCCCCGAGAACGTTGGGGTCATCGTCAAACATGACCATCGCATACCTGGAGGCAATCTCAATCCTTTTCGGAAGGAGGAAGAAACCGCCCTGTACCCTGAAACCGGAGTCATAGGCGGTTCCTACACCGGCGTCATCGGGATTGGCCCACCTTCCGACATACTCACCGGTAAGGTTGAACATCGGGTCCCTGTAGTTTATGTCCGCCGTAAAGGAAGTGACTGTACCGCTTACAAGCTCCCTCTCTTCAGATGGAATTCCAATATTGCCGTCACTTCCGTCTTCAACATCTATGCCCGCGACAGCGGCTCCAATCGTAAGCGTTGGCCTCTTGGAGAAATTCTCTTTTACGCTCTTGGCTTTTCCGCCGATAATGGCCGCCTGAACCCTTCCTGCCCAGAGCATGCCAGTGTCACCCTTGTCGTTTTTCTGGTTCGCGCCTTCGCCTTGGAAAACACCCGCATCATAGCGGATCATCCCGTCGCCGAGAAAACCGTAAACACCACCACCGATATCCCTGCCATACCGAAAGTAATGGTCTATGATCGAGGTTCCCACAAGCTGCAGAGCGGTAACTGAGGTAAGAAACTCTCTGCTAAACGGAACCTTATACTGGCCCACCGTGGGAACAAAAGCCTTGTTCTTGGCAAACGAAAGCCTCATGTCCTTTAGCGCTCCACCTGCGAGATCATACTGAATCGTGTATTTCATCCAAGGAGCGAAAGCGTTACCGTCCCAGATCAGCCAGAGATTTCTTACACTGAAGCCAAAACCCTCTTTGTCAGTGTCAGGATCTGTGTAGTTGGCCAGAAACTGACCAAAAAATCTCATCCTGAGCTTGTAGTTACTGTCCGCGGTCTGGAAAGTAAGACCTGTGCCCTTCTTAGTTTTGACCTTTATCTTGTTGTACCAGTTCTTAGAATCTTTCACCGTAGCCTCGTACGCTTTAGTGTTCATCTGCTGCTCAAGCTCTTCTATCTTCTTTTTAAGTTCCTCTATCTGCTCCTGTATGCTCTGGTCGCCGTCGGCTTGGGCGGGAAGTGACATAAAGGGAAGCAGAGTGAAAAAAGAAACAGCTAAAATTGCTAAGATTCTCATCTTATGTCCTCTCTCTGAGTTATATTCAAACCTGGTGTACAGAGGGTTTGGAAAAAAGCAGCATATCCGGTTGATTTGAATTCACCTAAACCAATCAACAATATGATATGCCGCTGTAAGCGGAAAGAATAAAGTTTTTGAGCCGAAAGGTCAAAAAAAACGATGGATTTGTTGAGAAAGCTTTCCGCTAGACCTATTCTCTATTCTGGACAGAAATACGCGGACCAGAGGTTGCCTGCTGGCCAAGCGCATATATAATCTTGGTTCAGTTGTCTTATCAAATTTTCCCCGAAGGAACGATCAATGGAATACGAAGCGGTAATCGGTCTCGAAGTACACGCACAGCTTGCCACTGAATCCAAGATATTTTCCTCTTCCTCAACCAGATTCGGAAGTCCCCCCAATTCCCAAGTGAACCCGGTCTGCCTAGGAATGCCGGGGGTGCTGCCGGTTTTTAACGGAAGGGTTCTTGAGTACGCGATAAAAGCCGGACTGGCGACCAACTGCGAGATCGCCCGGAAATCCAGATTCGCAAGGAAGAACTACTTCTACCCCGATCTTCCGAAGGGCTACCAGATTTCCCAGTACGACGAACCGCTTTGCCTTAGAGGGCATCTCGAGATAGATTCGGGGGACGGTAAAAAGAAGATCAGGATAACCCGAATACACCTGGAGGAAGATGCGGGGAAACTCGTGCATGAATACTCCGACTTCGAAAGCCATGTGGATCTCAACAGGGCCGGAGTGCCGCTTGTTGAAATAGTCAGCGAACCCGACATCTCAACCGCCGAAGAAGCGGTTGGATACGTAAAGAAACTTAGGACAATTCTCAGATATATCGAGGTTTGCGACGGGAACATGGAGGAAGGAAGCCTGCGCTGCGACGCGAACGTTTCAGTGAGGCCGGCAGGGCAGAGTGAACTGGGAACTAAAACCGAGATCAAGAATCTTAATTCCTTTCGCTTTATACAAAGGGCCATAGAATACGAAATAAAAAGGCAGGAGGCGGTTCTGCGAAGCGGAGGGAAGGTGGTCCAGGAAACGAGGCTTTTTGACTCCCAAAAAGGGGTCACGTTTGCAATGAGATCAAAAGAAGAGGCCCACGACTACAGGTATTTTCCGGACCCGGACCTTCTGCCGGTCGTGGTGGAGGATGATTATCTGGAAAAAATCCGCCTGTCCCTACCGGAACTTCCCGAAGAAAAGCTCAGCAGGTTCGTGGATGAATTCAACATACCGAGAAACGATGCCGAGACGCTTTCATCCTCAAGACCGCTTGCCGAATACTTTGAAGAGTGCGCAAAACACGCAAAAGACCAGAAGGTGGTGAGCAACTGGATCTTAAACGAGATGCTGAGAGAAGTTGAGAACGAAGACAGCATAGCCGAATTTCCGGTTAAGCCTGAGAACCTCGCTGAACTGCTGAACCTTATAGGAGAAGGGAAAATAAACCGCAAGACCGCCAAGGAAATATTCTCCGAGATGATAAGCGGGGGTAGACGCGCCGAGAAAATAGTAACCGAGAAGGGACTTACCCAGATTACCGATGAAGACGAAATCTCTTCCATTATAAGCAAACTAATCGAAGAAAACCCGAAAGAAGTCGAGAGGTACAGGGGTGGAGACACAAAGCTTCTCGGCTTTTTCGTGGGTCAGGTAATGAAGGCGACAAGGGGGAAAGCCGACCCCGCGGTAGTAAATCAAACACTAAGAGGATTCCTCGGAAAAAAGTAATGGATACTGAGGGATAATTCTAAGAAAAATCTTCCCAAAGGAAAATCAGGGTAACTGACTCTGACTTAAGAATCCTAGCTGCACACACTTGAACTCCGAAGTGCGCTACTGACTCAGACAACCTTATTTCAGAAGAGTTTCGCCTTTGAAACTATCCTGAGCAGACATGGATGCGATAAAAATATAAGCCAACGTGTTCGCGCGACACAATTCATCCTGCCTCGCCGGGCTCTGTTCCACCGGCACTGCGCTCGCGGAGAAGACTCTTAGACAACTCCTTCGCCTTGTCGAGACTGTCCACGAAATGCCCGGCGGGGACATGCCGGAAGACCTTGAGAGATTGCAGTATCTTGGCCACGTCACCAGACAGGCCCAACACAACGCAGGCGTGTTGTCCTCGATGGCAGCATAGACAAGTTCCTCGATCGCCAGTGCAGCGCTATCGTCCACCCTGGTGGTCTCGGAAAAGTCAAGGATGATGACATCATGGTCCTCGATGTCAGCGGAAATCGCTCGGGTCAGTTCATTTGCGGAAGCGATCGAGAAACTTCCCCTTAACTTGATGAGTCCGACCGGCAGGTTGTAGGGATCAAGGTCTTCCAGAGCCGAAGAAAGATCAGGGTCCAGCAGCGGCACGGAAACCACGCTTTCCAGTTCGTTTCGCGCCAAGTCTCTCGAGCGCACCACTCCCGCCACGATCAACCCGAGCGCGACAGCGGTAACCAAATCGACTAACACGGTCACAAGGAAGGTGAGGAGCATTATAAGAACGTACTCAAGGCGGATCGCCCGCAGGTGAGCGACGAAGCGCCAATCAATAATATCCCAGCCGACTTTAATGAGAATGCCGGCCAGAACGGCAAGCGGGATCGGTTCGGTGACCCGGCTGAAATCGAGCAGCAGACCAAGCAGCAAGATCGCTGCTAGGGCACCCGCCAGCGGGCTGCGTCCTCCGGCCCGGATGTTGGTGACGGTGCCCACAGTGGCTCCTGCGCCTGGCAACCCGCCCAGAACACCGGCCGCCAGATTGCCGAGGCCTTGCCCAATGAGCTCCCGATCGGGGTTGTGGCGGGTGCGGGTTTGCGAATCCGCTATCAACGAGGTCAGCAGGCTGTCGATGGAACCAATAAGCGCAAGTATCAGCGCCGGCTCCACGAAGCCCCCGATCGAATCCCACTCCAACTGCGGTACCTGCAACGCGGGCAGACCCGAAGGAATCGCGCCGATGGTTCGTGCCTCGGTGAGCCCGAAGAACGCAATACAGGTACCGACCGTCAAGGCGGCCAGCGGCGAGGGCAGGAAGCGTCTTATCCGGCGGGGCCAGAAGACGCAAATTGCCAAAGCGGTCAACCCGACAGCAAGATCATGATAATTTGGGTTGACGATGGCATCCGGCCAAGTCGCAATCTGGACAAAAGGCCCTCCCGGAACCGGGTCGGCGCCGAGGATGGTGAGAACCTGCAGAATTATGATGATCACGCCGATCCCGGTCATGAAGCCTGAAATCACGGAGTAAGGAGTGTAACTCACAAAGCTGCCGATCCGGAGAAACCCGAGGGATATCTGCAGCAGGCCACCCAGCATGACAATGGTGAAGGCGGTCGCCAGATCGTGGGCATACAGGGTGACGATTGCAGCCATGGCGATAGTCATCGGGCCCGTGGGGCCGGAGACCTGCGAAGGCGTGCCGCCGAACACGGCCGCGAAGAATCCCACCGCGACAGCACCGTAGATTCCAGCAACTGGCCCCAGTCCCGAGGCAACACCAAAGGCTAACGCCATCGGCAGCAGGACGATTGCGGAGGTGACACCACCGAATACGTCACCTAGAAGAACAGACCCATTCACCGCGAAAGAGAAATTTCCCTTTTTTTCCCTGAGCAATTCCAAGCTGTCCCCTTTTTCGGCAACTTCCCACCCGGAACGTAATGAGCTTCATCCAGCGTACGTCCCTCAATCCACTTCAGGGTCAGTATTCTAAGAATGGAACGGTTGGTGTCAAGAAATGTACTCTCTACATGACGTGGTAAACCTTCGTATTAAACCACGAGCGTTAGGATTATTCTCTTTTTATATGATCTTCGAACTCGTCCCTGAATTTTCTCACTATCGATTCAATGGGCATGGCGCAGCCGTCTGCAAGAGCGCATATGGTTGTTCCCCTCATCTGTGAGCACGCGTCGAGTATTATGTCGAGGTATTCAATGGATCCTTTACCTTCATCAATCTCCCTCAGTATCTTCTCAAGCCACCACGTTCCTTCCCTGCACTGAACGCACTGCCCGCACGACTCATCCCTGTAGAAATGGGCAAGATTCTGAGCTACCTTGATCATGCTCACCGTTTCATCCATAACCGTTACTCCGGCCGTTCCGAGCATGGAGCCCGCGGCCGCCACGGTATCGAAATCCATAGCAATGTCGAGTTCATCCGCGGAAAAAACCGCGGAAGAAGAGCCGCCGGGAGAAACCGCCTTTATTTTTCTTCCCCCGGGAATTCCTCCGCCGTACTCTTCAATCAGTTCAAGAAGGTTTATTCCGAGGGGAAGCTCGTAAAGCCCGGGGGTGTTAACGTGTCCACTCAGTCCGAAAATCTTGGTTCCGGTGTTTCTGGGAGTCCCTATCGAGGCAAACCAGTCCGCTCCGTTGTTTATTATATGGGGCACGCATGCGAGCGTCTCCACGTTGTTGACTATTGTGGGACAGCCGAAAAGGCCCACCTGGGCCGGGAAAGGAGGCTTGGGTCTCGGCTCTCCCTTTTTTCCTTCTATCGACTCAAGAAGACCGGTTTCCTCCCCGCATATATAGGCGCCGGCACCTATGTAGAGCTTCATATCGAGATCAAAACCGCTTAGGAGTATGTTTTTGCCGAGATAGCCGTGCTCGTAAGCTTCTCCTATGGCCTGCTGTATCCTTTTGGCCCCGTAGGGCATCTCTCCCCTTATGTATATGTAAGCCTTGTGGGAGCGAATAGCGTAGCAGGCAATTATTATGCCCTCTATCATCTGGTGGGGATCTTTCTCCAGAATCTCCCTGTCCTTGAAGCTTCCGGGTTCGCTTTCATCGGCGTTGCAGCAGAGATAAACGGATTTCTTGGAATCGGGTGGTATGAAACTCCACTTTATTCCCGCCGGAAATCCCGCACCTCCTCTTCCCCGGAGGCCCGATTTCTTAACCGCGTCGGTTATCTCCCCGGGGGCCATGCCGAGGGCTTTTCTCAGCGCCGAGTATCCCCCGGAGGACAGATACGACTCGATTGTGTAGGAGTTGGGCCTGTCGACGTAATTTCTTATGATTCTCTGCTCGGGCATTTTAGAGTCAGCTTAAAGCAACTTTTCAACGGAAAAAAGGATAAGTACGGATAAATATTAAATGCGATTGCCGGAATTTTTCAAGGAAAAACGGAAAAAACAAGACCGAGCGTAAAAAACCCCAGTGTTCACTGCACTTGCGGGGCTTTTTCTTCAAGGAGCATGTCCGCAACATACTTGGCAAACGACATTGAAGAGGTAAAAGCGGGAGATATCGCGTTCAGGACATGAAGACTGTTCCCTTCCGTGCAGACAACGTAGTCCATAACGAGTTTTTTCTCTTTCCAGTCCACAAGCTGTGAGCGGATGCCGGTTTTCGCAGAGGAAATAAGGTCTCGGGGAGAAAGCCCGGGAACCAGTTTTCTGGCTTCTGAGTAGAAATGGCGCCCCAGATATTTTTTTGCCTCGGAGAACGCATTTGCCCTGAAGCCGCTGTCGCTCATGAACATCGATGCGTTCCTGTAGAGAAAGCGAAACGACTCAAGTCCCAGGTCTTCAAGAAATCCGTAGCTCTCCCTCCCTAGAACCGGCACGGCGGTAGGACCGATAAAGACCCGCCCCGAAGTGCTCCTCGTAAAGTGTACCCCCAGAAAAGGCATTCTCGGATCGGGAACTGGGTAGATATTGCCGCGGACAAGATAAGAACTTTTCTCCGTAAGTTCCCTGTAGGAACCCATAAAAGGAATAGACCTGTACCTAAGACCCACTTTGAATTGGCGCGCAACCACGTCCGCGTGGAGCCCGGCCGCGTTTATGAGTTTTCCGTAACTTATGTTTCCCTTGTTTGTAAGAGCAACGCCTCCCTCTTTTTTTTCGATAAAAGCCGTATCGAAAAGCACACGGGCCTCTCCGGTTCCCTTAATCTTTGAGTAAAGAGCTTCTAGAACCCCCAGAGGGTCAAACACGGATGTCGCCGGGGAATATATAGCTTTTTCAAACGTAATCGCATGCGGTTCTATCTCCGAAAGCTCTTTCTCATCAATAAGGTGCGACTCCACGCCGTTTCTCTGCGCCCTGCGCTGAAGCGCCTCGAGTCCCTCAAGCTTCTCCTCTGAATCCGCCACAATGACCTTTCCGCACTCAGATATCGCAACTCCGTTTTCCCGGCAGAAATCCCTCATCAGCCGGTTTCCCTCAATGCAGTACCTTGCCTTCAGAGAATCGGGCGTATAATAGATCCCGGCATGCAGGACACCGCTGTTTCGACCGCTTGAGTGCGCCCCGAGATTTTTTTCCTTTTCCAAAATAAGGATGTTCTTGCAGCCGCGCAGAAGAAGTTCGTTTGTGATGGCAAGGCCCACAATTCCTCCGCCAACGACAAGAAAATCACAGCTTTTTTCCATTTCTACAGTCCTTATAACCCGTTTTCTGGCAAACCGACGGCAAATCAGGTAGAATGGTCGTTTTGTATAACTTAATAAAATGAGCAAGAAATTTAAAGCAGGGCAGAATGCCGTGTATCCAGTACATGGGGTGGTTGAGGTTCAGGGAGTCGAAGAAAAAGAGATACTCGGTTCGAGAAAAGCCTTCTACATACTTAACGTTCTTGAGAGCAACGTGAAGCTTATGGTTCCCACGGATAACATCAACTCCGTGGGGTTAAGACCCGTTGTGGCTAGAAAGGAAGTAAAGAAAATCCTTGACATTCTGAAGGAAGAAAACGGCGAGATACCAAAGCTGGGCGTGCAGAGCTGGAACAAAAGATACAAGGAATACGCCGACAAGGTTAAAAGCGGCGACATATACGAAATAGCGCGAGTGTTAAGAGACATACATCACCTCAAGAAGGTAAAAAACCTCTCTTTCGGTGAGAAAAGAATAATGGAAAACGCCCTCTCCCACGTCGTTAAGGAGCTTTCCATAGCGCTTCGGAAAAAAGAGGGAGAAGTAAGCAGCCAGATAGAGGAGATCTTCTCCTAAAACCATTCACTCAAGGATATCCCTTCCGTCAACGCCCTCGGGAATATCCAGTCCCATATAACGGACAATACTAGAGAATATATCCGCGGTCCGCACATAGTCGCATCGCGCCGGTCGGCTCATAAGAACGGGGACCACCATGTGGTCTTTGTGCAGGGAGCCGTGGGAACCGTGATGCTCAGGGTTCTCGTGGGTAGCCCGAAGGTCGTAGCCCGGTTTCGAGCTCACCACCACGTCGCCGGTGCGAGGCGATTCAAAGAGCTGTAGAATCTGGAGGGGAGCGTCGGGGTAATCAGAATCGACCGTGAGTCGAAGCGACTCCGAGGCGTCCATCTTCTTTGAGGAAAAACCGTAGCCGAGAGGGTCGCCCGAAACACTTCGGTAGCAGATAAGCCCTTCATCGTCGATGTTCACCAGAGCCTCTCCCCTGGGATTTATTATTTTCACCTCTCCTCCCGCCCCGCCGGTTCTGGCGCAGACAATATCCACTTCCGGCCGGCTGCAAAGTTCATCCACTATATCCGTTATCTCTTCACAGAAGGTATACCTTTCCCATCCATCGGAATTTTTAAAATAGTAATGCGCCATCGAGTTTCCCGAAACCATGACGGATGAATCGGCGTCTAGGAAATGCCTAAGCACGTTGGTGTAATAAAGCGGCTTTAAACCCCGTCTGCGAAGAAAACCCAAGGAATCGAAATGGGAGTGCGTGGACGTAAGACCGTGGTCGCTTCCCACGACGAAAAGCGTATCGTCAAGTTCACCTTGCTCGGCGATCTTTTCCGCAACCATCCCAATGTACCGGTCAAGCCTTCTGTAGGATTCCACAACCTTGCGGTGAAACGGATGGTAGCGGTGGGAGTAGGCATCTGCCGCGGTGAAAACGCAGAAAACAAAGCTCGGAGAACCCTTAAGAGAGTTAATCAGAATTCTTCCCGCAGCCTCTTCAACGTCGTCGCTTCTGTCCGTGAAGTGGCTTTTTACGACCAGGTAATACTTAAGATACTTGGTCTTGTTGTTCCCCGAGGGACTTATATCCCTGGTTATCTCGTTTAGGATGCTTACGCTCCCTGGAACCAGACCGAAAAGCGTCGGGGAGTTGCACTCTATGTCCCGGTTGATAAGAGACGCCTGGGGACCCGCATAGCTTCTGAATCTTTGCAGGGAAAACGGGGTCTTATCGTAATACCTTCTGTCAAACCACCTTATGCCGGGGAGGTTGCATCTGCCTGGAAACTTGCCAAGAAGGTACGGAGTATAAGCCGGACCCGTTGTCGAGGGAAAAACCGTGATTCCCTTAAGAAATTTCCCCGGCTCTACGACATACTTCTGTATATTCTCAAGATCGCCTCTTTTGAAAAGTTCAGCAAAGACATCCAGCCTCGTACCATCGGCAAGAAAAAAAATGCATTTCCTTTTATCCATCAGGGGCTTCCCAGAAAATATTTGTTATAAATTCCCCTGATATCCCCGGTCACGCGTGCGTATTCGGACCTGAGAAAATCTCCCTCTCCACCGGAACCACCGAACTCAGGCGCCATTCGGTCAAAATCGCCCGGAGTGATTTCGTTTTTGGTCCTGTCGTTGAAAAGACTCAGCAGATTCCCCATTTTTCTCAAAAACAGATAGCCTTCGCCAAGCGTCAGGGCCTCGCCGCTTTTAATTAACCCGGCACTGTAAAGCGCCCCGATAGCCTCCATGGTGTTTGCCGTTCTCAGCTCGGGGTTTGCAGGACCATGGGCAAGCTGAAGCATCTGGACGAGGAACTCAACGTCAACCAATCCCCCCCTTCCCGTCTTCAGGTTAAATCTGGATTCCGTCTCGTTGGCGAGTTCTTTTTCGACCCTCCCGCGCAGCCTGTGGATCTCCTTGCGAAAATCCGGAGCGAGCTCTTTCGCATAAACGAAATTCTCTATGATTTTCATTACCTTCTCGCCGAGCGCGCGGTTTCCCGCAACGGCGCGGGCTTTTACAAGAGCCTGCCTCTCCCAGATATGAGCGCTTGAATTATGATATTCTTCAAAGGCCTCAAGCGAGGCGACGAGGGCACCCGAGTTTCCCGACGGGCGCAGTTCCACATCCACCTTGTAACAGAAGCTCTCGGAAGTGTAAACCGAAAGATTGGATATGAACCTCTGACCGTACTTTGAGAAAAGCTCATGATCATCCCCTTCGTAAATGAAGATTATGTCAAGATCGGAAGTGTAGCTCATTTCCCTGCCTCCAAGTTTTCCAAGCCCAAGAACAACCATGTTGTCAAGGAGCTTTTTCTTCTTCGAAGAAGCCTTAAGAGAGTCCTTGGCAAGCTCGAGACTTGAGTCCATTACCACGTCTGCCACCATCGACAGATATTTTCCCACGTGGATCGGTTCCAAGTCCTCGGAAAGTTCCTTGAAGCAAAGCTTGAGCGACTCAATGTGCTTGAAGCTCCTAAGAGTGTTGAGTTTGTCCTCAAAGAATTCCTCTTCCGAGACAGCTTCCCCGAGAGCCCGCGCCATGGCATCTTCCGAATCGTAAAACTGCGTCACGTCCTTCAGTATGATGGAGTCAAGATACTCGGGATGCCTGATAAGAAAATTAGATAGCATGCCGCCTCTTGAAAAGAGCCTTGAGAGAAGAGAAATGATTTCCGGGTTCTCCGATAAAAGAGAGTAAACCGACATCTTGGATCCCAGACCGGAGATGAATCTTTCAAGATTCATGAGTGCCGAATCCGGGTCGCTCAGCCTGATTATGCTTGAGAGAAAAGCCGGTATCACTTTTTTTGAAAGCATCCTTCCCCTTTCCGTGAGTCCGGCCCTCTGGGGATTCATGAGGCTCGATATGATTTCGATCGTGTCGTCCGGCGCCAAGAACCCGAGATTTCCAAGGGTCGAAATCGCCTCCTCGCGGTTTACATTTCCCTCGGCCATAAAATCCGCCACCTCCCAGAACTCCCTGCCTTTTTCCTCAAGCTCCACCCCGGGATCGAAGAACAGGTTCCCGCAGCTCTTCACGACAAGCGAGGTTATCTCTTCGTAAGCAGCCTTGAAGTCCGCCGTCGTTTCAAAACCCATCCTCCTTGAGAGTCTGGCGAGCGAACTCTCCTCCGTGGGAATGCTGTGCGTCTGAAGTTCATCCCAGAGCTGAATCGAATGCTCCACCTTTCTGAGAAAAAGATAGCAATGCTCCATCTCTTCCTTTACCTGTTTTGTTATGAAACCCGTTGTCGCCATGGCGGAAAGGCCGTCAAGAGTGTTCATGAGTCCCCTGAGCTTCTTCACCGCCCCGCCGCTCATAAGCTGGGTCGCCTGCACGAAAAACTCGATATCCCTTATTCCTCCCCTGCCGAGCTTCACGTCGTTTTCCTTCCGGATACCCTCGAGACGAATCTTCATGTCCTTGAGATCCTCTATGGACTCGTAATCAAGCAGCTTGCGGTATATTACCGGTTCAAGGTCCCCGAGGAATTCGCGACCGAGCTCAATGTCCCCGGCAACAGGGGTCGCCTTGAGCCAAACCGCTCTCTCCCAGGTCTCAGCCCAGTGGTAATAATGATCAAGGGCCGCATCAATCGACACCGCGACCGGACTCCGGCTGCCCCCCGGACGCAGACCCAGGTCGACTCTGTAGAGGAAACCGCCCGGGGTGACGGAACTTATCGTTCTGGTAACTGATGAGGAAAGCGTGAATATCTGTTCGGCGTACTTCTCGCTTCTGTAGAGATAAACGAGGTCTATATCGGAACTGAGATTAAGGAGTCTTCCGCCGAGTTTCCCCATGCCCAGCACCACGAACTCAAACTGGTCCCCGCCCTCGACTCGGGACCTGTAGAAATCAAGCACCACCCTGACCATGGAACCGGCGAGGTCGGAAATCTCCTCCATGGTCTGGCGAAACGTGCAGAGACCCAGAATTTCTCTGTAGATTATTCTAGAGAGTTCTGTGTACTTGTACTCCTTGAGTCTTTCTGAGAACCGCTCTGAGTCCTTCGAATTCCTCACAATCGAGGCCAGTGGAGCTCGGTGGGAAGAAAGCGTTTTCTTTCTTCTAAGAGCTTTTTCATTAGCGAGTACGGTCAGCGCGCGTGGATTTCTTATGATTGAATTGCCGAGGAATCTGCTGTGCGAAGAGATAACGCGGAGGATTTTTTCTTTTTCCCTAGAGAGTCTGCCGTTTATCTCCCGGAATCTCTCAACGGTTAAGCGCGCGTTTTCCTCGTCGGGAAGAGGGATTTTCTTTCTCATCAAGCCGTGTCACATGAAATCATAGGGATCAACATCAACTACAAGCTTAATTCCCGAGGCGTGTTTTTTCAACGAATCGTAAAGCGCCGAGGCGTAGTTCCGAAGCAGCCCCAGATTCCCTGACGCAATAATGATCTGCCATCTGAACCTGTTCCTGAGTTTGTATATGGGAGCCTCTGTGGGGCCGAGCACCCTGAGCGACCCGGGCGGAAGCTTAAGAAGAAATCTCTCGGCCGTGCGTTTCATCCTTTCGGCGAAATCTCGTGTTTTCTCCTCATCAAGTCCGTTTACTCTGAAGGATATGAACCTTGAGAAAGGGGGCTGATCAAGAGACTTTCTAAGCTCCAGTTCTTCATCCAGAAACCCGGAACTGTTATGGGAAATGGCAAATCTTACTGAAGGGTGCTCGGGATTATATGTCTGCAGAATGACCGTCCCGGGCCTTGTTCCCCTGCCTGTTCTTCCGGCTACCTGTGTGAGGACTTGGAAA
Source organism: uncultured Spirochaetia bacterium (assembly GCA_964429945.1). Classification (GTDB taxonomy): domain Bacteria; phylum Desulfobacterota_D; class UBA1144; order Nemesobacterales; family Nemesobacteraceae; genus Nemesobacter. The sequence goes on along the minus strand of CAYSDX010000102.1, from coordinate 30,295 downwards.
GTTCTTTCTCCTGAACGGAAGTCGGGGATCCCCAGCATATGATCGGCCGAGAGAATACCGACAAGCGTAACCCCCGGCAGATCATGTCCCTTGGCTACCATCTGGGTCCCGATAAGAACGTCCACCTCCCCGGACTCAAGCTTTTTGTAAAGGTCAAGAAGTTTGGTTTTTCCGCGGGCATAATCCCTGTCCATAACGAAAACCCTGGCATCGGGAAGCATGCTCTTTACCTGCTCCTCTACTTTCTGAGTCCCGAGACCCTTGCCCATGTATTTGGCCCCGCAGCTTGAGCAGATGTTTTCGAATTCCTGCATAATTCCGCAGTAATGGCATTTGATCGAATTATCCCTTTTGTGAAAGGTAAGGGTTATAGAGCAGTTGGGGCACCTGAAGATTTCACCGCAGTCCCCGCAGACCAGAAAACTTGAAAAACCTCTCCTGTTAATAAAAAGAATCGACTGTTCCCCGCGGCTGAAATTTTCCATCAGGGCATCCCTTAGGTGCGGGGAGAAAACAGTTTCATTCACGTTTTTCATATCCACGAGCTCAACATCGGGAAGCCTGTTCGTTCCCACCCTTGCTGGAAGAGAAAGATATTCGTATTTGCCCCTGATCGCGTTTGCGTAGGATTCAAGTGAAGGAGTCGCGGAGCCCAGAAGTACCGGGCAGCCGTGTACTGTTCCAAGTATGACCGCGGCGTCGCGGGCGTTGTAACACGGCGCCTCGTTCTGCTTGTAGGACGACTCGTGCTCCTCGTCAACCACCACAAGGCCGAGATTCTCAAGCGGAGCGAAAACCGCGGAGCGGGCCCCTATCACCACGCTCAATTCACCGCTGCGGGCCCTTCGCCACACGTCAAACCTCTCGCCTTCGCTGAGAGCGCTGTGAATCACCGATACCGCACCTGAGAAACGTGAACGAAACCTCTTCACAAGAAGCGGAGTAAGCGCTATTTCGGGAACGAGAACTATCGCCTGTTTCCCCTTGGCAATGACCTCGCTGACGGCTCTCAGGTAGACCTCGGTTTTTCCGCTCCCGGTAACTCCGTGAAGGAGAAAACAGCGATATTCGTCCCTAGTTACGTAAGGCAGGATTTTCTCCATCGCCATCCGCTGGTCCTGGGTAAGTTTTTCAGGTGGCTCTTCTTTCGCATCAAAGGCGCCGTAGGGGTCCCTTCCTATCTCTCTCAGTTCCACGGAGACCAGCGCATTATCCACAAGCCACTTTACGTGGGCCGTGAAATTGCCGAATATCTCCTTTAGTTCCGAGTGGGGCGCAGAATCCCGGCTGATTATAAATTCGAGTATTGCTCCCTTCGCCGGCTTTTTCCGCTTAATCTCCGAGGCGGTGTCGGGATCGGAGGATGAAGAGTAGACCTTCTCGTACTTTACCTTCTCATCGCTTATGACCCTGTAGTCGAACTGAATATATCCTCTTCTCTGAAGAGAGTTAAGATTCTCTAGCGACGCTTTGCCGCTTAGTTCCAGAAGCTTTTCCGAAACCAACTCCTCTTCAAGCAAAAGAGTTTCCAAGACCTTTTTCTCAAGATCATCCAGACCCCTTTCCTGAAGACGGTTTTTCCCCTCCTCCGTGATCCGCACGGTTTTCCCGACGCTTTTACCGAGTCCCAGCGGGTGAGCAAATTTAAGCACCACTCCCAAGGGCACCATGTAGTACTCTGAGACCCGGCGGAAAAAGTCCAGGCGCCTTTCGTCAAAAAGCGGGGATTCATCCAGAATGTCGATTATATCCTTTAACTCGAAATCAACTTTCCGTTCCGCCTCATGCCCCACCACGTACCCTATGGCCTTTCGGTTTCCGAGGGGAACAAACACTCTTTTTCCCGTGGCAACTCCCTCTGGAAAACGTCTTGGAACCGAATATAGAAAAAGCTGTTCGGAATGAATCGGCAAAGCTACCTGGACAATTTTTCCTGAAGCCATAACGATACCAGAAGACCCGAAGATGCGGTCTTAGGGAAAAGTATATATGAAAGCGGGAAAAGAACCTTGGGTTCGGACCAGGAAGTCGCTTGCAATATCAGGCAAGATCCGCGGGCATCATTATCATGTCGTCCATCGTGCCGCCGGGAGCTATCATCGGATAAACCATTTCCGTACAATCGACTTCTATTTCCATGAGAACGACCCCTGGGGTGTTAAGGCCTTCCCTGAGAGTGGGCTCAAGCTCTTCGGGTTTCACAGCCCGAAGGCCTCTCGCGCCGAAGGCCTCGGCAAGCTTTACGAAATCCGGCAGCACTTCAAACCGAGATGCAGAATAGTTGCTCTCAAAGAACATCGTCTGCCACTGCCGCACCATTCCGTGATGGCGGTTGTTAAAAACTATGATCTTAAGATCCAGATTGTTTTCAACCGCTGTCGCGAGTTCCTGAAAATTCATCTGGAAGCTTCCGTCGCCGGCAACGCATATGACCTGCTCATCCGGTCTCGCGTATTTCGCTCCCATAGCCGCAGGGAAGCTGAATCCCATGGTTCCCAGTCCCCCCGAAGTAAGATGGGTTCTGGGTCTTTCGAACTTGTAGAACTGGGCTACCCACATCTGATGCTGACCCACGTCGGAAACTATTATGGAATCTCCTTTCGTAAGCTTGTAAAGCGTGTCTATGGCGTAGGTCGTGAGGATCTTCTCGCTTCCCTGGGAATAGGTAAGCGGATGTTTCTCCTCCCAGTCCCTTATCCTATTGAGCCAAGATTCCCTTCCTTCGAGGTCAATTTTTCCGGGAAGAGCGTCAAGTATCTGGCGCAGCACGATCTTGGCGTCCCCTACTATCGGACACTCAACCGTTATGTTCTTGTCTATCGAGGAAGGGTCTATGTCTATGTGGATAATTTCCGCGTTGGGGGCAAACTCCTCGAAGTTTCCGCCCGTGGCCCTGTCGTCAAAACGTCCGCCGATCGAGATAACGAGATCCGATTCGGTAACGGTCATATTGGCCGCGTAGGAGCCGTGCATCCCGAGCATGCTTATGAAAAGCGGGTCGCTTGCCGGATAGCCTCCGAGTCCCATAAGGGTCGAAGCCACCGGAATCTGGAGGCGATGGCAGAACTCAAGCAGTTCCTCCGTAGCCCCGGACCAGATAACCCCTCCCCCGGAATAAACAACCGGACGCTTTGAGGCAACCAGCATCTCCACAGCTCTTTTTATCTGCGAGGGGTTTCCCTTCATGGTGGGCTTGTAACCTCTGATATCTATTTCACTGTCCTTGGGGACTACAAACTCGTCTTCCCCTATGAGGACGTCCTTCGGCATATCAACAAGAACCGGGCTGGGCCTACCGGTGGCCGCTATGTGGAAAGCCTCCTTCATCGCTCTCGGAAGATCCCGGGTTTCCCGCACAAGATAGTTATGTTTCGTGCAGGGTCTCGTTATGCCGATATGGTCTGCTTCCTGAAACGCGTCGCTTCCAAGGTACTGCGTAGGAACCTGTCCCGTAAAGATAACTATGGGAGACGAATCCATCTGCGCCGTCGCTATGCCGGTAACGGTGTTGGTCGCCGCCGGGCCCGAGGTGCAAAGCACCACTCCCGGTTTCCCCGAGGCCCTGGCGTACCCGTCGGCCATGTGCGTAGCTCCCTGCTCATGCCTGACGAGAACATGGTTTATCCTGTCGGTATAGTCGGTCATCACGTCGTAGACCTTGAGAACGTAACCTCCCGGCAGTCCGAAGACCACGTCAATGCCTTGGTGAAGAAGCGTCTCAAAGAACATCTGTGCGCCGAGCATCTTGGCCATTTTATTATGTCTCCCTGATTGTTTTTAAAATGCGGAGTACCAACAACCCACCCGCTTACTCTATCACCGCGTGCGGGCAACTTCAAGACCGCTGGTGAAAAAGATTCCTACCCCTTTTTTTGCGACTCCGCCCCGCGTTCCGCCGCGGAGCGGCGAAGATAGAAGGGAGTCAGGGTGAAGGGATCATCCTTTTGTCCCGAGAGAATCTTTTTTCTCCCCAGAAACGCGCAACCGGACGCCCTGGGGGTGTTCATATTCGCGGGCAAAAATAAAGCGTTCCCTCCCAGCATCTCCCGTATAAGTTCGGCGTGGATAACCGCCGCGCTGCCCACAAAAACGGTTTTCCTCCTCGTCCCGGAGCATACAGACTCCGGGGTGGCGATTTCCGCCTCCGTTATTTCTCCACCCTCGGAGTCATAAAACGAAAAGAAGACCTCCCCTCTGCCCGCATCGGTCATGACGCATACGTCATCTCCTGACCAAAGCGCGTTTGAGGCAAGAATCTCAAGCGAGGGAACTCCCGCAATATCTGTCCCCAGGGAATAGCAAAGCGCCTTCGCTGTGGACACCCCTATTCGAAGCGAGGTGAAGGAGCCCGGTCCGGTTGACACGCAGACCGCGTCCAGATCGTCTTTCCCGAGCCCGCAATCCGAGAGAAGCCTCTCGACCGTGGGAATAAGAACTTCATTGTGCCTAGGACCGGTGTTGAAGACATATTCGCAAAGAAGCGCGTCGTCGTCAGATATTGACACGCTTCCCGAAAAAGTAGAGGTTTCGATTCCAAGGATTTTCATAATGTATTGCCAAAAATATAGCAAGGGGGCGCTAAAGAGTGGCAGCTATGCGCTCAGATTCAGTTGATTCGGCATTTCGGAAACTATTTTTTCGCGGGTTCCTCTTCCTCCGCTTCCCCAGAAGAACCCATCCCCGAGGCTTTTATGATCTCGCTTCTTATTTTTTCGCGAATTTCCGGGTTTTCGTGGAGGAACTTCTTGGAATTCTCTCTCCCCTGCCCTATCCTCTCCCCTTCATAGGAATACCAAGTTCCGCTCTTCTTTATCACGTTGAACTTGGCTCCCAGATCTACAAGCTCCCCGAGTTTTGATATTCCCCTTCCGAAAACCACTTCGAATTCCGCTTCCCTAAAAGGCGGAGCGACCTTGTTCTTGACAAGTTTCGCCCTGACCCTGTTGCCCACTATGCGATCGCCGTCCTTAAGAGACCCAATGCGCCTTATGTCAACTCTCACCGATGAATAGAACCGAAGCGCGTTACCCCCGGTTGTTGTCTCCGGGTTCATGTACGCCGGAACCCCAATCTTCATGCGGAGCTGGTTAACGAAAATCACTATGGTTTTAGAGCGGCTCACATTAGCCGTTATCTTGCGAAGCGCCTGCGACATCAGTCTTGCCTGAAGACCCACGTGAGTGTCCCCCATCTCTCCCTCGATCTCAGCACGAGGGGTAAGAGCCGCGACCGAGTCAAGCACTATGAGGTCAACGGCGTTGCTTCTTATCAGGGTATCGATGATCTCAAGGGCCTGTTCCCCGAAATCGGGCTGGGAGATGAGAAGATCCTCAACCTTGATGCCGAGCGCCGCCGCGTAGCTTGTCGAAAGAGAGTGCTCGGCGTCGACAAAAGCGGTTATTCCGCCGGCCTTCTGCGCTTCTGCTATGGCGTGAAGCGCTATTGTGGTCTTACCCGAGGCCTCGGGACCGAAAACCTCTACGATCCTTCCCCTGGGAAAACCTCCGACCCCAAGCGCTATGTCAAGTCCGAGGGAACCCGAGGTAATCACCGGAATATCTGCGAGAGAAGCATCCTCGCCAAGTCTCATTATGGACCCCTTTCCGAACTGCTTCTCTATAGTGTCTATGGCTACGGTTATGCTTTTGTTTTTCTCGTCGGTATCGCTCATTTAAGTTTTAATCTCCGTTCTGGTTTTTTGCGGTTCTAAAGGTTACTATCCTACATAATCGAGGCAGAACTTTCTAACCATATCGATCGCTGTTGCAGCGGCAAAGTTTTTTATCTCATCCCTCGTGCCCGTAAAATTCCGTCTCTCGCAAAAAGTTCCGTATGAAACGTGAGTGAACCCGAACCACACTGTACCCACCGGTTTCTCCGCGGTTCCGCCTCCCGGACCCGCAATCCCGGATATGGAAAGTCCTATATCGCTTCCGAAAAGATCCCTTGCCCCGCGGGCCATCTCAGAAACCACCTCCCCGCTCACCGCGCCGAACCGCTGGAGGCTCTCGGCGCTTACCCCGAGCAGTTTTTCCTTGGAATCATTGCTGTAAGTCACCGCTCCCCCCAGAAAATAGGCTGAACTTCCCGCAATGTCCGTGAAGCGGCTCGAGCAAAGCCCTCCCGTGCAGGACTCTGCAATTGATAGGGTCAGGTCTTTTTCAAGCAGTAAGGATGCAGTCACCTCCTCAAGGGTCTCATCCTCTAGCGAAAAGAGAAAGTCCTCCAGCCTTTCTTTCACTTCCCCGCAGGCATCGCGCAGAAGCGAATCAAGCATCTCGCCGTCATTGCCCGAAGCCATGAACCGAAGGTGAATCTCGGGCAACCGGATCCTGTATCCGACATCCACTCCTTCGGGAGAAAAATCTCCCAGTCTTTCTGCTACCTCGGATTCCCCAAGGCCGAATGTCCTGAGCACCCTCACGCGCAGGCTTTTTCCTTTTTTCCCGGCACTGGTTATATCGGGGAAAACATACTCTGAGAACATACGCCTGAATTCCCTTGGAACCCCCGGAAGAAAATAAAATTTGGAGGAACCGCAAAGAAAGCTGAAACCGGCAGCAGTGCCGACGGGATTTTCGATAACCGTCGTTTTTTCGGGAAACATGCCCTGTTTTTCATGATGGGTGTTCGGCTTTCTTCCCCTCTTCTCAAGCTTTCTGACTATGTCTTCATAGACCGCGGAATTGAAAACAAGGGGAGTTCCCAGGAACTTCGAAGCAGCAAGCGCGCTTAGATCATCCCCGGTGGGGCCAAGTCCCCCGGAGACTATGACAAACCTGGCTCTTTTTGACGCTGTCCTAAAAGAAGCGAGAAGATCCTCTAGGTCATCTGCAACCGCGCACTGATATTTAACCTCAATTCCCGACGAGGACAGTTGCGCGGCGACCCAGCTGAAATTTGTGTCCTGGGTGAGACCGCTCATTATCTCGTTTCCGGTCGTTATTACCTCAACACTCATTGCCGGGTAATTCTAACCGGAAAGAAAAACAACCGCCTGAAGACACAGATTCCCGTACACTCCGGCCAAAACGTCATCCATCACGATACCGTAGCCCCCCGGGAGTCCCTCGACTTTTCTTATCGGAAAGGGCTTTGCGATATCGAAAAACCTGAAGAGAAAAAAGCCGAGCGCGAGGTTAACAGGATTCAGTGGGACAAAAAGCATACAGACCAAAAATCCGCATACTTCGTCAATCACAACCTCAGGGGGATCTTCTCTTTTAAAAATCGACACGCAACGGCCGGCGGCCACAAAAGAGATGATAATCAGTCCCAGAGTGAATACCGAGTAGAGGACCGTCCCGCCCGCAAAACTGAGCAGGTACACGACCCCGACCGCCCCGAGAGTCCCAGCCGTTCCGGGGGCTCCAGGCACATATCCCACCCCGAAAAAGGTCGAAAAGACAACGCTTATCCTGTTTAACAAGACTAACCCTCCGGGAACCGTCCGCGCGGGCGCAGTTCCTGGACAAGATTCATTTGACTGATAACACCCGCAAGTTTATCATTCTTTTGTTACCAAATGTCAAAAGTAATATGCGTGGTAAATCAGAAAGGGGGAGTCGGCAAAACCACAACCGCGGTTAACCTTTCGGCTTCTCTGGCGGCGGCAAACCGCCGCACGCTTCTAATAGATCTTGACTCGCAGGGGAACGCAACCGGGGGGCTCGGCGTTGACAAAGAATCGATCAATTCGAAAAACATCTGCAGCGTAATACTGGGAGAAGTAGCGCTTGAGGACACCTCAATCGATATCCATCCGGATCTTCTAAACGGCTACCTGCACTTGTGTCCTGCGAACCACGAACTCACCGGGGCCGAAGTGCATCTTATAGAGACGGAGAACAGGGAATACCGCCTGAAAAAGGTTATTGACGAGATAAGGGAAGAATATGACTACATATTCATAGACGCTCCGCCGTCACTCAGCCTGCTCACCATAAACGCGCTTGCCGCGGCCGACCGGGTGCTGATACCGGTTCAGTGCGAATACTACGCGCTTGAAGGAATAGGCCAGCTGCAGACCACCGTATCCCTAGTGAAGCAGAGGCTGAACCCCTCTCTTGAAGTGGAAGGTTATCTTCTGACTATGTTCGACTCCCGAAACAACATATGTCACTCGGTGGCCGAGGAGGTAAGAAACCACTTCGGCGAAAAAACCTTTGACACCGTGATAAGCAGAAACGTGAAGCTAGCCGAAGCGCCAAGCTACGGAAAACCGCTTCTGCTTTACGAAATAAAGTCGAGCGGAGCACAAAACTATATGAAACTCGCAAATGAGATAATAAGCAGAGCGGAGGTTAACTGACGTGAAAAGACGGAGTCTGGGAAGGGGACTTGATTCGCTTATACCCAAGAACCTAGAAGCGAAATCGGGAGGGTATCAGATGGTAAGTACGGACCTGCTGAAGCCAAACGCTTCGCAGCCGAGAAAACAGTTCGAACAAAGCGCTCTCGAGGAACTCGCGGAGTCAATAAAGGAAAACGGAGTCATACAGCCGCTTATCGTGAGAAGAGGGGACGGCGGTTTCGAAATAGTGGCCGGAGAGCGCAGGTGGAGAGCGGCAAAAATAGCAAAGCTGGACAAACTGCCCGTGGTAATAAGGACTGCGACTGATCAGGACGTAGCGGAACTCACGTTAATAGAAAACATACAAAGAGAGGACTTAAATCCAATTGAAGAGGCCGAGGCTTATGAGAAACTCGCGGAGCGCTTCGAGCTTACCCACGAGGAGATAGCAAAGAAAACGGGAAAAAACCGCTCTGTCATCACGAACCAGCTGAGACTCCTCAAGCTTTCTGAAAAAGCAAAAAAAGCCCTGATCTCGGGCGCAATAACCGTGGGACACGCAAGGGCTCTTCTCGCCGCTTCCGCACCCGAGCAGATGGATTCCCTTCTCGACGAAGTGCTGAGAAAGGATCTTACGGTAAGGGGAACCGAAGCGCTTGTAAAAAAGAAAAACAGAAGCGCTCAGCCACCCTCCGAGTTCACTTCGGGGAAAGTGAAAGAGGATATTTTCACCAAGGAGCTCACCGAAGAGCTTTCCGGGAAATTCTCGACCAAAGTAAGAATAAGCCACAACAAGACAAAGGGGAAAATAGAGATAGAGTACTATTCTCCCGAGGAGCTTGAGAGAATTGTTGGCATACTCCTCTCGCGCGGGTAATATCCCGCGGAAGTCGCTCCGGAGCAAGGAAACCATAGATGAAGCAGTTTTCGGTAAAAATAGAGGTCAAGCTTAAGCCCGTGGTGCTCGACCCCCAGGGCAAAGCAGTGCTAAACGCGCTCAGTGGTCTGGGTTTCAGCGGGGTTTCCGACGCAAGGGTAGGAAAGATCGTGGAACTCACCATGGAAGGAGAGTCCGCCGATGAAGTAGGTCGCAAAGCGGATGAAATGTGCCGGAAACTCCTCTCCAATCCTGTAATTGAAGATTCTTCTGTAGAGATAACGGAGAAGTAAGATGCCAAATTTCGGAGTTCTCCTCTTTCCGGGTTCCAACTGCGACCACGACTGCTACCACGCCATAAGAAAAATTCTGGGACAGCCCTGTGATATGGTATGGCACGAGGAAACTTCCCTTGCGGGAATCGACTGCGTCGTGATACCGGGAGGATTCTCCTACGGGGATTACCTTCGCGCGGGCGCCATATCGCAGTTCTCTCCGGTGGTAAGTCCTCTCAGGGAACTTGCCGCAAGCGGAGTTCCCGTAATAGGGATATGCAACGGGTTTCAGATTCTGGTTGAATCTGGGCTTCTTCCCGGAGCGTTCATACACAATTCCTCACTTAAATTCGTCTGCAGATGGACAAACGTAAGAATTGAGGATACCGACACCCCTTTTACCTGCCTTTTGCGCAAGGGAGAAATGCTGAGACTCCCGGTCGCAAACGCCCAAGGCAACTTCGTGCTGCCCCCGGGCGGGGACGGCTTCGAGGAACGGAGAATAGTTCTGCGCTACTGCGGGAAGGATGGAGAGCTGACTGCCCAGGCCAATCCAAGCGGCGCCGAGGACAATATAGCCGGAATTGCCAACAGTCAAGGAAACGTGCTGGGAATGATGCCTCATCCCGAGCGCGCCGTCGAGAGTTTGCTTGGATCTGAGGACGGCAGGAGGATGTTCGAAAGCATCTCGTCCTGGATAAAGTCGCAAACATGACTTTCCAGAAGACTTGCTTTCTGACATCAGTTGATGTATGTTTTAGATGAGTCGTTTAACTGTTCAGCAAAAAAATGGAGCGTTAAAAATGAGAACAACGGTAAACTTAGACGATGAACTGCTGGCTCAGGCGCGGGAGATAACGAACATAACGTCAAACAGCAAGCTCCTTCGGGAAGCGCTCAGGGCGCTTTTGCAGAGGGAAAGCGCACGGCGACTTGCCAGACTGAAAGGCAGCGAGCCCGGGCTTCGTCCCATCCCACGGCGCCGTTTTGATTATGATTCTGATTGACACTTCGGCGTGGATCGAGCACTTGAGAGGTAGAACTGAAGTGGTCGAAGAGTTGCTCGCCGCCAATGAAGTGCTTATCCATCCATTTGTCATAGGCGAGATCGCCTGCGGCAATTTTACGAACCGCGGAGAAGTCCTCTCAATGCTCCATAGACTGCCCGCCCTTCCCGTAACGGACGACCCCTTAGTACTGTATTTCATTGACCAGAATCGGTTGGCCGGGCTGGGTATAGGCTACATCGACGCTCACCTGCTGGCCTCCGCGACCCTTGAGCCTCCGACTCGAATTCTTACACTCGATAAGCGTCTCAGAGCAGCCGCCGAACCAATGGAACTAGCGTATTACCCCGCGAGCCGTTAACGAAATCCCGAAATCCTTTCAGCGGCCGTGCGGGCGGAGTCAAGCTGAAGCGGGGCGGATATACGGAAGCTTCCGCAGCGCGGTTTGAGTAAAACGCGGACTGTGTTAGTCTTAACGGGGAAATGAGCGCGCGAGGTTTTTAACATGGACGACACGCAGAGCAACGAAAGAATAGATATAACGGACTACATCTGTCCGATGACGTTTGTCAAGACCAAGCTTAAGCTTGAGAAGATGGATCCGGGTGAGATCCTTGAAGTCAAGCTCTGCGAGGGAGAGCCCCTTTCCAACCTCCCAAGAAGCGTGGAACAGGACGGCCACAAGGTTCTGGCCATAGAGAAGGAAGAAGGCCGCTACCACAAGGTAATCATCGAGCGCTGCTAATGCATAGACCCGGAGCCGGAGCCTCCACTGCCAGAGGTTCAAGAGTCGAATCGGTGGTTGACCTTATAGGCAACACCCCCCTTTTGGAACTTTCCGAAATAGCAAAAGAATGCCCCCCGGGGATCCGTATTTACGCGAAGGCCGAGTGGTTTAACCCCGGAGGTTCGGTAAAAGACCGCCCCGCCCGCAAAATGATCCTGGAAGCCATACGCTCAGGCGAACTCACAAAAGACAAGGTCATCATGGACTCCTCTTCGGGGAACACCGCGATCGCATACGCGATGCTGGGGGCAGCGCTTGGGTACGAGGTAGAAATCGTAACGCCGGAGAACGTAAACACCGAGAGAAAGAAAGCGATCGAAGCATACGGAGCAAAAATAATCTTCTCAAACCCTCTTGAGGGTTCCGACGGGGCTATAAGAATGGCGCACAAGCTAAAAGCGGATAATCCTGACAGGTATTTCATGCCGGACCAGTACAACAACATCAACAATGCCCTCGCCCACTACGAAACTACCGCTCCAGAGATCTGGGAGCAGACAAAGGGGGCCGCGACCCATTTCCTAGCCGGACTCGGCACATCGGGAACCTTTATGGGAACCGCAAAAAAACTCAAGGAGTACAACCCGGAAATAAGGACGGTCGCGATCCAGCCCGAAGAAAGTCTTCACGGACTCGAGGGTATGAAACATATGCCCACTTCAATAGTTCCCGGCATATACGACGAGGATGCGGCCGACGAAGTCGTCTTCGTCTCGACCGAGAAGGCGTATGAGATGATGGAGCGGCTGATGGATACAGAAGGGATATTTGTCGGTCACTCGGGCGGAGCGGCGGTTTGCGTGACGCTTGAGTACGCGAAAAGACTGAAAGAGGGAGTGTTGGTAACGATTCTTCCCGACTCGGGCAGAAGATACCTGAGCGAGGAACTCTGGTGGTAAAGATTCTTAAATCGGCTTATCTGGGCATGACACAAGACGCTGAATCCGGTTACCCTTACGAGGTGTGCGGCGTGATGATCGGGAAGGGAGACACCGTGACTCACTTTCGCAAGTGCGCCAATCTGGTCGCCGACGACGAATCAGAAACGGCGTTTAAGGAAACAGGCAGCATTGACAGCGGACGGTTAAAAGACCGTTTCGAGCTTGACCCGCGTTCTTACATAGAAGCCGATTCGTGGGCAAGGGAAAACGGTCTCGAGATCCTCGGCATATATCACTCGCATCCGGATCACCCTTCAGTCCCTTCGGAAACGGACAGACAGGTGGCATCGCCCGGATGGGCGTATATAATCTTCTCGGTAAACTGCGCAAAGCTTGCCGATGCAAGAATATGGTACATCGACGAGCAGAACTTCCAGTTCGAGGAAAAAAAGTTCGAAGTGGTTGAAGACTCCGATTGAAGCAATAAAAAGACTACTAAGGCCCGGAAAAAATTGTAGATGCCGGAAGAGACGCAGCCATGAATATCCAAACCCTACTTGAAAGCACGCTGGTCATCCTTCCCGAGTGCATACTTATACTCGCCGGGCTTCTCATACTTATCTGCGCCCCGATTTTGAAAAAGAAATGGAAGGAATCGCTTTTTCTTCTCGCGGTTCTGGGTACCGTAGCCTCGTTCATCCTTAACTTCTCAAGGTTCTCCGGTACGGGTTCCGCGTTTTCCGGCGCGATTGTGATAGATTCTTTTTCCGCCTATTTCAACTCCCTTTTTCTCATGGCCGCCCTTGCGACGATTCTTTTTTCAAAGGACCACCTAGAGAGCCGGACGCAATGGCTTGAGGAGTTCTACGCCCTCGTGCTGTTCTGCACGAGCGGGATGATGGTTCTCGCCTCATCGGTTGAACTCATGACGCTTTTCGTGGGATTCGAAATCATGTCAATCGCCATCTACATACTCTCCGGGTTCAAAAGCAGGTCTCTTGACTCAACGGAATCGGGCGTAAAGTATCTTGTTCTGGGGGGATTCTCTTCCGCCGTACTGCTTTTCGGAATCGCCCTTCTCTACGGGGCTACAGGCTCCACCTTCCTGGACGAAATTCTGAGGGGTCCCGCGAATCTGCCGATGTACGTCTGCGGAGCCGTTTTCGTGGCGGCAGGAGTTATCTTCAAGATAGGAGCGGTGCCGCTTCACCAGTGGGTACCCGACATCTACGACGGCGCTCCTCTCACCGTTACGGGATACATGTCCGTGGCGGTAAAAGCGGCGGCTTTCCTGCTGCTGCTGAGAATATTCCTTGACTTCGGTCCGGCGTTTGAGAACTACATGACGACCGCGATACAGATCGCGGCGGTGCTGACCATGATAGTGGGAAACATAGCGGCCATATACCAGAAGAGCATAAAAAGGATGCTGGCCTACTCAAGCGTGGCTCACGCCGGATACGCCCTTGTTGGAGTGGCGGCCGTTCTCTCTGACTCTTCGGTCGGAAGCGGAAGCGTTCTTTACTATCTTTTCGCCTATACTTTCATGAATCTCGGGGCTTTCGGCATCCTCGCCTACGTAAGCAGGGAAGAAAACGACTGCGACACCTTCGAGAGGATATCGGGACTCTGGAGCAGAAAACCTGCGGCGTCACTCGCACTCGGGGTATTTATGTTCTCGCTTGCGGGAATCCCGCCGACCATAGGGTTTTTCGGGAAGTACAGGGTGTTTTTAGCCGCGGTTGACGCTAATCTGACACCGCTTGCAGTGATAGGAATAATAACAAGCGTAATCTCTGCGTACTACTACCTCAAGGTGCTGGTCTACGCATTTATGAAGGAGGACAGCTACGGGGCAAGCGCAAACAAGCCGCTTTCGGGAGCCACAATCGCCGTGCTCACCGCAGCCACGATTTTTTTCGGTATATTTCCTTTGTTGTCATGGGATCTGGCGGCTCAGGCCTCAAACACGCTTCTCGCGGTAATCACCTTCTAGGTGGCGGGGATCTTCCCTTTCGCCTGAGCGCGGAGGGTTTTTATTTCAGAATCTAGGAAATGGAGAAAAGCAAGGACACTCAAGGCGTATTCATAGATGTGATGGCGGTTTTTTTCTTCGCCCTCGGCGTATTCATCTTCGTAAGTCTTCTGGTCTTCAGCAACCTGCTTGAAATCGACGCGAAAGGCGCGATGGGGAACGCGGGACTTTACGTCTCAGACTCCCTTGGAAGTTCCTTCGGCACGCTCTCCTTCGTGTTCCCCGTATTGATGTTCTATGCGTCATACGTGATCCTGAGGAAGCAGCCCGCCGGGAAGATATACTGGAAGCTCTTCTCCACCATTATCTTCCTTCTGTCCTCGACCACCCTGCTCGGGCTCGTTTACGGAAAAAGTTCCCTTTTAGGTTACTCGCCGGCCGGCGGATGGCTGGGTCTTGCGATCTCCCGGGAATTCGCACAGAACATCCTGGGAACCCTGGGAACGTACATTATCGCCATAATCGTCATATCCCTCTCCGTGATAATAACAACGGAAACCAAGCTTGCCCGCATAGTGGGAATCATCCGCCTGATCTTCTCAGGCGCGTTAAAAATAATCCTGGCGCCGATAGGTGCGCTAAGACGCACCGCCGCACGAAGGGGCACTCGAGGGGAAAAAAAGCAAGACACACCGAAGGCAACCCCTAGCGCGGCAAAAGCCCCTCCCGTAGCGCAGAAGCAGGAACCCGACGGAAAAACCGACACGGAACCGCAGATAGTGTTTGCCCCTCCCCAGCCCGAAGAAAAAGCCGAGGCGGAGCCCCCCGAACCGGAGACCAGATGGCTTGACTTCTCCTTGCCTCCCATTGATCTGCTTGACCCGAAAATCGATACATCAGTAGAGATAGACAAAGAAGCCATGTACCACAAGGCCACCCTGATCGAGGAAAAGCTCGCGGATTTCGGAGTAACCGGAAAAGTCATGGAGATCCGGCCCGGCCCGGTTATTACCATGTTCGAGTACAAGCCCGCACCGGGGATAAAAATAAACAGAATATCATCCCTCGAAGGTGATCTTGCAATGGGTCTTAAGGCTCTCAGCATAAGAATAATAGCTCCCATACCGGGAAAAGACGTGGTGGGAATAGAGGTACCGAACGAAAGCAGGGAAATCGTGGTGCTGCGGGAACTTTTCGAGAGCAGTTCATTCATGGCGCAAAAATCAATGCTTACAATCGCCCTCGGGAAAGACATATCCGGAAAACCTCGCTACATGGATCTTCAGACCGCCCCGCATCTCATGATCGCCGGAACAACCGGCTCGGGGAAAAGCGTGCTTCTAAACGCCGCGATCACAAGCCTGCTCTACAGGGCCACCCCCTATGAACTCAAGCTCATAATGATAGACCCGAAGATGCTTGAACTCTCGATATACGAAGATATTCCCCACCTGCTGCACCCTGTGGTCACCGAATCGAAAAAAGCCGTGGCCGCCCTCAGGTGGCTGGTTTCGGAAATGGATTCCAGATACAGCATGCTCTCCGAAGAAGGTGTAAGAGACATAGACAGCTACAACAGGAAGCTTGAGACACTTGAGATCGAGGAAAAACAGCTCAGGTGGCTTCCTTACATAGTGGTTATCATAGATGAGCTTGCCGACCTGATGATGGTTTCCCCGACAGACGTCAAGGATTCGATAATAAGGCTTGCGCAGAAGGCCAGGGCGGCGGGAATCCATATAATAGTCTCCACCCAGCGTCCCTCGGCGGATGTGGTGGCCGGACTCATAAAGGCTAACTTCCCGGCACGCATATCCTTCCTCGTGTCCTCAAAAGTGGATTCAAGAATCATTCTTGACACGGGCGGAGCGGAGACCCTGCTCGGAAAGGGCGACATGCTTTTTCTCACATCCGGGGGAGCCAACCTCCTGAGACTTCAGGGCGCCCTGATATCCGATGACGAAAGAAAACGGGTAACGGATTTTCTGAGATCCCAGGCAAACCCGGTCTACATAGAAGAAATAACCAAAGACGACTCAGACGATGAAAGCTCGGGGATTAGCGAAGACGAGAAAGACGAACTTTACGAAACCGCCTTGGGAATCATAGCGGAAACCGGGCAGGCATCCATCTCGATGATCCAGAGAAGGTTAAAAATAGGGTATAACCGCGCGGCAAGGATCGTTGAAGTGATGGAAAAAGAAGGCCTTATAGGCCCCCAAGGGGCGGCCGGGAAGCCTAGAGAAGTCTATGTAGACATGATTAAGGCAGACAGGGGAAGTTCGGATTGAAGAAAATCCCGCTTGCGGCGGCACTTCTCGCCGTATCCATTCTCTTTACCACCCACCCGGCGAGGACCCAAGACCCGACCACTGTTGTAAGCAACATCCAGAAAAAATACGCATCGATAAACGACCTTAGATCGCCTTTTACACAGGAAACCCGGATAAAAGACCTCGAGGAGAAAATCTTATCCTCGGGAAAAGTATGGTTCAAGAAACCGGCGATGATGAAATGGCAGTACGAAGAACCGTGGAAAGATACGATAGTCTCTGACGGAAAAAAGGTCTGGTACTTCGACAGCCAGGAAAACCAGGTTGCTGAAACGGAATTTGACAGCGTTTGGACAGGCTCCATCGGCTCCTATACAGTCATTTCCATACTGGAGGATCTTGACCGTCTTTTCGATGTCCGCCTAGGCGCCGGAAGCACGGATGAACAGGGAAACATCCTTCTTGACTTGAAACAGAAAAACCAGGAGCAGTCAAAGCAGGTAACGATAGCAGTCGATCCCAAGACCTATGCGCTGAGAAAAATCATAATCGGCGATGTATTCGGAAACACGACCATTATAGAACTGGGTACGGCAGAAGTTAACCTCGGCATTCCCGATTCGTTTTTTACGTTTAAAAAACCAGAGGGAGCAGGGACAGTGACTTTTCCCTGAAGCCCGGCATTCATTTGTTAACTCGCTCAAGCATTATTTTGATGCCACCGATTTCTATACAACTTTAGGAATTATATTAAGTTTCACCCTTGCGGCCTAGGCGTTTGGAGAAGAAAATGTGCGTAATAAATGATGAAGGAAAGTTTCCAGAAATGGTTGAGTCGCTCCTAAGTAGAGAAGAACTTCAGGATTCCTGCATTTCTTCCAGAACTTTTTGCGTTGTTGCAGGAAGGTTGCTCCGAACTAGCAGTTCATTTTCCAAGATAAAAGTAACTCCACCTTCTCCAGCATAAAATTCGGTAAGTGTGTGGTCAGCGGGCCGGTCATCCACCAGCGGGCTGGAAAGTGCTACAACAAACTCCCGTTCATCGGTCGTCGTGATGAGGATTGGAACCCTCAGATTTCCCGAATTTGTGTCTATCGAAGCCTCAAATCTAACATGTTTTATGCAGGAAGTTTGCCTCATGAGATCACTGCCCAAAAGTGCTGTTGACGTCCGAATCCTCTCCTTGTTAAACTCCCGATGTTCACCGCTTACCAGATATTCTAGCAGTTCCGCACCTACATGACGATCTAGGAGACCGTGCTCAAATTTGTTTTTAAAACTCCTAAGACATCTGTAGCATGAAGCGTCGCAGTTTTCAGGACAGTTCTTAAGCAGTTCAAGAGCACGATTAAAAAGTTCGTGGCCGCGGTTGACGAGTTGCCCGGCAAATCCTGCTCCTCCAGGCAGAACATCATAAAGAAAAATTTCCGCTTCAATCCCCATTATTCCGCCGGGGGTTAAAGCGGGACGGAATGAAGCCATTAGTTCATCACCTTCAACCTCAAGCATTTGACATGCGGCGACCGCCAGAGCTTCGCTTGCGGTTCTTAACGCAACAACCGTTGGATGTACCCCGGGAGTCAGTAGTAACGGTGGAGCGACACGCATCGAAAAAAGGGCAATGTCCGTGATAAAATCCGTTCCAAGAACCATGTGTCTGGTAGTTCCGCCTCCATCACAAATCTCTTCACCGTCACGCGTGGGATAGGGTTTGCGATGCCCATCCCCCCTGAGCACAGAACCAAGGGAAAAATCAGGTTCTATACGTCCGCATTTCGTGCAGTAGGTATAACCTTCATTCCCAGGCCCTGAGTTCGAAACAAGTAGGTGTTCTCGCACCTTCAAAATTCGAATATTTTCATTAACTTGAGTCCAGTCTTTTTTTTCATCTGGCGTACTCATCGTAAGCTTGGCCCGAGTAGCGTAGCTGGTCTCCGGCATATCATCGGGCGACGTGACTTCCATTACGTCAACGGGGTGAGCGAAACCCGGCGGACGGAGCCAGTAGCGTCCGGGGCCAAGCGTTCCCGTTCCTCCGCAGGCCTCGCAATTCCGCACATCGCCTCGGTTCGCCTCGCTCAGCTTGAAAGTTCTGGCAAATCCGCAGATATCACACTCCATGTAAATACGCTTTGCATTCCATGCGCCGTACAATTCACCCGGCATAACGGAATAAATCGCTCCTGACGTGTAGCACTTGCCGGATATCCAGACTTGTTTCCCCGGTGCGTACTGACTCAAGGCAACCGGAAGACCCTGGGACGGGGCGAAGCGCGTGACCGGGCGGAACCCAGAAGATCTGTCTCGGTCAAAAACATGAAACGTCGCCACATCCGTCGGAAAAGCGTAGCGGGGAAGTTTGCCGCAATAAAGAAGCCGATCCAGAAGGTTCTCCACATTCAAAGTCTGAGCTTGGGACTCCCCGCCATCTTCCGCGCCATCATCAGACCCCATATCCGTAGCATTTTCACCAGACTCACTTTCTCCCTCCGCGTCAAACCGTATCGCATCATCAAGCGCACCCAGACAATCCTTCCCCATTTCCGAAAGAAGCATCTTTCGGTTATCCGGTGAAAGCTCTTCAGGTATCCATGATAACACCCGCTGGCGCAGTTGCGCTTCGTTCTGATTAATCCAGAGCTTGAAATCTTCACGGTTCAGCACCGATTCCTCGGAACAAAAGTCGGAAACCGTGCCGAGAACGGAAAACAGGTTGCTTCGCCTGTCCGCATCAACTCCCGGAATACGGTCCTGATGGTAATTCTGCAGAACAAAGGCCCTGATGTGGCGGCGGGCTATCTCAAGATTATCAAGAGTAAGACGAGGATCGACAACCTCCCCGCGAATTATTGAATCCGGTTCGGAAAAATAATGTTCGTCGTGACTGTCGGCACTGCCGAAAGCCACCACCGTGGCAACAGCGTTCCCGCGGCGGCCCGCACGCCCGGCCCGCTGCTGATAGTTAGCCCTTGCCGGAGGCATATTCCTCAAGGACACGCCAAGCAGCGATCCAATGTCGATACCGACTTCCATCGTGGTCGTGCTCGAAAGTACATCAATAGCTGTCGAGCGCTCAGCCCAGTCACCCAGATCAATGTCCTGAAAAAAAAGCTCGTTTTCCTCGGCCTTAGAAAACACATCCTCGCTCTGGGGAGCATTTAGCTGTGCGGTGTGTTCGGCGGCAATCAGTGCCATCGGACTGCAAGGCGGCTTGCCAAGGGCCGCCATCACGGGCCTGCGGTAAAACCCCTTGCGCGCCAGAAAAGCACCATCTGAATCGGGGTCCAGGTGTTCCAGAGACGGAGTATCGCAATCAAGACATCCCGAAAAGCCCGGCACGGGGCGGTGAACAGATTTGCATCTTTTACAGCGAACCCACCGGCCTTCAAAAACAAGAGACAGTTCTCTGCCGACAAGCCTCCTTTCATTCCCGCCGCCGGGGTGCTCCGTAAACAGTTCCAGCAGACGAGGAACCCACTGGTTGCGGAAAACCCTCTGGGCATCTGGAGCTTCTATTATCCTGCTCATAGCGCTGAAATTTCCGCTTCTGTGCCCCCTGACATTCACGCCCTCCGCGCGTGGACGCCTCCACCATGCAACGGGCATTGAATTCAACCAGAAACCGTGGTTCCTCCAGCAGCGAAGCCATGCCCGCGCGAGGCCTACCTTGGCTTCGGGGGTTTCGGCAACTCCGGGAATCGCCGGCAGTTGTTCCAGATCCTTTGTGTGTCTTCTCCGTTCCCCGATTGAAGCCAGGGCAAGGGGTTCGAGTCCCAGAAAACGATCCCCCACGGCCGTGACGATGCTTCCTAGCAAGGATTCCGGCGGACGTTCGTGGAGAAACTCCATGTACAGGTCTTCAAGCCCCGAGTCAGCCTCCGTTTCCCCGGCGGCGGCCGCTTTTTCGATCTTCAGTTCCGCATCGAAGCTTTCTCCCTCTCCTGTTTCCGGACGCAGGCGCACATTCAGCTCGTTCGACGCAAGCAGCACCGAAAAATACAGATCCTCAAGACTGAGCTTTCTGTCCAGTCCGGCCACTTCCTGAAGCCTGTGATAGCCCCACGCTATCAGCACGCGCAGGGAATCCCGGAGGGAATACATCTGCAGGTTCGGGGCCAAGCGGGCGGCAACCTGTCTTGAATCGGAGAACACCAGAACCTTGCGTCCCTGAAGAGGCGCGAAGCGAGTTGACTTGACGGGTGCCGGGGGCTGAATTTCTACCTGGCGCGACACCAAGACCTGAAATGGCTGATCCCCGCTGGTCTGGTGGTTCTGAACTGAGGAGCGGTTAAAAGCCGCTGCGGTGCCGCAAACCGCGCATGGCCTGAACTGTCCGCGAGCGGACAATCCATCCTCTGATTCGTCATCCTCATTCGTGGAAACCGATACCCGGTCCCCCGCAATATGAACGGTGCGCATACGCGAACCAAGTGTCTGCGGGTTCAGGCGGCCAGTTTCGATATCATAGTCGGCCGGTTCGGCCAGATCTTCAAGAACAGGGGGCTCAAGCAGTATATCCAGAGGCAAAAGAGAGTGCGTTTCCCCATCCTGCATCCGCAACCGATGCCCGGGTTCCGACCAAAGTGCCGAGGGGGTGTCAACATCGTCCGTGTACGCCCTGGCGTATGCTGTTCCACAGTTTCTGCACGTAAAGAATTCCAGCACTCTCCCCCCGCAACCGCAGAGTTCGCGCGGCTGTCCGTACATGCGACCGCAGATTCCGTCTTTCAGTTCTTCCTGGAGTTCTCCGCAATCGGGGTCCATGCAAACCCAGAGCCCTGGAAGCCCCCTGAAAAAGTTGTGAATGCGACAGGGTAGAAGTCCCGGCGACTCAGGACCAGCACGCGCCATACTGCCGAGAGCCAGAAGAACCGTAAGAGCCTCATCCGCTGTTCTAGGCGATGAATCGGGGAAAACTTTTGTGGCGAGTCGCGAAACTGGCAATGCTTCCTTCATAGTGAGATTAACCAGTAGTCCCATCGGTGCAAACTCCTTCAGGGCCCGGTACAGAGCAACTTCCGGTTGGCAATCGCTGCCGACCCCCCGGTAATCCAGCAAAGCTCTCACGACATTAATGCGCTCGGAATCGGTCTCGGCCGCGTAATATTTCTGTAAATCGATGGAAGCCAAGATACGGGCGTCGTTGTCCGTTCCGGGACCCGCCCCCGAACTCAGATCCAGAGAACCCGAAATCGGGGTGAAGGTTTCGGCAGGCACTCCTGAAAGCTGGGCACCGAAACTCGGGGCGTAACTACTGTCGCTGAAACTCGCAGTGGAGCAAATGACCTGAAACCGGTCCGCGGAAATATCTAGCCGGTCCCGCAGGCGCCGAAGAAGCAGCCCGACTTCGGCCCCTGGGGCACCCCTGTAAAGATGTGCTTCGTCCATAACTACGAGAAATTTTTCTTCGGGGTTGGCACTTAACCATTCGCGTGTGCGGTCGAAGACAGGTCTCTCAATCGGTCGCATAAGCATGTATTCAAGCATAGAATAGTTAGTTATCAGGAGATCGGGCGGAGACTCCTGAACCTCGTGCCGTGTCAGCAGTTCCGAATCGTCCGGCAGTGTGACAGCCCTAAGAAACTCTCCTGCTGAGTTTTTCCACCGAGCGCCCTTTCTTCCTATCCACGAAGCTAAATCGAGTTTGGCCGGCCATTTGCCACGTTTCTTGAGATCTTTCAGCAATTGTCGCGCAGCGTCACCATCCTCGCCGTTTTCGGTTTCGGCGCAACGCTGGATGTCGGCAAAGAAATCATTGAACATTCTGAGCTTTGCGGAATCCTTTTCGGGTGTCCGCACTCCCGCATAAGGTGTCCTGCTCGTGTAGCGTGCGAATCGCGGCGGACGACCCGCCCAGTTCTTGAACAGATCGACCAGCCTGGGATCGCCCAGCAGTGCCCGCAGTCGGCCAAGCTGGTCGTTAACCAACGCGTTCATCGGATAAAGAATGAGCGTCCGCATCGCCGAATACTCAAATGAGGCAGGACGGTTTTTTGCTTCGCAGGCAAGTTTACCCAGGATGGGCAGAAGGAAAGCTTCCGTTTTTCCCGAACCTGTTCCGGTCATGATAACAATATTTCCGCCATCAACAAGGGTGACGCAGACGGCATCCGACTGATGTTTGTAGGGAGGGTCGTAAACCAGCCGCGGTAACTCTCCATCGGCTTCGGAAACTGACATATAAGCTTCAAGGGCGGCCTCGGGCAACCCTTTCATCAGATTGAAGCTCCCGCCCGTCACGTAGCGCGGAGTCGATTCGAGGTAAGGGATCTGGGAAATGACTCCGGGGCGGCTCAAAAGTTCCTTTCTCTGCCTGATCAAAGATGGAGCGCTGATATGGTAAGTCGCCTCTATATAGTCGCAAAGCGCACTGTGCAGTTGTTCAATACTTTCCTGTATAGTCAGCATCGGCAAAACCTTCGAGGAACAGTTCGTCGCAAAACACTGCGAAGCCGTGTAGGCTTCCCTTATTAAGTCAAAACCTGCTACCAGTTTACAACAAAACCGAAACGCTAACCACTTCGTAGCGCAGCCGGGTAGTTTTAAAGTCTGACCGGTGAATCAATGGTTCTCGCAAATTCCGCTTGCGGCGAATTACCCCATGTCCGAATCCGGCGACAGGGAAAACCAGAGGTGTTCTTTGAGGAACCGTTCCTCGGTCTCGGCCTCCGAATGCGGAAGCAGATAAGACATCAAACTTTTTTGCCGCGGGAGCGGAGAACCGAAAATCGCCAGGCGTCGCTGGGACCATTTCGGGAGCGGCGAAAAGAAATCCAGGCGCACCCCTTTGGCATCTGGACATCGCCGGTAAAGCTGGGGTTCGCCTCGGCGGCGGTCAATCGCCATCTGCAGATGCCAAGCTTCGTCACAGCCCCGCCAGCCTGATTTTCCAACTGGAAGATCAATAATCCTGACGACTCCGCCGGCATCCATCTCGACTAAACACCATATCTGCGCACCGAATTCTTGGGGCCGTCGCGCAACAAATTGACCTGTATGATCTCGCGGAGCAGTCCAGCGTTCGTTGTAGTAGTTGACAGGTTTTTCAGGGTCAAGAATTTTAAGATTTTCAATATCCCCGCTTGGCGGCTGAGACCTCAGTTTTTGCTTGAAGCGCAAAAGCATTTTCTCCGGAGTTTCTTTTTCAGGTTTTTTCAGCCATTCGGCTTCCGAGAACCGCCGCAGTCCCTGTTCGCTCAGTTGCGCAACCAAATCCTCATTCTCTTCGGGCGTGATCACTCGCGTAAAGCCCTTATGCCTTACGCGCGACCCCAAATGCCTCGGCAGGAAAACATCCTGATCGGGCACGATGCCGAAAAGAAAAATGTCTCCGCTCGGACGCAGAACGAATCCGGGGGAAGCCGCGAACACCCAGGTTTCCTTTGCCTCAGGATCCTCCGCGGCAATATCGTTAAGCTCCAGAAGATCTCCAAAGACTATAAGGTCTTCTATAACCGAATCAATGCGTTCGGGCGGCAGTTCCTCATCAGACACAAGGAATTGAAGACATTCAAGAAGCGAAGCCCGAAGCGTGGAACGGGAACACGGGCAGTGGATTCCTGCGGCCCGGCGGGCAAGGGCAGCCAGCAAAACATCGTCAACGGACGCGTGAGGGTCTTCTTTCAAACCCAACACCTGCCTGCATTCACCCAGAACATCTCCCGGTTTCACTTTCGTAATCATGTTTTCCACCCAAGCACGACGGCGACAAAACGTGCGCCGCGCAGAATCGTCGGATTTTTTCTGATCTCTCCGAGCTTTTTGTTTAGATGGTGGTCCAGCACCCCTGGAAACCGATCGGGCCCTCCCGCAAGCGCCAGTGCGAAATCACACAGTTCCCGGTTCCTGCATGCAAGATATTTTGCCACCATCGCGGCATACTTTTGCGAAATCAAAGAGGAGTCTTGCTCTTTTCTCTCGCTACAGTAGTGACTCAGCGCAGCGGCAAACTGGTTGCCTTTTTTCTGCACGGAGCGCTCAAGTCCGTTGAGAGCATCCGCTGAGTCCTTCGCATCCAGAAAAGCAGTTTCCGATTTCGACCACCTTTTCCCGCAAAGCGCCAGACAGACAACATCGAGAATAGAGCCTGATATTTTCTTCTGCCTGAATTCGGCAAGAGGACCGTAAGAACGCGCCATCCGCCAGAACTCGTACAGACGCAGGGCTTCAGCCATCTTACCGTTGCCGTTTTGAAATTCAGGAAATTCAGATTTTATTCCAAGTTTCTTGAGATCCCGGATTTTATCTCCAGATTTTATCTCAGGACTTAAAATTACCGCGTCGGAGTGTTCTCCCCTGCGGGCAATGAAAAGCCCTCCACCCGGTTCCGAAATTCCGCAGACGCTCTCACCAGACGTAAGGGATTGCGGCTCAACCGGACGCTCCATCGGGAAAAAACTGATCTCGGGGTCGGTTTCCTCAAGCCCTGTATCGTCAACCAGTCTTATGGTCGTCTTGCCGCGATATCGGCTCAAGACCCAGCGCAGCGGCAGCGTGTCGCGCTCAAACCGCAGCACGTACTTCCCGAGTTCCTTTCCGTCTATTTCCAGTCGGCAGACCGACGCCTCCATATATTCCCAGTCGAGTTTCTCTTGCTCCAGAAACCCGCCAAACCTATCGTTCCACATACCAGCCAAAACCGGCAATCTGAAGTGGCCGTTTACACGCTTCGAAAAAATCCTTTTGCCATGACTATCTTCAAGCGAAACCGTAAAGGCGACAGAATGACTTTCGGGACCTGTCACCAACAGTTCGACTTCATTTCTCCAGAAAAGATCAAGGTCGGCATCGTGCGGGCTAAGGTTTACGCTCATGCCCGAACGCGAAGGAGTTTCCGGTATCCACGGTTCGGGTTCCCTGACATCAAGCTGAACGAATCCCTCCGCGGCAGGGGTCTCCGCAACCGCTTCCAAGGAAGAGTCCCGCCGCGCTCTTACAGACAGCGTGTAGCTGCCAGCAGGAAGCCGCTCTATTCTAACAAAGACGGGACTACCCAATTCTCCCGCTTCAATAACCGTCCACTCGCCTCCGCTCACGTTAAACTCGTAGGCATCCACAGCGTGGTCATCCAAGATACCGAAACAAGGATTCTCGGTTGTAAGCCAAGAACCCCCGCCCTCGCCGTCCCAGTCGCGGCCGGGGAGACCGGACGGCCAGACCCGGATAGTGCGCGCCACCTGCAGTTCCCATTCCTGAAGCCACTCGGTCTCTTCAGCGGATACCGCGGCCGGAATCATCAGACGGACTACTTTCACCCCCTCGCAATCGATCTCGCAGGAACTCGTGAAGGAATGAGGTTCGGGCAGTTCTTCCGTACTCAGAAACAGGTAGTCGCATTCGGGACGGACAACCTTGCGTTTTATTTCACGTGCAACGCCGTCCCGGCCGATTTTGAACAGCCAAAACGGACCGGGATCACAACGGCAATCTCCCTCGAGAATATTCTCAATTATTCCGTTCGGACGCTCGAAAATAATAAGCGGCTTCTGCAGGTCCGGCCAAGATTTGAGCACCCCCTTTCTATTACCCGACAAAAGCCAGCCAGCGGGTTTTAAGTCGCTGGCACCGTTCAGACGGCAGCGCGTATTCTTCAGAAAAGAATGAACATCCCCGCTTATGGATGCAACACTTCGGAAGGAAGGAACCTCAAGCCAGACCGACCACCTGTTTTCACCCCTGTAACCCAGAACCATGTTCGGGCGAACGGCAAAAGGAACTCGCTCCCGCAATGCCCGGCCTTCACCTTTTCCAGGTTCTGACGGACGCAGACCCCGACCGATGCCCCTGAATCTGTCCGCAACAACTTGACGCGTATTCTTCAGCCAATCCCGTGCGTTACGGACACTTTCCAGATCGGCTACTATTCGCTCAAGGGTCTGAGGATGTATCGGTTCCCGGTTCTCGTCAAGGTCCTCGTCAAAAAGGGCAAGGACTATACGCCCAGTCAGTTCTTCCTGCTGAAGAAACTCCCTGAACCTTGAAGAAGCGTTGGGAACATTGGCGGCAAGCATGCGTCCGATCGCAGATGGATTAATCGCATCTATATCCATGCTGGCAAAACTGAAACGCAGATCAAAAAGTGCGCGGGCAAACTGCTTCTGAAGATATATTGGGAGGATAGCGTGCGTAATGGGCCAGGCGATGATTCTGAAGTGCTCAGCCCAGACTCCGGACGGCTTTACGCCGTCATATTCCTCGCAGAACCGGTTAAACAGTAGAACGAACTCGTTGCGGTTAAATCTCCACTCCGGGGTATGATCTTCAAAGGATGGCCAGTATTCGTCCCCTTTGTAAGAGTATCCAAACTCCGTTGCGTAAATCACCCAGAGAAGCCAGTGCGGAGAAAGGGAAGGCCGTGGTCCGATGCTCCGGCGAAGCAGGAATGACATCTCTTTAATCTCCTCTTCGGCGAGTCCGTGCTCAAGAGCAAAAACAGGAAACCCCAATCCCTTGCGAAAACGCGCAATGGATTCAAAACGCCGCTCGAGCCGTTCCTGATATTCTTCAAGAGACATCATTCCGTCCTTATCTCCCCTGCCGGGATTCGCGGCTCACATCATATTGCCGAGCCGGGCTTGGCGGGGATGACTGAACCAGCTGTCTTTGCCGAAAAGGCTGATCAAGTTTTCAGTCGTCCAGTGCCGGTAATCATCACGCCGCTCGGAACGGGGAATCACCCAGCGTTCAACCGCTTTCCGTGCCACCTCGCGACTGCTGAGAAGCGATGAAATATCGGGGCTGCCCTTTCCAGTACGAAGAAGTTCTACCGCGTTGGAAGCCATTGTACAGAAAAAGACTTCCCGTTTGATTCCGTGGCGAAGCAGCGAGTTTCTGAAACCCAGCGCGCTCAAAGCGGCCCGAGTCGCTCGCAGCCGCCAGTTCGGACCATCGCCGAAGCGGTACATATCCGCGTAGGGGTGTTTTATTTCGCGCAGATAATCGCGAAGTTCGGCAAACAGATTGTCGGGAATGTGGAAATGCCCCCATCCGTCCGTGTAACCTACCGAGCTGAAATACTCCTCGCCGTCCAGTCTGAGCCTATTGTAAACGGATGAACGGCCCATGGAAGATGAAGTTGTTATGGCAAGGAGCCGGGCCTTTTTCTCCTTACGTGAAATAATGCCTGCAGTTGCACCGTATCTTTGCGCGAAGTCGTCGTAAAGTTCCCGTGATCTGACCAAGCAGGCCACCATTTTTCCGCCCAGCAGCATGCTGTATGGAGGCAAGGCCCCGAGAACATAGGCATCCATTACGTTAACGAGGCGATCACGACGAGTCTCACTGTCCCACCCTATTAGGTCATCGCGAACCGAGAGGTTGAAAACGGGGTCTCCAATCGCAATCAGGCCGATCAGTTTTTCGTTCTGCTCGTCCCAGACGAGGTACCTGAGCCTTCGACCGAATCCTTTTGAAACGGGAACGGACCAGGTAAAGGATGCCAATCTGAAAAGATCGCTCTGCCATGTTCCCGAGGATATTCTCTCTATTGCGGGCGATATTCTGGCAGGATTAATGTCTTCACCGGATGCGAAATGTCTAAGTAGCCCAGACGCCCGTTTCGAGATAAAACTCCTGTTTGCTTCAAGACGATCATTTCTTTGGGAAGAATGGAGTAATCTTATAGAATCTTTGCTTCCGTCCGCAACGTAAAGAAAACCGTCTTTCGTTTTCTTGAAGCCCAACCCGCGCAGATGTTTTCGTATTTTTCTTTTTAATGTTGCTTCGCGTGGCGAAATATTAACGATTTTTGAGGTTTTCTTCTTCATTCCCCTCGAATCTCTTTCTTGGCGAATAAGCCCGATCAGTCATCACGATTTTCCAATATCCGCAATAACAATATACATAACAGATATTGCCTACAGAATTAATTCTCTTCGGTGAGTCTTTCATCTTTCAACTTCCATAATCCTTAGTTCATCCGCGGACCCTGAAACGCTTCTGTTAGGATCAGAATGGCTTCGTCGCACCTAACTGCGAGATTTTTATAATGCTCCAGGTAGCTTCCATGTTCCTCAAATGCTTCCTTTTTGAGTCTCTGTGCACTCTCCCCCGAGGCGTGACCTTTTAACTTAGTTCTCAGATACTGTACCTCGCGAAGAGGAGAGACAATTGAGCGAGCGTGGTCTTCTTCAAAACCCAGCCCTATCAAGCATTCTTCAAGCAGTTTAAGGGAACGGGAACTCTGTTCTGGAGCACGCCCAAGCTCTTTGGCTTTTCCACGCAGCCATTTCTCCTCAAAACCTTCAATCAGCAACTGGTCCAGATTGAGAAACTCTTCTCTCCATTCATCGTTCGACCCCGTTACCTGGTATTGAGCTTTGTTGATCGCATCCGGCGACGGCATTTTCCACCACTCGCACTGTAAATTCCGCAGTTTGTTTTTCAGGCTCGCCAGAGGGCTGTAATACGAAGAAGGTTTTCCTAAGAGAACCGCTTCAATTACATGATGAGGTATTGGAGCTTTGGGTTCCTCGTTAAACTGTTTCCAGTGTAACTGTTCCTCATGGGGCAAATAGCTTAGATATTTCAGAAAAGCGTAAACCTGTCCAATTTCGTTAATGTCGTAGAATTCAAGATACCAGGACCCGCGGCAACCTATTTGGTTTTCCTCGAAATTATATTTCTCAAGGTCTGCTTTGTATTTTGACAAAACTTCCGGTCGAAAGAAGGTTGTTTCGAAGTGCATGCCGTCTTCATAAGAAATTTCTTCTATTTTCTTATTTTCAAAATCGCGAGCTACAATGAACTTTTCCTGTTGATGCTCCCCCTCGTTGAAATCCCCGTAAATTCTCTTGGCAGCTTCTTTCTTGGATATGGTGGTCGGTATGATCTGGACACCTCTTGTATAGCTACGGTTTCCGGGGTCTTTGCCGTAACAGTAGAATATATTTTGGTCGTTGTTTGACTTTTCCGCCCTTTCTTTAAAATCCGAGGTTCCATAATTGCAAAACCTGTCGAAGTCAAACATCCGCACAAGTGCCATTTCGTTCAGTGCAGCGTATATCTCCAGAACATCCCTGTTGAAAAGAACGATTCTCCCCTTGCATCTATATTTGCCGGAGGGAGGAATTTCGACTTCGCGTACAACATTCTCTATGTCGCCGTGGCGGTTCAGACGACACCACGCCTTTCTTTCCGGCATGTGGTGAATTCCGCAGAGATGCGAGAATTTCTGCCCAATCTCCATGTAGTAATTAAGCTCTCTGACTCCCCCGAAGCTGCGAGTGAACAAAATATGTTCCCCTTGAGCGAGACTCCTGCTATCATTATCTCTGAGCGAAGATTCGATCCGCACATCCCGTCCCTCCTCCCACATGCTCCATGCGGTTTCGCGGTTTATGGACCATTTCAAAAGATCATCAACATCAGGGGAACTGACATCGGCTTCGGGAGCCAGTATGGAGTAGAGAAAAAGACTAGTAGGACAAGCGGTAACCAAGTCGTAGCTTGCGGAAGCATAGACGATTACCTGGTCTTCTTTTGCGTTTTCTTCCAGAAACCCTATGAAATCCGCCTGTTCAAGCCATGAGTCGTAGCGACTGCTTTCCTCCGGCGGAATCAACAGTCTGGATATCCTCTCGCGAATATCGTTTCCCATCGGTAAATAAAATAACCGCCATAGTGGCGATAAAAAAAAGTAAACCTCATCTGATGACACTCTACAGAATCCAGTTGCTTGCAACCTTTTAACATGAAAAGTTCTGTTTTCATCCCGAAGATTGTCACCTTCTCACGGCTTGTTTTACAGCGCATTTGAGGAAACCTCAAGACTCCCTAGACTTTAGATATCACCACTTGAACTTTAAAACGCAACACTGACTTTAACAATCTCTTTTCAGGGGAGTTTAGCACAGGGATGGACAAGGGACAATGCTCTTCGTAGCGAGGGCGAGCCCGAGCGAAGAAGAGCATTGTCCCAAAACTCCAA
>CAYSDX010000101.1:0-11667 GCA_964429945.1 uncultured Spirochaetia bacterium | reverse complement strand
GGTTCCGCCGAGGATACAATCTGGGGATTTCAGAGCAGGCTGATGGTTTACATTGATCAGTTCATGAAATAAAAACAAAATCAAAGCTCACAAAGCTTGAATGAAGCGGGCTTCCTAACAAAGGTTGCCCGCTTTTTTTTTTGTCCTTTTTGATAGTGAGGGAGCGGGGTTTTCTCCCGGCGCGGAGTCGGATTTTTTCAGGTTCCCGGGTAAAAAACCAGTGATATTCCTTAATCTCTTCCAATCCCTGTGATAAAATCATTTCTGCCTTTTTAGCGTGAGACGGTCTTGGTTAATAGGAAATGGAACCTTCCATTTGTCTAGTCAGAACGTTCTGATCAGGACTTGTAATCGGCATGCCTCGTCATACAGGAGATCGCAAGAGAAAAGCTTGCTTGTGCTTCCAGGCGAAGACAACCATGATTGAAAAAGGAAGAATTGAGCGAAAGTATACGGCAACCGGCAGACACTCGGGATACCAGGTACGCGTACGCCACTCGGGCCTGGACGAAGTCAGGCATTTGTCGGCGGCCGACAGGGATGTTCTCGAGGACAAGCTGAACAATCTCGTTAAGACATGGTCCAAAAAATGGCAACGCAGACAAGCTGCGGTGTATAAAGCGAAGAGAGCCGAGGAAGCGCAAAGGCTTACCGAAGAGTCGCAGGAGCTTATTGAATCCCTGGAGCAAATACTGGTGCACACGCCGTCGGTCGGCGAACCCGCGATTCAGTATTTCCTGAAAGACATCAACCCTTTTTCCGCTCCTGAGCCCGTCGGACCCGAGGATGAAAAGGTTCCTCCTGAGCCGAGACCTGAGGATTACCGTAAAGAAACACTTTTTCACCATACGCTTACCGGACAAAAAGAGAAAATCTTGGAGGAACAGGAGGCCGCTTACCGGGAAGGTCTGCTTCGCTGGGAAGAAAAGAAAAGGGAAATTGAGGCTTCCCGCGCCGAGCGGCTCCGCCGCAGGGAAAAAGCCGATTGCCGGAAAAAGAAGTATCTCTCCGGGGATGAAGATGCCGTTGCGGAATACTGCGAGACTGTCTTGAACGGTTCCGCGTATCCCGACTGTTTCCCCTCGGATTTTGAAATTCAGTTTTCAAGTGACTCCGGGATGCTGATCGTTAATTACGCCCTGCCCGGAATGGACGATATCCCTTGGCGCGCCTCGGTGCGCTACGTAGCCAGCCGGGACGCGCTTGAAGAGAAATTTCTGTCGGCCGTGAAATCCCGAGCTCTTTACAACTCCGTCTGCTACCAGATAGCTATCAGAACTCTCTACGAACTGTTCGGGACCGACGAGGCGAATGCCTTGAGGTCCGTAACCTTCAACGGTTTCGTGACGGTTGCCGATCCCGCCACGGGACACCTGCGGACCAGTTGCATCATGTCCGTGCAGTCGGGCAGGGATGAGTTCATGAAGATCAATCTGGCGAACGTTGACCCGAAAGCCTGCTTCAAGGCGTTGAAAGGCGTCGGAAGCGCTAATCTAGCCACACTTACTCCGGTTAAGGCGATTCTTGAACTGGACAGATCCGACCGGCGGTTCTGGGACCACTACGAAGTGGCTGCCGACATTGACGACAGCACGAACCTTGCCTCGATGAACTGGGAAGACTTTGAGCATCTGGTACGCGAACTCTTTGAAGCTGAATTCAGTTCAGCAGGCGGAGAAGTCCGCGTTACCCGCGCTTCGAGGGACGGAGGAGTCGATGCGATTGCGTTTGACCCTGACCCGATACGCGGCGGGAAAATCGTGATTCAGGCCAAGAGGTATACAAACACCGTCGGCGTAACGGCGGTTCGGGATCTCTACGGAACGGTTCTTAACGAAGGAGCGACAAAGGGCATTCTGGTCACGACGTCGGATTACGGAGCGGATTCGTACGAATTCGCCAAGAACAAGCCCATTACGCTTCTCAACGGATCCAACCTGCTTCATATGCTGGAAAAGCATGGAACCAAAGCCAGGATCGACATCAGGGAGGCCAAGAAAACCCTGTCGGAGCAGTAACAGTACGGTGTTTATTACGACTTAAAATGAACACCTATTCCGAAGGAAAGTGAACACCGATTCTCTTGTTTTCTTTTTCGCAAATATCTGCTGGAGAGCATTTTGCTACCCTGTTTGTTATTTTTCGCAAGGAAGCAACGAAATGTCGAGAAAGGAGAATAGGCACGAGATTGATAAGAGAAATTTTGAGGCTGAAATTCTCCGTTAGCCGTTCAATCAGGGAAACTAGCGGAGCGTCAACAATCAAGATTGAGCTTTCAAGTCGTGGCAAAGGAGATAATACTTGCATAATCTGGGAGGCACAATCCCAGATTTCCGAGATTGCGCTGGCAGAGGATGGGGTCAGGAAGTCAAGTCGTTTTAGGTGGCGAATTTCGTGGGTCTTCCCTCACACCGCAGACAAACCAATTGTCGAGCTGTCTATCAAATAGAAACTGCGGGAACATCGTTTTGTAATCTCAAGGAGTCTCGGTATTGTTTATCTCCCGGCGACATTGATTGTCTAAAGTAATTGTTGCGTAACAACAGCAGGTAGATTCATGGCGGACAGAAAGAAACTTGATCAGAAAATACAAGAAATTTTAGATACAAGCGCTGAAGAAAAATACATCTTTCGCGGCGAAAAGGAGTGTTATGAAGACGTATCTTCAAACTTGTACAGATACTATAAAAAACTCTTCAAAGAGGAAGGGTTTGTTTTTGGAGAGAACACCCATCTTCCTATTCTGGAATCGGAAGAAGCAACGGTTGAGAAGGCGAGGAACCACTTTCGTCCTAACGCGTCGAACATTGAAGTCCTGACGGAATTGCAGCATTACGGTGAAAAAACCGCGCTGATTGACTTTACGCTGAATGTGTTCATTGCCTTGTTTTTTGCTTGTAACGGAAGTTTTGGAAAAAATGGTCGAATCATTTTACTGAAGGCGCCCGGAATACCGGTCCAAAAAGATATCAGTTACCTAGACCGTAATGACTATACGATAATTGCCCCCATTGGCAAAAATACACGAGTTGTATTTCAAAACAGCATGTTTGTTCACGTAGCCGGAGGATACTTGGAGAGAGATAAGTATGAATTCATCAGTATTGAAGCAGAGCTTAAAGAGGGGTTCCTGAATTATTTACGTCAATATCATAATATAAAACCCGAGACTGTATATAACGACATACACGGTTTTATTGAAGACCAGGAGAATTATCGAGAAGCCGAGAAAAATTTTTATCTTGCATTAAAGTGTGAAAAAGATGGGAATCTTCACAAAGCCTTAGCATATTACAGCCAATCCATAGAATCGAAACCTTACTACCCTGAAGCGTATGTCAACAGGGGGCTCGTAAAACATCATTTAGGCGAGAACGAAGAAGCGATTAAAGACTTTGACCGGTCCATGGAACTAAATCCCGGTCTTGCCGAGGCGTACAGCAATCGCGGGCTCTGCAGATCCGACCTAGGCGACAACGAAGAGGCGATTGAAGATTGTGACCGCGCTATAGAACTAAAACCCGGTCTTTCCGAAGCATATCATAACCGTGGTGTTGCTAAATATCGTTTAGGCGAGAACGAAGAAGCGATTAAAGACTTTGACCGTGCCATAGAGCTAAATCCCAGTTCTGCCGAGGCGTACAGCGGTCGTGGGCTCTGCAGATCCGACTTGGGCGATAACGAAGAGGCGATTAAAGATTGTGACCGTGCTATAGAGCTAAACCCCGATTTTGCCCACGCATATGATAACCGTGGTATTGTCAAATGTGATTTAGGCAAGAGAGAAGAGGCGATTAAAGACTTCGACCGTGCCATAGAACTAAATCCCGATCTTGCCGAGGCGTATAATAACCGAGGCAAAGTTAAATCTTGCTTGGGTAAGCTTGAAGAAGCACTTGAAGATTACAAGAAAGCTGTGGGATTAAATCCCAATCTCATCGACGCATGGGATAACCTGAATAGGGCTAGATCTGATTTGGCAAGCGGGAAGATATAATTGCCTGCTCTGCACAGAATTTTTTTTCGGCTACATTATTCACAAACGGGAGAGGGGACCTAACCCTGTTGCACCTCAGAGTCATGTTGATAAGGTTAGAGAGGCGGGGAAAAACGAAGAAGGTGTTTTGACTGATGGCCGCTCCCTCTTTCCGGCAACCTGTAAATCCATTGAGGAGACCGGATCGTGAATCCGTCTGAATTTGTCGAAGAGCTTAGATGTCTTGATTTTGAAAACACGTTTAATCCCTACTCTGATTGCTGCGCGGTTCACGATCGCGATTCGGCACCCCGCCGCCGCTGTGAATCCCTGCTGGCCATACTGGAAGCGGCTGTTGTATCAGAGGTCGATTCTTTATGGATTGGACGTGACCTCGGACATAAAGGAGGCAGGCGAACCGGCATTGCCCTGACAGATGACGTGCATTTTGATGATCACGCCGGACGCTGGGGAGTTCGTGTCGAAAAGCCGACGAAGGACATCGTGGCGGAACGCACGGCGGCGGTAGTATGGAATGTTCTTAACAGGATTGATGTTCCGGTCTTTCTCTGGAATGTTTTTCCGTTGCATCCGCACAAGCCTTGTGACCAGTTCACAAACCGTACGCACAATTCCCTCGAGAGACGGGCCGGAGAGGAACTTCTTAGTGAACTTATAGGATTTTTAAAACCACGCGGTCTGGTTGCCATTGGGAAGGATGCTGCTTTGACCGCATGCCGTTTACGGTACGATCTGGAAGTTTTTAAGGTTCGCCATCCGAGTTACGGAGGTCAGAAGGAGTTTCGGGAGCAGGTGCACGAAATATATGGACTCTTTTAATCCTGCGGATAACCGAGGTAGGGTTCAACTGATTCACGGTTTGCGTTTGTGCAAATCATGTCGGTAAAAAATCAAGACTGGATTAATGTTCCAAGAGATTGAAAAAGGGTCAGGGGAGTTTCGGGTATCCGAGGGGTGTTGAGTTTTTGCGTGCTTCGGAAGACCTTATCCCGCCAAACTTTAGTTGTTTAAGAATTACCTCCATGTGTTACTATACCGTTGACCGTTAGGGGGGAAATACCGGCCATATTCAAGCTCTTTTCGCTTCAAGTTGCCATAAAGGAGGGGCCATCCTTGTAAGTTATGATTGGAACTGAAGAAAGCTTAATGAACCTGCTTACTCGCTATGAGTTAAAAATGGAAAAAGCTGCGCAAGAGCGTTTCGGAGAAACCCCGACTTCTCTTATTTTTCGTGGTCAGAGTCACAAGGATTGGCCTCTCGACAGCAGTGCCGAGCGACGGCTGAAGAACTCGGGCCGTAATTTTAATACGAAAGAATTGTTGACCTATCTGCGGGAAGAGTTAATTGATCCCGCAAAGACAGAAGGTTACGACCGTCAAAACGGAAAGGAACTTTCAGATCTTGAGCTTCTTGCCGAACTCCGGCATCATCAAGCGGCTACCTGCCTTATAGATTTCACTCACAATTTCCACATCGCGCTCTGGTTTGCCTGTGTTCCCAACGATGACAAAGACGGCAAGGTTTTTATCGTCAGCAGTGGAGATCCCAGACTGTTCGAAGATATTACGCCGGCAAGATCCAAAGCCCGGATTGAAGAAATTTTCAGCACAAATGAAAGAGGCGGAGCCCCATTCCAGAAAAAAGTGCTTTATTGGCAACCGCCTAATCAGAGCGGCAGAATTATCGCGCAGCACAGCTGTTTTATTTTTTCTTCAGAGGAAATACCTGCCAGAATCTATACAGAAATAACAATCAAAAAAGAGGACAAGCCGAGAATTGAGTTAGCCCTGAAGCGCTACTACGGATTGGACAATAAAAGTGTTTACAGGGATTTTGCTGGCTTTGCCTCCGCCAACAGCCAAGATCAGCCACTACACAGGACACCCGATCAAGCCACATACAATTCAGTCGTTAAAATCTTTACGTATATTCAAGCCAACGAGATGGCCAAACAGGGAGAATACAAAAAGGCTATTAAAGCCTATGACAGAGTAATAGGAATCGATCAAGATTTTGCTGATGCATACTACAATAGAGGTGTTGCGAAAATTCGGCTGGAAAAATTCCAGGAAGCCATAGAAGACTTTGATAAAGCTATAGACTTAAAGCCCGACGACATCTTTTGCTATTTAAACAGAGGTGTTGCGAAGGACCAGATAGAAGAGTTCCAGGAAGCCATAGAAGACTTTGATAAAGCTATAGACCTAGACCCAGAACACCCCTATTCCTACGTTAATCGGGGTATAGCAAAAGCCAAATTAGGGAAGCATAAAGAAGCCGTAGCAGATTTTGATAAAGCCATAGACTTGAAGTCCGATGACGCGGAATTCTATTTCAATCGGGGTATAGCAAAAGCCAAATTAGGGAAGCATAAAGAAGCCGTAGCAGATTTTGATAAAGCCATAGACTTGAAGCCCGATGACGCGGAATTCTATTTCAATCGGGGAAAATCCAATGAAGAGTTAGGCAACACAAAACAATCAGAAGAAGATTTTGCCAAGGCGGAAAAATTAAGGAGAAAAACGATGTCGAAAATGCACCCTGAAAAACTCCAAGACATAAAGAACAGGTTGAAAAATTCTCGCTGTGCTCTTTGCGAAAGTAACGAGCTAGAGATAGAGGCGCCTGAAGATCGGATACGGAGCATTTTTCCTTCCCATGGAGGAGATGCTTTTAATGGACTTATCATCGTCTGCAGAAACTGTGAAAACAGTTCTTACTATGACTTGGAGGGAGACTGCTTCGGGGAGGCGATTACTTCGTCCTTTTAGTTTTTGCGGATTTCGGGGAAAAGCGCGAACGTCTTTGCTGCGTGATTGAATCTTGAGGCTCTTGCGTAGCCGGTAAAGCGGTATGAGTCAGTTAGACCCCTAAAGTAAATACCACGACCACGGACACGGGAGAATAACGATGAACAACAAAAAACGCAGAAATCATTCTGTGCCCAGAATGCTGCTGAAGAATTTTACGGACGAAGACGGTAAGCTGTATTTTTTTGACAGGCGCTTCAAAGAAAAGCGGATTCTGAAAACCACCCCGGACGCGCTTTACCGGGAGCGTGATCTCTATGTTGTTCGCGATAAGAGCGGAAACATGGATGATTCGGCCGAAGAGCGGTTCGCCGAGTTTGAGAGAAAGACTGCGCCGGTGTTTGACAAAATAATAATCGCGGTTCGGAACGTAAAAGATCCCGCACTGAATTCATCTGAGAGAGCAACACTGGACCGTTATATTTTTTTCCAGTGGGCACGCGTGCCGGATACGTCCGCCCCTATTCTTGATCGCACCTTGGAGAAATTATCTCTTGAAGATCTTGAGATTGGCGATCTTTCTCCTCGGGAGCTTTCGGAATTTGGAAAAGGCCTTAATGTCGAAAGCCTTGTCGGCCACATAACGGAACCGAGAGAAAGGATACTGTCCGTTCTTCGGAACAAGAGTCTGGCTTTCGTGGTGATACGCAGGAAGAGCAAGAGCTTTGTTATCGGAAGCACACCCGTCCTGCAGGTATTTCCCACGCCTTCTGATTCGGTGCCTAGGGCTTTTACCGCGATGTGGCTTCCTCTGGCGCATGACGTGGCCGTTGCCTATGGTGAAGGGAAAGGGGGTCTTATGGAATTTACGGAGGATCGGGAACTTCGCCGTTTCAACGAAGATGTTTTCAGGCAGAGTAGGGCAATTGCCGGGCGTTCGGATAAGCTTATTGCCTCTCTTGTTGGCGTGGCGGTATGAACGTATGCGGGATGTTCTCCGAGGTGCTGAAGAATATCGGGAAGTTTTTCGGAGCTGGGGCAAGCCCGAGCGATATCAATGGGAAGGGAATTATATCTAAAGGTCACAACGGTAAACTAAATCTTTGGGACAGCAGTAGTTCTTTGAGAAGTTTCAGGGTTTCTTCGTTACCTGTACTCTCTCCGTAAATCGTTATCCTTGCGTCAATATGGCCTATTTGTTTCATGGGGTCATGTCCTCTAAGATCCATGTCAAGTCCTACTGAACTTCTAATTATTTTCCACCTAACACCTGTATCCCCTTCAACTTCCTCGGGTACTAACTCTAACTCGATTGTTCTCGACATTTTACCACCTCCTGATTCGTTTTCCTTCTTTCCCATGTGAGGGGGCACATGTTTCTGTGCGTGCTTGATATAGACTAAGGGGAGTTTGTTCCCAGTAAACTGACAGATTGATTTTACGAATACGCCTGCTGTTATTGGTCAATATGCGGTTTTGCTAAATGAAGTTCGGCCTAAGCGGTTGCATCTCATATGACTATACCGAAATCTTTAATCATCTCTATGAAATTGACACAGGGAACTCCTTCTTCGCTGCAGACCAGCGGAATTTTGTAATTCCTCTTTTCTCTGGGTTTCTGATCCTGCTGTCCTTCGAGAGTCACGACGGTTTTATTCTCTATTTTTGCGTACGCTATCAACGTAAGATCCTCCTGATCCACCCCTTTGGACTGATCCGTTATCTGGTATTTTGCTTCCAGTTGCAACGAAAGTTTCTTTGTCTCATTATCGATGGAAGTCTTAATAAAATGGTTTTTCCCGAGCCAGATACTCAAAGGGTCTTTTTCCCGGTTTCGCTTGTCTTTCGGGACAATCTGATCGTAGATGGGCTTGATCAGGATAATGTCGTTTTGATGTCGGGCTATTTTTTCCCATAGCGACGGGAAAACAGTCAAGGGATAAACTCTGTTCCAGCACTCTATGAAGATGTTGGCGTCCGTGCAGTATCTTCCGCTCACAGGTTCTTCTCCAGTTGAAGGGCGTCTGATGCTCTTTTCAGGCCGAACAGCCTGCATAGTTTGTGAAGTCCGATTTCATTGTTATGGTAAACTTGAAACAGTGCCTTGGTGTAAATATGGCCGTACTGGTCAAGCACTTCGTCAGCCCGGTTTCTGCCAAGAGGGATGTCTCTTTCTTTGAGCTCTTTTTTCCGCTGTTCGTAGAATTTCTGCAGTTCCGATTCAAGGTCTTGATAGGTGTCGGAATCGATTATTTCTAGTTGCTTCATTCGAACGAGGCAGGCGTAGCGGCTTACCTTGAAAGATCCGGCTATCTTTCCGATATTCTTAAGATCGTTTGCGCGGAGCTTCCGGGCGGCAGCCCGAAACTCCTCCGAGGGCATCAGCACGTTGGCGGCCAGTTCGTCGCACCAGGTTTCCACGTCCCGATCGCTGTCTCTCCAGTGAGCAATCTCGCTTTTCTTTCTCAGCAGGTGACCTAGTTCATGGAACAGGGAGAAGGTACGTGCTTTTTTTGCATCGGAATTGTTGATAATGATGATCGGCAGGGTCGAATGATATATGGCGAGACCACGGAACTGCTCCTCGCCGACATAAGACCAGCCTTTGTACTTGCTCGTGGTGAAAATGAAGATGTTTTTTTCTTCCAGTTTCTCTTTCCATTCTCGGAAATCGAGGCTCTCTCCCGCACATCCCAGCCACCCCCGCACGCGCGCCGCGGCGGCGGACGCGGAAATTCCGGATCCCGACACGGGCGGGTCAAACGGCTCGACTGGTTCGGCCATATCTTTCCGCAGTTCAATAATCAGGTCGCGGAGCCTCTCCACCATGGCGGTTACGCGGCGTATATCTGAATTGTCGAAAAAATCCTCGTACTTATCCTTGAACTTGCGGAAAGAGAAATTTCTGCTGAACCGGTACTGCTCCGGCAGGGATTCGGAAACGAATACCCACCGAGGCACTTTGTAGAGGTCGGCCAGAGTGTCCAGCT
The DNA here is from genome assembly GCA_964429945.1 of uncultured Spirochaetia bacterium. Classification (GTDB taxonomy): domain Bacteria; phylum Desulfobacterota_D; class UBA1144; order Nemesobacterales; family Nemesobacteraceae; genus Nemesobacter. Next base: position 1,929 of record CAYSDX010000101.1, on the reverse strand, counting down.
GGTTGAACGTGGGCTTGAGAGTTCCCCGCTCCATGGAGTCGATTTTTCCAACCCTTTTTTCCACATCGGAAACGCTGAGACCGATCTGTTCACGGCATTTACGAAGGACTTGCGGATTAACGTTTTCTACTTTTGCCGCCATGAATTAGCACCTCCGGTCGCGAAGACTTCAAATCGCCTTTATCAACCGCGCTTGCGTCCGCCGGAATTCTCTCCCGCTCCGATTCAAGCAACGGGGTTCTGCACCTTGAAGGCTCAGTTTCTTCTTCATCGCCCTGCATGGGTCGACGTGGCTTGATCTCTGGTCGCTCAAGTGAGACTGTAAAAGTATTGTCGTGATTGGCGTTGATTTCAAGAGATTGGCCTGAGTATCATACCAAAGAGGGCAGTTCCTGGGTTTTTCTTCTCTTCAGTCCGTATTCTCCACCCTGACCCGGGGAGTTGTCCTGAATCTGCTTTGGAGCAATTATTTGTATTATTTCAGTTAGTTAGGCATTGATAAACACCCCTCTTCATGGTACAATAACCATATCAACATCTTCAAGGAAGAGGGAACAATGATCAGTCGTAAATACCAAAGCAGAGAAAGTCGTTCACAGCAGATGCTCCTGCCCAACAGGATAGATGACTACGTGGGAGAGAATAACCCCGTACGCGCTATAGACGCATACGTTGAAGGGCTTGATATGAGGGCGCCTGGATTCAGGCACACCGAATGCGTCACCCCGGCGGGGCAGCCTCCATATGATCCGGCGGTGCTGGCCAGGATATATCTTTACGGATACACAAACTCAATATGCAGCAGCCGCAAGCTCAGCAGGGAGTGCGCGCGCAATACGGAGATGATCTGGCTTACGCAGGGAAGCCGTCCCTCGCACGCAACGATAGCAACCTTCCGAAGGGAGAATTCCGCAGCATTGAGGAAGATGAACAGGGACTTTGTGAAGCTGTGTGGGGAGCTTGGTTTGTTCGGAGGGCGGCAGGTAGCGGTGGACGGTACGTTTATCAAGGCGGACGCGAATAAAACGACAATCCGTACGAAGGATTATCTTCTAAAGGAGCTTAAGGAGATAGAGAAGAAGGTAGAGGAATACCAGCAGGCGGTTGAACTTGCGGATTCACGCGAACAGGGAGAGGGGGATACGGAGGACGGGGAGTTGGCGGGGAAGCTTGAGAAGATAAAGCGGAAGCAGGCGGAGGCGCGGGAAATGGCGCGGGAGCTTGAGCGCAGCGGGGATACGCAGATATCCGCTGTGGACAAGGATGCGAGATTGATGACAAAGCGCGGCACTGCGGTAGCTGGGTATAACGCGCAGATAGCTGTGGACTCGGAGAACAGGCTTGTGGTGGGGCAGGAGATTGTTCAGGACGGCAACGATATGAATCAGCTTGTCCCCATGGTTGACGTTGCGAAAGAAGTTTTTGAGACAGAGGAGCTTGAGGTGCTGGCCGACGCGGGTTACTGCAACGGCACTCATCTTAAGCAATGCGAGGAGAAAGGAGTAGAGGCGTATGTGCCCATAATAAACAGGGGCAGGAAATCAAAGCGCATAGGGAAAGACAGATTCACGTATGATCCGGACAGTGACAGTTACAGGTGTCCTGAGGGCAAGGAGCTTTCTCCCGGGGGGAGGGTAAAGCAGAACGGGAAGAATCATATTGTATACAGGAGTTTGAGAACAGATTGTGAAGATTGTCCGTTACGGGAGATGTGTCTTGGAGAGAAGGCAAAAACGAGGCAAGTGTTGAGATGGGAGCATGAGGAAGTGATGGCCCTAGATGTCAGGAAAGTTGTCGCTTTTTTTGAATTTTCAAGTTTCAAAAAATTAATTTTTTGAAACTTGAAAAAAGGAGGACAACTTCTATGCAGTACAGCTACGAATTCAAGGCCCAGGCCGTCGAAAAGGTTCTCAGCCGAGAACCCGGCGT
>CAYSDX010000100.1:0-5209 GCA_964429945.1 uncultured Spirochaetia bacterium | reverse complement strand
CCTGTATACACTGACCAATATGCCGGTTAACAGGTTTGAGAAGGAACTGAAAAGACAGAACGCCTACGAGGAATACATCGAAAAGCTCGTATGTGCCTTCAATCCCGAAACCGTAGACGGCATAATGTGCCGGAATCTCATAAGCGTAAGTCACGACGGGAGAATCTACGACTGCGACTTTAACCAGATGCTTGAGATGCAGGCCCGGAACGGAAACGGGGGGCTGACCATATTCAATTTCGACCTGCAACAAGCGATAAAGAGAAAGATAAGATTCGGCGTTCACTGTTTCGGATGCACCGCCGGGGCCGGGAGCAGCTGCGGCGGCCAGACGGTGTCCTGAGTCCAAGGCTTTGCGTAATGTCGCAAAAAAACGATAACGCCCTGATCGTTTTTCTTAAGTATCCGGAAGCGAAAAGAGTGAAAACGCGTCTGGGGGAGAAGATAGGGGCCCATCAAGCCATGGAACTTTACCGAGAGATGGCAAGCTTCATTGCCGATTCCTTCTCCGGTTCGCTCAAGTGGAAAACTTTTTTCTTCTACACACCTGAAGAAAGAAAAAAAGAGACCCTTGAATGGCTGGGGAACAAAGAGGCCCTTTTTTTCGCCCAGGGGACAGGTTCTCTAGGACAGAGAATGTCCCGGGCGTTTGAAAAATGTTTTTCCCTGGGATTCAGAAATGTCGTCGTCATAGGCACAGACTGCGTGATGATAACCGAAGAGGATATGGAAACCGCGTTTTCGCTGCTCTCGGGAGGAGAATTTGAAGCGGTCCTGGGTCCGGCGACCGACGGGGGTTACTATCTCCTCGGGCTATGCAAAGAAACGGACGCGGTTTTTCGGGACGTGCAATGGAGCACTTCCCGAGTATTTAAGGAAACCGAAAGACGCATGAGGGAAAGCGGTCTGCGCCACGCGGTCATGAGAGAGCTTGCGGATATTGACGAGAAAAAAGATATAAGCATAAAGGATATAATGACGAGGGACACAGAACTTGCGCGCAGACTGGAACAAGTTCTTTTGAAAGACCGAAAAATCCGTACTGAGAAAAACGGGGAGAGGAAACCGGCATGAATTCCGAAATTCTGGATGTGGGGATAGTTGCTTCTTTTTTCGCCGGGGTGATCGCGTTTCTTTCTCCTTGCATTCTTCCGCTTATGCCGGGCTACCTTTCGGTAGTAACGCATCTTTCATACGAAGATCTCTCAGACACCCGGAACCTGCCCAAATTCTCAAGGGTGATCGTACCAAGTCTTGTCTTCATACTGGGATTCTCAACTGTCTTTATCTCCCTGGGCGCATTCTCCTCCCAGCTTGGGGGGATGATCTCCGGCAACAAGACTTTTTTGCTCAGAATAGCCGGAATATTCATAATCCTTTTCGGAATATTCGTAATGGAGATCGTAAAGGTCCCATTTCTTGAGAGAGAACATAAAATCTCCCTTCCGCGGGAAAGGGGAAATCTTCTCGGAACTTATATTCTCGGCTTGGCGTTCGGCTTTGGCTGGACGCCTTGCGTAGGACCTATTCTCGGATCCATACTCCTCTACGCAAGCACAATCGAGGGGACGCTAAACGCGGTTTGGCTGCTCGCGGTTTACTCACTCGGGATTGGCATACCGTTCATGCTGGTCGGTCTTGCGTTTAACGGCGCCATGAGATCTTTTAGCAGCGTCAGAAGGTATTATCCTTATTACAAGTACGCGATAGGCTCGGGACTTGTAATCATAGGAATAATGATGTTTTCAAACGAGATTCACTACCTAAATATCTACGGTCAGAAAATATTTGACGCAGTGGGAATAGATTTCTGGAAAAGGTTTTAGCCAAAAAGCGAAGACCATAATGAATCTCTGCCTAGAAAATCAGGAATCTGATCAGGCCATATCTTCGTCTAAAAGCACAGCACCCTCAAGCCGTGATAATTTCCGGTCCAATGTATGGAGTGACCTTATTCCCGCTCTCCTAGCAGCGGCCATGATCATCAGATCAGAAAACTCTGCTTCTCCCTCGCCATACAGAAACGCCGCACGAGCAGCATCATCGGCTGCTTCAAAAACCAGAACCTCGGTTATTAAAAGTTCTTTCAGTATCGCAGCAACTTGGGCACGGGAATAGCCATAGGCCCGCTTCAGTACCCAGACCACTTCAACCGCCACCTCCCTGCAAACATAACCGGGGCGCTCAGCCGTAAGTGATTCCAACAACGCACGGGCAGCTTCCGATTGTTTTACGTCGTCACGTACCAGATAACGGATGATGATATTCGTATCAAGAGCGATCACTTTTCGCACGCCCCGTCCGCTATGGCTTGCTCCATTTCCTCAAGCGTGACCGCAGGGCCATCGTGCCTCAATACGCCAAACAGCCTGTTAATGCTCCGCACAGGCATAATACGCACTCCCCCGTCAACGATTATATAGCGCACTTTGTCTCCAGCGCGCAATCCAAGCGACTCCCGAATAACTTTCGGGAGGGTTGTCTGTCCCTTTTTCGTTATAGAAGATTCAATCATAGCATTATCACCTGTTGCATTACAATATACATGTTGGCATTGGAATAATCAAGAAAGAAAGTCTTTAAGCCATTTGGCATTACTTTAGAGTCGGGATTTTATAAATCGCCAGTAATTATTACGGCCTCTGTTCTGCCACCTTCCCGTATGTCAGTGTAGTATCGGGAAAAACAAGCCCGGACTCAACAACATAGTCCGATTGCCTCAAACATTTCATCCTGCGGGGTGGCTGTTAATAGGCCATGAAGGTTTAGAGAACCCCCTCAAAAATCAATTGGTAATTTGCAGGAGCGAAAACTACTGACAAATTCTCATTTGGGAAAATGATCAAATATATTTGATCATCAAAGCATTTAAGGGTTTGTTTGATTAATCTTATTTTATTATAATACCATAATACCTATATTTGACAAAATATGTTTTATAGTATTTAATGCTATTAACAAACAACTAGGCGGGTTAAATTAATGGCAATTAATCTCTGGGGTAACGTATATTACAAGAATACTTTCGCTGGCATTCTGTCGCAGGAGGCCGGAGGCCGATGCGTATTTACCTATGACGAAAGCTATCTGCAAAGCCCCTTGCCCGCTATCTCCTACACGCTACCGCTTCGGGCCGAACCTCATTTAAGCGAATACGGGCTGCACCCTTTCTTTGACAATCTATGCGCAGAGGGCTGGCTTAAGAATGCGCAGGCACGCGCGCTCGGCCTTCGAAGGGATGACCGCTTCTCGCTGCTACTTGCCTTCGGCACAGACCTTGCCGGCGCCGTAAGCATCATTGATCCAGACCCCTCCGGGGACATTAAAATTGACCACAACGACCCGGAAAATATTGCGGCTCTCTCGGCAAGAGCATCTCTTTCCGGGGTTCAGCCAAAACTAGGCGCAATAAAAGAAGGTCGTGTGTTTCGCCCCGTAAAACGGGGTGAACGGGCAACCTATATAGCTAAGCTTCCCTCCCCTGCTCTGCCCGATATCCTGAGACTTGAGTACATCACTACGCAGGCGTGTGCCGCCCTTCTTAAGGAAGACTCCGTTGTGGAGATGACCTTGGCACCGCTTCGAGGCGTTGCGGAGAGGTCTCTGCTCGTCAAACGATTTGACAGGACTGAAGACGGCAAACAAATTCACTTCGAGGAATTTAACCAGCTGCTTGGTAACCGCTCGGAGGATAAATACGAAGCATGCTACGAGCACATGGCCAATTTCATCATCCAAAACGGCAACATATGCCTTAGGGCAGAGTGCGATACGCTGTTTCGCCGGGTAACGGCCTGTATTCTCACGGGAAATACAGATGCGCATCTTAAAAACTTCGCCATGGAGCATACAGAAAGTGGATTGCGCCTCACGCCTTCCTACGATCTCGTTGCCGCCGCTTGCTACCCGCAATATCAGACGCTGGCACTGGGAATTGAGAGGACCGAGAACATGCGAATCGGCAGCATCAGTTCGAAGAACATAGTTCGGCTGGGCAAGCTGTTCGGCCTGCCCGACAAAGCAGTTATGCTGGCGGTTTCTGACTTCGCCAGTCGTCTCGATAAAGCCCACAGCGCCGTCGATGCTTCGAAGGGTATCGGCCAAGACATTAAAGACAAACTGCATCAGCAAATGGAGAAAAGATGGAACGGGACATTCGACTCAATTGGGACTTACTTGTCAAAGAGGCAATAAAGCGGCGCAAGGAACGAAAAATCTCCCAGCGGCGTCTAGCCACTATAGCAGAAGTAAGTCAACCGACGGTCTCGCGTTTTGAGCAACAAAAAGAAGACATTCAATTGTCAAGCGCTCTTAAAATTTTAGATGTTCTGGGATTGGTGGGGAAATAGCACTACCTAGCTATTCTCCTCGGTTTCACCGATATCTTTGAGTTGGGTTGCATCCCGGATTACTAAGCTCCGTAGCTCAGGATTCCGTAGCTGTACACGCCGGCAAAAGCGGCAACGGAATCCACGGCTTCCGGGGCGACCCGTTTTCCGACTTCAAGCAGTTCCTTCGATTCCTCTACCCTCATGCCGTGGCGCTTTTCAAAAACGCTTAAGTCATCAAACCCCGTCACCCAGGTCACGTTGAAGGTCTTTTGAAACATATCAGTTGCCCTGACAACCTCAGGGTTCTCGTAGGTCCTGTTAATGACGCTCAATGGATAGTAGTCAAAAGCGATTTTGAACGAAGGAATCCTAGCGCACAGGCTGTCAAAAAAACCGTGGATCAGCTCAATGGGAAGATACATGCTGTTTCCTTCCCAGAGAAAAAGTATCGGAGAGTTGATGTCAAAGCCCGCCTTGATTAGTTCTTCCGGCAGGTCCGCTTCAAGATAGTTGCACGGTATGCTTGCGCACGGCATAACACCGTGACTTTCAAGAATCTTGTGCTTGAACTCCAGAACGGCTTGCTGATCAATGTCGCAGAAACGCACGCCCTCGGTCTGAAAGACCAGAGAACGCATGTCGAACCCGCAGCCGAGTATGACAACTTGTTTCATGCCGGCTTGAATCTCGCGTCTCGTGATTTCATCCAGTATGCAGAAGCGGTAACGGAGAATCTCGACCGATTCCGGAAGAATTTTTGTTACCCTGTCGACCTTTTCCCTGATCTCGTCCGTAACAAACCACTGGGCGTACGGGTCGTTGAACACGCGGCGTTCACGGTTTCTTTCCATTTCCCTGTAACAGGCTACGGCAAAGGC
>CAYSDX010000099.1:0-31122 GCA_964429945.1 uncultured Spirochaetia bacterium | reverse complement strand
GGGAAACTGACGCAGGAAGATGCGGACAGAGTTATGGACAAATTGAACAACAGACCGAGAAGATGTCTTGGCTTCGAAACACCGAATCAGGTATTCTTCGGTACTGATCCACCTGTTGCGTTTCAAACTTGAAACCACGGTCGTAAATTCTCACTCGAATGCTTTTTTACCACATCGCAAATAAAATCAAGCATTCTAACAGCGATATCGTAGTTCTCGGCTTTTATAAGTTCAACGCATTTTAAATTATAGTGTTGATCAGATAGTTCAATATCTTCAGGCAATACTTTACGCCAAAGAACATGCCCAAGTTTTAGAGATATTTCATAAAGAACATTATAGGCGTCATTAAAATATTCAGGGGTGAAAGATAGGGGTTCACCCATGTTCGGGATTTTCTCTGCTGCGACACCGTGGTTCTCGCAAATTGAAATGTACTGTCTCGAAACGACACCATTGGTATGGGCGAGTAGGTTTCTTCTTTCAGTTATCTCTATGAAGTTAGGCCAAATATCCAATCCTGATCTTAGTTCGATCTTGAATGATTTTTCCATGATATCGAACTGTTTCGCATGACTTTGTCTTATAATATTTTCCACTTCTTTTTCTATGATTGAGTTTTTTATCTCATTTATAGAATTAAACCCAGATATGTCAGAAAAACTTACTTGCTTCTCAGATGTAAATATGAGCTCTGGTCTTCTGAGGAACAAAGCTTTTAGTAAGTTAGCGATAAATGCATCGTATTGACTTACAAGAGCTAGTAGGAACATATTAGGGAGTGCTTTGCTAGCGGCTATCGCTTTTTCTAATTTGTCGTGTATTTCGAAGGCTTCAGGTGCCTTTTCTGCCGGAAATGAAATTTTTTGTTTTCCTTCTTTCTCATCGATAATCTCGCCAAATTTGTCTCTCTTTTCCTCAAAATCTTCTTTATGTTGGTTAATAAGAAGAGATAGCATTTGTTCGATAAATGGGGCGCATGCTCTGAAGCCCTCTATGCTATCAACAAAATTCTCTATTGTTTCTTCAATTGGATTCTTATTCTCCGAAGGAGAGAGAGCATCCTCATTGATTACAGAATTTTCTTTGCCGGAAGGTTTTTTTCTAGTTCTATTTTTTTTCTTAATAGACATTTACCTTTTTCCTTTTTGTTGTAGAACAAAAGATTAGACCATTGAATCATACAAAGAATGCAGAATAGTGTAAATAGAGCTAGTGATGATGCGAAATTGCTCAATCCAATGTCAAGATAAGCACATGTCGGAGGCCATAAGTCGAGGTGATGGAAAACAGTCACAACTGCATTGACAACGATTTTACTATGATGCATCAATTGTTTTAATTTTACTAAGTGTCAATGCAATTGATAAAATTGTCTTCCGCTAGTAAATTATCCCCCATGGCGTATTTTTGAATCTATTTGCTCTGGAATTAGAGATGCTTTTCAGAGTTACGGTTCTAGAATAGGTCTCACCGAAAGCAATAAAACAAGAGGAAAGAAAAAATGAAACTGCCTTTACGTCCGAGAGACGAAAAATACATAGGGGAAGGCGCTCTTCCCAACGGTCCCTTGGACGATACCGACAAGTGGCTTCCCGTAACTAGGTACCTTGAGGCCGGGGCGGAGTCCTACCCCGAAAAAACGATGTTCAGCCTCGGGGATTCAGACGGCAACGTAGCTGAAAGCTACAGCTACGCAGAGACCAACTCCTGGGCGAACAAGATGGCAAACGGTCTTGTCGAGGAGTTTGGCATAAAAAAAGGGGACAAGGTCGGCATGTACATGCTCAACTGTTCCGAATATGTCATATCGATCATCGCCGCGCACAAATCGGGCGCCGTCCAGGTTCCGATAAACAAGGATGAAAAAGGCGATAGGCTGGCTTACGTAATAAACTATTCGGAGATGCGTGTGCTCGTGGTTGACACCCAGAGCCTTCCCTACATAAGCGAGATAGCAGACAAGCTTGAGAATCTTGAGGCGATTTTTCTCGTCTCGGAGGATGCTCCGGCGGATATCGGGGGCATAAGGACACTTCCTTTTTCCACTTTTGACCAACACTCATCCGAAAACCCGGGAGTCGACGTGACGATCGCCGACAAAGAAAGGTGCATGTTCACTTCCGGCACCACAGGGATGCCCAAGGGGGTTATCCGCGATCACGGGGGAGTGATCATGACGGTCCGCTCCTTCATACAGCAGCAGGGACTCAGAAGCGAGGACGTTTTAATGACAGTTCTTTCCCTGGGACACGCAAACGCCCAGGTGATGTGCCTTTTTGTTTCAGTAGCCGTTGGCGGTTCTGCTGTTTTCTTCCCGAGGTTTTCCGCTTCCAATTTCTGGAAATGGGCAGCCGGCTGCGGGGCAACCGGGGCGAACATGCTGGGGGCGGTTCCCGAGTACATATGGGCTTCACCGCTGTCTGAATGGGATTCAAAGCATGGGATAAGGATGATGCTTTCGGGCCCCGCGCCGAAAAAGCTTCGCGAGTTCGAGGAAAGGTTCAACACGAAGATAGTGGAGGGCTACGGCTCTACCGAAATGGGAATGCCGCTCTGGAAAGACCCCGAGGACGAAAAACCCGGTTCCTGCGGATTTCCCGTTGAGGGATACCACCTTGAAATAAGAGATCCTCTGAACACAGACGAGATCATAGACAAGCCTTGGGACGTGGATAAGAATCCCGCTCCCGCCGAGGAGGAAAAAGGGCTTCTTTTCATAAAGCCCCTGGTTCCGCACACTACCCTCGATGAATATTTCAAGGATGAGAAGAGAACGAGAAACGCCTTTGACGACCAGGGTTTTTTCAATTCAGACGACTTGTTTGCCGTGGGAACCGACGGCAGATATTACTTCATGGGCCGCTACAGCAGGATACGCGTGTCGGGAGAGAACGTGGATCCGGTAGCCGTGGCCGACGTCTCGGAGGAACATCCTTCCATTCGGGAAGCCGTGGCCGTAGGCCTGAGACTGCCCGACATATCGGATGACGAGATCAAGCTTAACCTGATACTTAAGGAAGGAGCGGACTTCGATCCCGTGGAGTTCTGCGAGTGGATGGCCGAGAAGGTGATGGTGGCCATGGTTCCAAGGTTCATCGAAATCTACGAGGAGTTTCCGCTTACCTCAACGCAGAAAATAGCGGTTTCAGAGCTTAAAAACATATCCGATTCCACCTGGGACAGGCACAAAAGCGGGCTCAAGCTCAGATCAAGAAAGTGAGCCTGAGATAAAATAGAGAAACGCCGCGTAAACGATAAGCAGAATAGCGCCTTTCTTTCTCCCGATTCTGGTTTTGCTCATCCAGGTTTTTCCGATTAATAACGTAAAAATAACGGTAAGCAGGATGAGAAACGCAAATTCAGATGTCTTTCCGAACATATCTTGATTTACTTCTACGGGACGTATGGCAGCCACAAGGCCCAAAAACCCGAGATTAAAGAAGTTACTTCCTATTATGTTGCCCACAACTATGTTCTGCTCTTTTTTCCATGCGGCCACGAGTGAAGCGCCGAGTTCCGGAAGCGAAGTTCCGAGGGCAACCGCCGTTACGCCTATGAACAATTCGCTTATTCCAAGCTGCCCGGCGATTCCTATTGCGCTGTTAACAAGAAAATGCGCGCTTCCCGCCAGAAGCGCAGAACCCAAGAGCACGTAGAAAAGAAGTTTCCATCCGCCGTCTGTTTGTAGTCCGGACCAGCTTTCGTTTTTTTCTTCTCTTGATTTTCTGTATGGGACAAGCAAAAAAACTACTAGCAGAAAGAACAACAGCACCCCTTCACCTCTTCCAATGGAGAATCCCGCGCGGCTGAGACCATAGGCTGCAAAAGTTATAAGCACTAAAAAAACAAGAGGGAGTTTCTGCTCTTCCCACGCTTCCTTGTTCATCACTACGGGGCTTATAAGGACCGTCAGGCCGAAAATAAGCCCGATATTCGCAATATTGCTGCCGATCATGTTTCCGACCGCTATATCACTTGAATCCATTACTGCGGCCACAAGACACACCATGAATTCTGGGAGAGAAGTTCCAAGCGCGACCACGATGAATCCCGCGAAAAAAGGACCCATGCCGGTTAGCTTTGCTATTCCTGATGCGCCTTTGATGAGAAAATGAGACCCTTTCCAGAGGATCAATAGACTTGCGACAAAAATCAGCAGATTCAAAATTTCCATATGTTCAGAAGCGGAATTCAGGCCCTATACGACAGGCCATAGATTTTTTCAGGAACCGGAAAAAAACAGGGTTTGCAATGAGACACCGATTAACCTATAATAGTCCGGGTGTTTTTTCATTTCCAAAAGCTATAAGACTGTTCAGGAGGTTACAGTAAATGCAATTATTATTCAAACCGCGCGAAGCTTCTTATCTGGGAAGCGGAGATCTTCCCTTCGGCAGATTCGAGGACACTTCGCAGTGGGAACCTATAACTACAAATCTTGAAAAAGGTGCCGAAGCGTTTCCGGAAAAAGCGATGTTCAAGGTCGGAGACCGGGATGGAAACATTGTCGAGAGCTACACTTACGCGGAAACCAACGCGTGGGCCAACAGGGTGGCAAACGGTCTTGCCCAAGGGTTCGGAATAAATAAAGGGGACAAGGTCGGCATGTACATGCTTAACTGCTCCGAGCACGTGATATCTATTATCGCCATACACAAGTGCGGTGGTGTGCAGGTTCCGGTAAACAAGGACGAAAAAGGCGAGAGACTGGCCTACGTAATCAACTATTCGGACATGAGAGCCCTTGTTATTGACGAGGGGAGCATTCCTTTTATAGAAGAAATCGGCGACAGCCTCGAGCATCTTGAAGTGGTTTTCGTAACGGTTGACAGTCCTCCCGAAAAAATCGGGGGCGTAAAAACACTTCCTTTTTCAGAATTTGACAAATATGACGACACTAATCCCGGGGTGGATGTTACTACAGCCGACATGGAGAGATGCATGTTCACGTCCGGCACTACCGGGATGCCCAAGGGGGTCGCTAGGGATCACGGAGGAGTGATCATGACAGTCCGCTCTTATCTGCAGCAGCAGGGAGTAAGGAGCGATGACGTGCTTATGAGCATACTTTCCCTCGGCCATGCTAACGCTCAGGTAATGTGTCTTTTCAGTGCCATGGCGTCCGGTGCAACGGCTGTGTTTTTCCCGAGATTCTCCGCTTCCAATTTCTGGAAGTGGGCGGGCGGATGCGGCGCCACCTGCATTAACATGCTGGGGGCGGTTGCCGAGTACCTCTGGGCGGCACCCGAGAGCGAGTGGGATCAGAAGCACAACGTAAGGATAATGCTGGGCTCACCGGCTCCGAGAAACCTGAAGGAGTTTCAGGAAAGGTTCGGAGTCAGGGTAATAGACGGATATGGTTCGACCGAGATGGGCATGGTTCTTTGGAAAGATCCCGAGGATCACCGTCCGGGGTCATCGGGTTTTCCCATGGAGGGATATTACGTTGAGCTCAGAAACCCCGAAGATATCGATACCGTGGTAAGACCGTTCTGGGACTCTACCGACGATATTACTCCTCCCGACGAGGCCAAGGGGCTTCTTTTCGTAAAGCCGCTTGTTCCGCATACAACCCTGAATGAATATTTCAAGGACGCGAGAAGAACCAGAGAGGCGTTTGACGATGACGGCTTTTTCAATTCGGATGATCTCTTCGCCAGAGGTATTGACGGGAGATATTATTTTGTTGGAAGATTCAGCCGCATCAGGGTTTCGGGTGAAAACGTGGATCCGGTAGCTGTCGGAGACGAGGCTATGCTCTATCCCGCGATCCAGGAAGCCATAGCGGTCGGCATAAGGCTTCCGAACGTTTCGGATGACGAGGTCAAGCTCTGCGTGACGCTCAAGGCGGGTGAGGAGTTCGATCCGGTTGAGTTCTCCAAGTGGATGGCCGAAAGGGTCATAGTGGCCATGGTTCCTAGGTTCATAGAGGTTTACGAGGAAGGGTTCCCGGTAACTGCGACCCAGAAAGTGAAGGTTGCCGAGATAAAGGAAATCACCGACAACACTTGGGACAGAAACGAAACGGGCCTTAAATTCAGCGCGAGAAAGTAGGTTCGCCGTTTGTCCGTGGCAGGGCAGTCAGATGAAAGTATTATGGCCCTGGCTATCAGGGAGGCCAAGAGGGCCGCTTCGGCGGGCGAGGTGCCGGTCGGTGCTGTTATCGTCGATGGGGAAGGAGCTGTAATATCGGCGGCCCATAACCTGAGGGAATCCGCCTCGGACGCAACCGCTCACGCCGAGATTCTTGCTATAAGGCGCGCGTGCGAAGTTCTAGGAAACTGGAGACTTTCAGATACCTCTATTTACGTTACCCTCGAGCCATGCGCCATGTGCATGGGAGCCATCGTTAACGCGAGAATAGCCAAAGTTGTGTTCGGCGCTCCCGACCCAAAGGGTGGAGCGCTTGTAAGCAACTTCGGAATTGGCTTGGGGGGGAAACTCAATCATCAGGTGGAGTTCTCCGGGGGAGTCTGCGGTGAGCAATGCGCACGGATTCTAGAGGATTTCTTCAGGACGCTTCGGGATTCCTGAGCTCAGCCCTGAGGGCTTACGACGATTTTTTTCGAGTTGCCTTTGCTGGGGACAGTTTCGTACGTTATGTTTTCCTGCTTCTTAAGCTCAATGTAGGCCATTTTTCTTTCGTAAGATGAGAGTTGCTCGATTGAGTGGGGGTTTCCGCTCTCTTTTACCTTCTGTACCGTCTCCGCGACTTTTTTCGGCACGTCAGTGTCCTTTTTCTTGCCATCATGGCCCCCGATGTTTATGGCCACCCGCTTGCCCTTTCCCTCGTCGCTGTTTTTCGAAGCTATCTTCCCGACTATGTACTCGAGGGACTTTATCACTTCCCCGTTTTTTCCTATGAGGAATTTCTTGTCTTTAACTGGCCATACTTCGAGTATTATCCTGTTCTCGGTCTCCTCGGCTTTTACGCTCTGCGGGGTTGAAAACAAAAATCCCAGAACGGTTTCAAGAGTTTTTTTCGCCCAAAATGCCTTTTCGCCCAGTCCGCCCGTTTTCACCTCCACCCTGACTATGGCGTTCTTGCTGCCTATCCCCAAAACCCCCTTGGAGTCTTCCCTGATAACTTCGATTTCTACTTCGTCTTTTGAGACTCCGAGCTCTTCGCAGGCGTTTACTACGGCTTCGGAAATGGTTTTTCCTTCCTTTTCTATTGCATTGGCCATCTTTATCCTCCTTCTTCCGGAACCTGTCGATTGATGTAAAGCTGCTGACCGACGGAAAGAATGTTGCTCACGGTCCAGTAAAGTATCAGACCGGAGGGCAGGCCCCAGAACATTACAGTAAAAATTATAGGCATAAACTGCATGAGTTTCATCTGCAGTTCCATCGCTTCGCTTCCCGGAGTAGTCATGGGGGTGAGTCTCTGCGAGAGAAACCACGAAACGCCCATCAAAAGGGGCAGTATCCGAAACGGTATTCCCAGTACGTCAAACAGGTGTTCGGGCTGGGAGAGGTCGTTTACCCAGAGAAACGAGCTGTGTCTTAAATCTATCGAATACAGAAGCGCAAAATAAAGAGCTATGAAAACGGGAAGCTGTATGAGCAGGGGCAGACATCCCCCGAGACTGCTGAGAGGGTTTATGTTGTTGCTCGTGTAAAGTTTCATCATCTCTGCCTGCTGGGTCGACTTGTCATCCTTGTATTTTTCTTTCAAGGCGTCGATTTCAGGTTTCAGCTTCTTCATCTTGTTCTGCACGGCTTTCATCGATTTCATGCTTTTCACGGTAAGGGGGAAGAATATCACCCTGAGAAGGATCGTAAGCACTATTATTGAGATTCCGTAGTTGCTGAAAAAGTCGTTGACGAACTTAAGAGCTGCGACGGCGATCTTGGTAAGTACTCCCGCATAGCCGTAGTCAATCGATTCCTCGAGCTTGTACCCGGCCCCCTTGAGGTCCGGTTCATTTTTCGGACCGAAATACGATTTCCACCCTACCTTGTAGCGTTTTCCTGCAGCAGTTCTCTGTTGCGGGTAGGAAAAACCTGCTCCCGCCAGACCTTTTGCGTCGAGGGGCTGCAGGTAGAGCCCTTGGTCTCCTCCTATTTCGGGTAGAAACGCGCTGAGGAAATACTTGTCGCCAAAGCCGAACCAGTTTATCTCTCCGTTAAACGTCTTGGTTTCCTTCAGAGTTTTTTTGGTCCGGTTGACATCGCCTGCGACCATGGAGACAAATTCGTACAGACTGTTTGAACCGCTTTCATATACCGTGTTCTCCCAGGAAACGTAAACTTTCTGGTTTATCTGTCTCTGGGTTCCGTTAAGAACCTCCAGGTTTTCCTTGATGAAATATTCCCCGGGGTAAAAGGAGATGGTTTTTCGAACCGCGAGTCCATCGGGCTTTTTCCAGACCAAACTGACGTCAAGTCCCTCGGAACCCACAACCAGATTCGTGTTCCCCTTGTAGGAAAATGGGATTAGCTCCGGCATTTTTTCGTTCTTGACTCTCAATATGGTGTTAAACGATTTCTTGCCTTCGTTTATCACTTCCACCGGAACCGAGTCCGACTCAATCGTTTTTTTGTATTCCACAAGACTCCAGCCGACTACCCTTCCTCCGAGAGTGTCTATCTCGGCTGTGTAAAGATCAGATTTGACTTTTATGATCTTGGAAGCGTAGGAAGATTTTATCGGCTCGAATTCCGTAGGGAGTTCCTGCAAGGAACCCGTTTCTTCGGATGTGCCCCCAGGGGCGGCGGGCGCCGATGCGGGTTGATCTATTTTTGCTGGCTGTTTTTCCTTCGGGGCTTCTGCAAAAAATGCCGAGTAGCCAACGATTACCAGTACCGACAGTACAAGGAATAAAATATAGTTTTTCTTGAGGTCGCTGTTCATATTCTGTTTCTTCGGGCTTTATCCGGGATGTGGGACGCTATAGTGATTTCCGTGAAACACTTGTGAAACCGCTCCCTTTTTCTGTGCGTGGTTTTAGCATGTAGCAGGAGATCAAATAGCAAGAACTCATTAAGGCAATGGTACATGATAAGTTTCAATAGGAATAGACCGTTTTTTTGTCCCTGCGCCTTCCCGTCTATCGCTTTTTTTTCCTTACGGGATCATATCCCCCCGCACTTAGCGGATGACAGCGTAGTATTCTCCTAAGGGTCATCCATATTCCCCGGAGGGCTCCGTGTTCCCTTAGGGCTTCAATCGAATATGCAGAGCAGCTGGGGTAAAATCTGCAGGTCGAGGGAAGCAGGGGGGAAATTGCCCTCTGGTAGAGTCTTGCCAGGAGAACAAGGAATCTGACTGCAAAATTTCCTTTCATTCGATACGGCCTGCGAGTTTTTTTATTTCCGAGTAAAGATCCGAGAACTTTCTGTCCGATACATCGTTTTTTATTACGAACACAATATCGTTTGAGGAAAAGGCAGGCTTGTTTTTCCTGAAAACCTCCCTCAGCACTCTTTTCATCCTGTTTCTTCTGACGGAGCTTGCCGACGCCTTTTTGCCTACGGACACTCCGAGGCGGGGGAAGCCCAGGGAATTGGGTCTTGCGTAGAGTATGAAGTTTTTCGAGTGGGTTTTAGTTCCTTCTGCGAGTGTGTTGCGAAAGTCGCGGGATGTCTTTATCTTGAATTTTGCGGGGAACGAATTATCGGACTCAATCGCTACTTTTTCCATCTCCCAACCGTTAGAACATACCTTCCCTTGGCGGTTCTTCTCCTCAGTATGCTCCTTCCTCCCCTGGTGCTGAGCCTAGCGCGGAAGCCGTGCGTTCTCAGTCTCTTTTTTACGTGCGGTTGATAAGTCCTTTTCATAGTGGGGGGTCAGAATAACACGTAAGGATTTGAAGGTCAAGAGAAAAGCGGGGGGTTTGGAATCTGCGGCATCAGTGCGATGCCCGGGCTCAAATTGACAACAAACGAGTTCTTATAAATAATTGATAGCTATCAAATTCAAAACGGTTTTTGAGATTCTTCGTCCACTATGATCCTTGAAGGCGTAAAACTTATGGTCATCGGTATGGCCATAGTATATGTTTTCCTGCTTGTCTTGATGCTGAGCGTGATGCTGTCTGCGAAGCTCTTTAAAGACAGCGACGCTCGCGTGTCTTCGGATGCCGGGGCGTCCCAAAAGTCCCGGAGGGACGTTGTTCCGGTCATAGCCGCGGCAGTTGCGGCCTACAGGGCTAAGCATTCCGGCGACGGATAGATCTTGAAAACCCCAAGGTTTTGTCATGAAAAAAATATTGTTTCAGGATACATCCTTTCGCGACGGGTTTCAGTCCGTTTTCGGCGCGAGGGTGCTCACAGAAGACTTTATCCCGGCGGTTGAAGCCGCGAGGGAAGCCGGAATAACCCACTTCGAGGCGGGTGGTGGAGCCAGGTTCCAGAGCCTGTTTCTTTACTGCGGAGAATCCGCCTTTGACATGATGGACCGCTTCCGCGAGGCGGCGGGACCGGACGCCAACCTGCAGACGCTTGCAAGGGGGATCAACGTGGTTGCGCTTTCCCAGCAGCCCAAGGACATGATAGATCTTCACGCCAGGATGTTCAAGAAGCACGGCATAACGCACATAAGAAACTTCGACGCCTTAAACGACGTAAGAAACCTCGAGTACTCGGGTCAGTGCATAAAGAACGCGGGCCTGCATCACCAGGCCGTGGTAACTCTCATGGAACTTCCTCCAGGCTGCGAAGGAGCCCATGACGTGGATTTCTATATAGACAGGCTGAGGAAAATACTCGACTCGGGGCTTCCCTACGATTCCATATGTTTCAAGGACGCTTCTGGAACCTCGAATCCCAAGAAAATTTACGAGACCGTGAAGGCCGCGAGAAAGCTCGTCGGGGAAAACGTTATTCTCTGGGTACACACCCACGAGACGGCGGCTCAGGGAGTCAATCAGTACATGGCCGGCATAAACGGCGGATGCGACGGAATCTGCGTCGCGAGAGCTCCGGTTTCCGGGGGAACGTCACAGCCCGATCTGGTATCCATGTGGAACGCCCTTAAGGGGACAGAATACACTCTGGATGTAGACGTAAACAAGATTCTTGAAGCTAATTCCGTGTTCAAGGAATGCATGTCGGGTTATTATTTCCCGCCCGAAGCCCTTCGAGTCTCCTCGGAGGTTCTTCTTTCCCCGATGCCAGGCGGGGCGCTTACCGCGAACACCATGATGATGAGGGACACGGGCACTCTTGATCTTTATCCGCAGGTGATCGAGGCGATGAGCGAGTGCGTTGCCAAGGGAGGATTCGGAACATCCGTTACCCCGGTTTCCCAGTTTTATTTCCAGCAGGCCTATGCAAACGTCACTCAGGAACCTTGGAAGAAGATTACAGACGGTTACGGAAACATGGTACTCGGCTACTTCGGACGCACGCCGGTCGCCCCCGACCCCGAAGTCGTGGCTATAGCTGAAGAGCAGATGGGCAAGCCCCGTTTTGAAGGAGACCCGCTTGACATACTTGAACCCGGAATTCCAAAGGCGACCGAAATTCTTGAAAAAGAAGGCCTTGAGGTCACAGAAGAGAACATATTCATAGTCGGTGCGCTTCAGACTCAAGGCGGGAACAAAGGGCTTGATTTTCTCAAGGGGAATTTCAGCGTCAACGTGAGAAAGGACAAGCCTGAAGAAGAGCCTCAGCAGAGACGAGGTCTCGGTACGAGCGTTGCTTCGAAAGTGTCCGGTGCCGGGGAGAATTTCGTGATTACGGTTGACGGGAGAAGCTATAACGTAACCGTAAAGGAAGGAACTTCGGAGGTTGCTTCGGTAACTGAAGCCCCAGCCCCGAAAACATCTTCTGCGATGGATGAAGATTCTCCCGATGTTGTGGCCGTTACGGCGAGCGTGCCCGGCAACATATACAGGGTGCTAGTCGGGGCGGGGGACAAAGTAAAGGAAAATCAAACGCTGATCATGCTTGAAGCCATGAAAATGGAAACTCCGGTTGCCTCTCCGTGCGACGGGGAAGTGGTGTCCATCGAGGTTGAACAGGGACAGGTAGTAGAGACGGGTCAGCTCATCCTCACCATTCTTCCCTCTTGAGCGCATGAAAAATTTCATACTTATTTTCGCGGTTCTTGCTTTTTTTCTGGGAATATTTACCGGTACCCCCGATTGCCTCGGGGAAGCGGTAAGCGACGGGTCAGTTGTCGCGGAGGAAACCAAGGAGCTTGCATCTTTCTCCCAGCTTTTGAAAAACGTGGCCACCAGTACCGGTATCTACGGATTTATCGCGGGCAACGCATCTTCCTGGGTTAACGGGTTCGGGATGTTTTTGATGATCCTGGTGGGGTTTCTTCTTCTCTACCTCGGGATCGCGAAGAAATTCGAACCCCTTCTTCTTGTTACCATAGCTTTCGGGTGCATATTGGCCAACATTCCGCTTGCGGGGATAAACGACCCCGGCGGGGTACTTTACTACATATACGATGTCGGTATAAAGACCGGTATTTTCCCCCTTCTGATATTCATGGGAGTCGGGGCGCTTACCGATTTCGGTCCGCTTCTGGCCAACCCCAAGACGGTTCTTCTGGGAGGAGCCGCGCAGTTCGGTATTTTCTCAACGTTGATCGGCGCTCTCGTGCTTGCCCGGTACGTGCCCGGAATTGATTTTTCCCTAAGCGATGCGGCGTCGATAGGAATAATAGGGTCAGCGGACGGACCGACCTCTATTTACATTTCTTCGCAGCTCTCTCCGAGGCTTCTCGGTGCAATCTCGGTCGCCGCGTATTCCTACATGGCCCTCGTGCCTATAATCCAGCCCCCGATAATGAAAGCTCTTACCTCCTCTGAAGAGAGAAAAATAAGAATGAGCCAGCTTCGTCCGGTGGCGAAAAGGGAAAGGATAATGTTTCCGCTCATTGCTCTTACTCTCTGCCTTCTTTTTCTTCCATCCGCGGCGCCTCTAATAGGTTTTTTCGCTTTCGGCAACCTGATGAGGGAGTGCGGGGTGGTCGACCGGCTCTCGGATACGACGAGAAACGCGCTTATCAACATAGTTACGATATTTCTTGGCCTCGGAGTCGGATCGCAGCTTTTGGCTTCCGAATTTCTCTCCCTTGAGACTCTTGGCATACTTCTTCTCGGGATCGTGGCTTTCTGCATAGGCACGGCCTCCGGGGTATTGATGGCCAAGCTTATGAATGTTTTCTCCGAAACCAAGATAAATCCCCTGATCGGTTCAGCCGGAGTCTCGGCGGTTCCGATGGCAGCTCGCGTCTCCCAAGATATGGGGGCCAGGGAAGACCCCCAGAACGTGCTTTTGATGCACGCTATGGGTCCGAATGTGGCGGGGGTTGTGGGTTCGGCCGTGGCGGCGGGAGTGTTGCTTGCGGTTTTCCAGTAAGTTTCTGATTTGTTGGAAGGTATGTTTCTGCGGAGTCTGCAATGAGATTTAAGGGACGTTCGGCGATTATTACCGGGGGAGGAACGGGAATCGGTGAGGCTACGGCACTTTTGCTGGCGCGAAACGGAGCCAGGGTTCTGATTGCCGGTAGAAGGGAAGAGAAGCTGAAAGAACTGTGCGGCAGGGCGGAGGAAGAGGGACTTTCGATAGAATACAAGGTCTGCGACGTCTCCGTTGAGGGCGACTGCGCGGCCACCGTGGAGACCGCTTTTCGCGAGCACGGAAAGATCGACATTCTCTTTAACAACGCGGGGATCATTTTTTCCTGTCCTCTCCATGAAGTCGAAACCGAAAGATTCCAGCAGATCTTCGACATAAACGTGAAGGGAGCGTTCATGATGTGCAAATACGCCATTCCTCACATGATTTCCGCGGGCAGGGGTTTTATCGTCAACAACTCTTCTGTTATCGGGTTAAAGGGGTTCGCGGGACTTTCGGCCTACTCGGCATCCAAGGGAGCCCTTGTTCAGCTCACGAGAAGCATGGCCCTTGAGTACGCGGACAAGGGACTTAGAATAAACGCCGTCTGTCCCGGCGGGGTCTGGACGCCGATGTTTGACTCCTATCTTGAGAGAGCCGAGGACGCCGACGCGGCCCAAGCGTTCATGGAGTCGCTTCACCCCATGGGGCGGCTGGCCGATCCGTACGAGATAGCCGAAGCGGTTCTGTTTCTCTGCGATGAGAAAGCCATGTTCAACACAGGCTCGATGCTCTCCATCGATGGCGGCATTATAGCTAAGTGATCGCCCGCCAGAAGGCGGATCCGGAAAACAGCTTTTCTGGATCCTCCGAAAATTTACGGAACCCTGTCAGGTGTTATTTCTTTTAAGCTTGGAACTTCGAAGATCTGTCTCATGCGCCCGCCCACGGCATCGTATGTGTAGACGAAATAGCACCCAGCTCCTATATCTCCGTTCTGGTCAAACTCGATTGATCCTGAAACTCCTTCGTAATCAATGTTGTCGTTAGCGGCGGTCTCGTCAGTAAGGGCTGCGGCGCATTCCGCGTAGCTTAAGCACCGGTTTCCTCCTCCCGTAACCTCTGCCATTTCGGAGACGTATTCGGAAGGGACGTCGCTTCCGGTGCTCAAGGCCGCGAGTGCTATCGCTACCACTGCGTCATAGGCATGGGCGGCGAACTGAAGAGAGGGAAACATCTCCCGGTCAAAACGTTTTTCGAATTCACCTTTTCTCTCGGGAGGATCGGGCAGTGCGCACGGGGTCGTGCTCTTGAAGCCTTTAACCGCGGCCGGGTTGTCCTGATCCACGCGTTCATGCAGGTTCTCAACCGCGAATGAGTCGGAGAGGTAGTATCTCGCGGCGGACGAAACGACCGTGGATTCAAGCATGCCCTTTATTATCTTTCCTCCTTCGTCTGTCGACAGGATTAGTATTATGGAACCTATCTTGCCGATTCCGCTTATTGCCTCGATATCGTCAAGCACGGCTCGGGTTTTCTCCTCGAATCCCGGATCGTCAGAATAGTATCGTTCGTACTTGACCACCTTGGCGGCTGGGCGGTTTCGGGAAAGAAATTCCTTGTTGATCAGTTCCGTGAGCTTCACTCCGTAGTTGTCGTTGCGGTGCACTATCAGCACTTCGTCCCTGTTTCGGACTTCGGCCGCCAGAATTTTCGCCTGGAACGAATCCGTGGGGACAGTCCTGAAGAAAAAGGGTGTTCTCCCGGCTTGGGAAATTTCCCTGTTTTGTTCGGTCAGGGTAACGGAGGTTGCGGAAGGTGAAACCGCGACTAGTCCGTTCCCAACTAGGAAATCAAAAATCTCAAGGGAACTCTGTGAAGTTCCGGGTCCGATTATCGCCTTTGCGCCCATTTTTAGAAGTTCCATGGTCGAGGCAAGAGGAGTGGCGCCGTCTCCGGCGATAAGCTTTATGTTTCCGCCGGCTTCGTTAATGTCGTCCCTTGCGAGTTCCGCGGCCTTTATTACTGAGGAAGGAGAATCGCTTGTCCGGAAAAGCGTTCCTATGCATAGGGCGTCTTCGCAACCGGTGTCGGCTTGCTCATCGGTTCCGTCGCCACACCCTGGCGACAGAAGAAGGAAGATGAAGACAAGAAACGCAGTCAAAAGCGCTGCTCTCAGAGTTTTCATAGTGAAATTGAATGCTCCCGTGCGTATCAATCCGAAATCGTTTTTCTGGGAACGCAACCCCGGGTCCGTTTTTGTTCCGATGAGAGTATAACCCTGAATACTTGTGGAAACAAAGGCGGTGTTCCCGTATTCGCACGGATTTTCCCGCTACGGAACCGCCTCGCGAATAGGGCTTTTTACTTTCCGCGGTTGCGTTTTTTAAATTTCGTTTTCTGTTCTTGACTGTTCGCGGTAACCGATTACAATAAAAGTTAATTGAAAATTATTCTCATTTAATAATTCTCATGATGAAAGATTTTGAATGCACGCAGGAATCGTATGCCAAGGAGGTTCTGAGGGAAAAGGGGCTTAAGTCCACCGCTCAGCGCCTCGCCGTCGTTCATATTCTTCACTCAAGCGAGAAATCGCTTTCAGTCGGCGAAATACACGGCGGGGTGAAGGATATGCTGGGTACCACGGGGCTTGCCACAATCTACAGAACACTTGAGATGTTCGAAGATCTGGGCATCGTGAAGCGTCTTCATTTCCCCAATGGCGGTCATGGCTATGCGTTTTCCCAAGGCAAGCACGTTCATCACATGGTGTGCGTTGACTGCAGGGGTGTTTTCGATTTCTCCAAGTGTCCAGTGGAGAGCTTTGACTACGCTTCGGTTGAAAAGCAGGGGTTCCGCGTGAAGGATCATTTTGTACAGCTTTTCGGCCAGTGCGGGAAGTGTGCGGAGGCGGCTTGACAATATTATGGATCAGACAAGAATTCAGAGGCTCACCGATTACACCTCGCTATTCTTTGCGGGCGTCTGCGCCGTCCACTGTTTTGCGGTGCCGGTGGCGCTCGTACTGTTCCCGGTCGTGGGTTCGGCGTTTGCGTTTGAGTTTGAAGAGATTTTTCACGAGATGATGCTTTTTGCGGTCATTCCCGTAAGTACGGTCGCCGTATTGCTCGGCTGCAGGCGCCATAAGGATTTGAGCGTTATCGCGCTGGTGGTTCTGGGACTTTGCTTTATCTTGGTAGGAATCTTCGCAACTACGGGCTACATGGAATACGTTCTTGCTTTTATCGGCGCTTTCATCATGATTTTCGGCCACCTGCGCAATTTCAGGCTCTGCAGAAAAGATGGCTGCTGCGAGCACTGATTCCCAGAGAAATTTAAAATTTTTTCTTGAAAACAGTTTTTTTTTGTGGATAATAAGCATTCACCTTTTCGGGGGTTTGCAATGGGAAAGTCGTTAAACAGAGTACTTGTGAAGATGAAGAGCACCGAGAGTCCTTACATCTACTACACGAAAAAGAACAAGATGAATACTCCGGACCGCCTTGAGCTTAAAAAATACGACCCGGTCATAAGAAAACATGTCGTTTTCAGGGAGACCAAGTAGTCAAAGGAGACCACGATGGCCCGCCGCTGCGCTATAACAGGAAAAAAGCCCCTTTTCGGAAACAGCGTTTCCCACGCGAACAACCACGTCAAGAGACGCCAGAATCCGAACCTGCACTGGAAGAGAATATACGTTCCGGAGCTGGACAGATACGTGAGGGTTAGAATCTCCGCCCGCGCGCTGAGGACAATCACCAAAAAAGGTCTTATGCCCTACCTGAGGGACGAGGGCCTCACCCTGAGGGACATAACCCGCTGAACCCTCACTGATTTACGAGATACGAAATAACAAACGGAAGCACCAGAAGGGAGACTGCCGTCCCGGCCACTATTATTGACGCGACCGTCTCGGAATCCCTCCCGTATTTCTCCGCGAGCACGAAGTTAAAGACTGCGGGAGGCATCGAGCACTCGAGAATGACCACTTTCGCCTCAACTCCCTTCAGGCCGAACATATTTACGAACAATGCTCCCAGAAAAACCCCGAGGAATATCCTTGCGGAACCGAAAAGGAAGGAGAGCCAAAGTCTCGAGAGCTTCATTTCGGAGAGCTTGTATCCGAGGGAGAAAAGCATCGCGGGTATGGTGATCTCCCCGAGAAGGCTTACCGGCCTTTCAATGACTACGGGTATATCGATGCCGACCGAGTTGATGATTATTCCGGCTACCGTGGCGTATATAAGCGGGAGCCTGAAGATCTCGCGCAGGTCTTTCCCGGAACCGAGGATAAGGATTCCCACAGTGTAGTGAAGCAGCATGGTCGATACGACGCAGAGTATCGCGATGTTGAACCCGTACTGCCCGAACGCGAAAAGACAGAGGGGAAGCCCCAGGTTCCCGGTGTTCGCGAAAACCACGGGAGGCACATACACCCTCGAGTCAAGCCTAAACGCCTTCGCAAGCGCTCCGCCGATTATAATGGTGACGAAAATGACCGCCGATATCGAGAGAAACAGCCTTGCCGTCACGGACGGGTCCATGGTGAAGTCGGAGAGGGACGAGATTATGAGACACGGCGTGGTCACGTAGACCACAAGATCGTTAATCGAGGAAATGTCTATTTTCTTTGTTCTGCTGAAAAGAAAACCCGCGGCGATTACGAGAAACGCCGGCAGGACGATGTTTGCAAGCTCTGGAATTGAGGAAAGAGTCATGTTCTGGGTTTTTCCGTGGAGAAGAGAATGTGTGTCTCTGGGAAGCGGGGAGCGGAGTCGCGGAAAGTCTTCAGAGTCTTACTACCGAAGCGCCCCAGGTGAAACCGGCTCCGAAAGCTGCGAACAGCACCAGGTTTCCTTCTTTTACCTTTCCTTGGCGAACGGCTTCGTCGAGGGCGAGCGGAATGGAGGCCCCGGAGGTGTTTCCGTATTTGTCGAGGTTCGCGAACACTTTTTCCTCTGGGAAATTGAGTCTTTTCCTCACGGCTTCCAGAATCCTGTGGTTTGCCTGGTGCGGGACGAAGAGGTCGATGTCCTCGGGAGAGACATTTGCCTTGGCTATAGCATCTGCGGTTGCCGACTCCATGCTCTTGACCGCGACTTTGAAAACATCGTTTCCCTTCATTTTTATGTACTGATCCCTGGTTTTAAGCACCTGCTCGTCGATCGGCGTCCTCGACCCTCCTGCCGGAACGTAAAGAAGGTCCCAGTCGTTTCCATCCGAATTGAGAACGGATGAGAGAATCCCCGGTTCGTCAGAGGCGGTGAGCACGGCGGCGCCCGCCCCGTCCCCGAAAAGTATGCAGGTTGAACGGTCCTCGAAGTCGGTGACTTTCGAGAGAACGTCAACGCCTATGACGAGGATTTTCTCCGCACCGCCCGATTTTATTATTCCCTCGGCAACGTGAAGAGTGTAGAGAAATCCCGAACAGCCGGCCATAAGATCGAAGGCGTAGGCCTTTTTCGCTCCGAGGCGGCTCTGGAGGATGCAACCGGTTGAGGGGAAGATAAAATCCGGGGTTATGGTTCCGACTATGATTACATCGAGTTGCTGAGGGCTTACGCCGGCGGCCTTGAGGGCTTTTTCGGCAGCCCCATAAGCGACATCGGATGCGGCGGTGTTTTCATCCGTGATTCTCCGTTCCTTAATTCCGGTCCTGGCAGTAATCCACTCGTCGGAGGTGTCAACCATCTTTTCCAGATCTGAATTGGAAAGTACAGTCTCGGGAACCGAAGAACCGGTTCCTATGATTTTTACGTACTTCAATTTGGAATTTCTCTCCGAGGCAGCTAGCGCAATAATAGTTTAAAGCCCTGATTTTGTCAAACAGCCCCGATTGAGGAGACAATCTCGCTCAGCGCTTCCATCTCCGCCTCGGTTATCTCCGCCGTGAGCGCGTGGCGAGCCTCGTCGCAGAGAAAAATAAGGAAATACTTCCCCGATTTCGTCAGGGTGGTCAGAAACAGGAGTTCCTCGAAGGACTCGGTGAGGAAAAAATATTCGTACTTAAGCCTGAGATCTTTGCCCGTCGTTATCCTTATCTCCATGGCGACCGAGGGGAATTCCTCTTTTTCCACCGCGAAAAAGCGGGTTGATATTTTACGGGTGTCGGCAATCGCAGTGATTTTTTCCGGTTTCTCCTTGAAAATCATCAGGCATTCCTCGTCTGTTGCGTGCGGCACGCAGCCGTAGAGGATTTGCGAGAGCGCTATTTGCAGTTCCATGTCCCGCTCAAGGGTGTCGTATGCTGTTTGGGGCGCTGAAAATATCCTTGACATATCGCTCAATCAATCAGTATCATTAAAGACAGGATTCGGGTTTTTGCGGACTTTAGGTTCGTTGCCCTGGCATAGTAGTATAAAGAGTATCAGGAGGATAGATAGATTTCATGACTATACAAGGGAATGAGTTAGTGCTGTTAGCTATCGTAATTCTTATCATAGGGATATTTCTTATGGTAAGCGAAGGAGGAGGAGGTGGGCAGCAGGCTTCAGAACCACCCGCTCCGCCTGAACCCCAAGAGCCCCAAGGCGATGTGGATCCTTTCCAGTCCGCTGAGGCGGCGCCACAGGAAGCTAGCGTAGCGGCTCCCTCGGATTCCGGTGCTGCTTCGGGAGAAGCGGATCCCTTTCAGGCTCCATCCTAACCGAGAAAAGCCTGCAGGTAGAAATGATTTTTCACGTTTAGAACCGAGTTGCCCTTCGGTCGTTGCGTGAATATCTCGGGATGGATTACTCCTGCCAGCAGTTCAATTCCATCAACCACCCTGGGTGAAGATCTGCTGAAATAGGAATTCGCATCCACTATGTAGCAGTGACCTTTTCTTACTGCGCGCAACGCGTGCCATTGCCTTACTCCGCTTATCAACTCTTCCATACCGTCAAGTGTTTTTTCTACGCTGAACCCGCAGGGCATTATGATCAGATAGTCGGGGGATGACTCCAGTATCTCATCCCAGCTTGTCTTAAACGAAGGCTCTCCCGCCTTTGAGATGAGCGGTTCTCCTCCCGCCGTCTTTACCATTTCCGGCACCCAGTGCCCGGCGGCGTAAGGAGGATCGAGCCACTCAAGGCAGAAAACCCCCGGGCGGTATCTTTCTCCCGAAAGCTTTTTCTCGACGGTCTTGATTCTTTTGCGAAGATCCTCTACGAGTTGCGAAGCCTTGCTTTTAGTGCGCGTTATTTCTCCCAGAATCAGTATGGAATCCATTATCTCGTCAACGGTGGTAGGGTCAAGGGACAGTATCTCGGGACTGTTCTCGAGAATTTCGCAGGCATCCGCCACCTCGTTTTCAGATACCGCGCAGACGTCACAAAGCCCTTGGGTTACTATGAGATCCGGTTTCATTTCCTTTAGAAGCTCCGAGTCGATCAGATAAACGCTTTTTCCCTCCGAGCGACTGCTGCTTACAAGTTCGTCTATGCGTGCGCTTGAGAGCTTCTCTTTTCCCTCAAGAATGCTGTTTACTACCACGGGCTTGTCTAGCGCCTGCGGAGGGTAATCGCATTCGTGTGTTACTCCGACCAGACTTTCTTCAAGTCCAAGGGCGAATATTATCTCGGTTGAGCTTGGGAGGAGGGAACATATTCTCATGACCCTTATTATACAGTCGGCGCAAGAGAACTCCCAAGCCCCCTTTTGCGGAGCATTTCTTTTTTTGCCGCTTCGGCGTGTAAAATAATCTTTGTGAAGATCGTAACAAGATTCGCTCCCAGCCCCACGGGCGCTCTTCATGTGGGAGCGGCCCGCACCGCTATTTTCAACTGGCTTTTTTCCGCGAGTCTTGGCGGAGATTTCCTGCTCAGGATTGAGGATACCGACCGTGCGCGCTCCGAGGAGAAATTTGAACGGCAGATCGTAGAGTCGCTTAAGTGGCTCGGACTTGAGTGGCAGGGGGAAATCATCCGCCAGTCAGAACGACTTGACACTTACGGACAGCTTGCCGAGCGTCTGGTCGACGAGGAAAAAGCGTACAGATGCTACGTTACGGCCGAGGAACTCGCGCGCAGGAGGGAAGAAGCCAGAGAAAAAGGGGAGGTCTTCAGATACAGAAGGGAGTGGTCGCAGATCGGCGCCGCCCCCGGAAAACCCTACGCCGTTAGGCTTTCTGTATCTCAGGGAGAAAAGATTTCCGTTGAGGATCTCGTCCGCGGCGGAATAGTTTTTGACTCCTCCGAAATTGAAGACTTCGTGATACTGAAAGCCGACGGGTTTCCAACCTACAATTTCGCTGCCGCGGTTGATGACGCGCAGATGGGAATATCTCACGTTATAAGGGGCGATGACCACATAATAAACTCCCCGAGGCAGATACTGATAGCCGCTGCGCTCGGTTTGGCAAAGCCGAAGCTTGCACATGTTCCGATGATACTCGGGGCTGACGGAAAGAAACTCTCAAAGCGCCACGGCGCGGAATCCGTTACGGAGTACCGACTGCGCGGATATCTTCCCGAGGCGGTGCTTAATTATCTGGTGAGACTGGGATGGTCTTTCGGGGATCAGGAGATCTTTACAGCAGAGGAACTCATTGAGAAATTCAGCCTGAAAGGCATCGGGAAATCCCCTTCGGTGTTTGACCCTCAGAAGTTCCTCTGGCTTAACGGAAAATACTTAAGAGACCTGCCCGAGGAGCGCATATCGGAAGGGGTGGTTTCTCTCATAAGGCGGAGGGATCTGCCTGAGCCTCCTCCCGCACAGCTTCGCGAAATAATCGCGCAGATGCGTGAGCGTTCGGAGACGCTGAACGGAATCGTGGAGCAGTCCCTTTATTTTTTCACCGATGATTTCGAATACGACGAAAAGGCGGCGGATAAATTCCTGGTGGAGCGAAACGGCGAGATTTTCGAGCTTCTCTCCGAGGAACTCTCCCGTGTTGAGAATTTTTCCCATGATGATATTCACGGAGGCTTCGAGCGCGTAATGCAGCGCACGGGCCTCGGGCTCGGGAAAATAGCCCAGCCCGTAAGAGTCGCGCTTACCGGTTCGACGAAGAGTCCCGGAATCTTCGATGTCGTTGGGATACTGGGCAGGGACACCGTCGCGCGGCGCCTTGCCAGGGCAATTGACTTCGTACGGTCCCGGAGTGTCTGAAAATGAGAATATACGGACTTACAGGAAACATAGGTTCGGGCAAGTCAACGGTGGCGCGGATGCTGCGCGAACTGGGGGCTTTCACCTTGGACGCGGATGAGGTGGCGAGGGAAATCGTGTGTCCCGGGGAACCGGCGCTTGCGGAAATCGTTGCCTGCTTCGGTAGGGAGATTCTCTGCGAGGACGGCACACTTGACCGCCGGGCCCTTGCCGAAGTGGTGTTTGCAGACGAAGGAGCGCGCGGGCGGCTAAACCGGATAACCCATCCGAGGATCCTTGAGCGCATAAAGGAGAGAATATCCGCCCGAAGCGACGAGCAGCAGATGGTGTTCGTCGAGGCCTCTCTCATAGATCGCAAAAGCGGCGGTCTTAATGACCTGATCGACGGTCTGGTGGTGGTTACGTGTCCCGGGGAGTTGAGAGAGCACAGGGTGGCGAAACGCGACGGTATGTCGCCTGAGGAAATCCGTCGCCGCATGGATTCCCAGATGTCTGAGGCGGAAAAGGCGTCCCAGGCCGATTTTCTGATAGACAACTCCTCCGACATGGAGAATCTGGGTGCCGGGGTGCGTGCCTTGTTCAAGGCTCTCTGCGCCGTTGAGTCTTGAAACGGCGTCCCTGCGTGTTATGATTGACTGATCCGTTTTTAGCTGTGAAGGGGTCTGGAGTATATGTAATGAAAGAAAAAGTCAGAATTCTAGAAGATAAGGAAAAAGAGGCGGGCTTAGGCGGCGGCGAAGCCAGAATCAAGAGACAGCATGATTCCGGCAAGCACACTGCCCGCGAGCGAATAGCCGAGCTTCTTGACAGGGATACTTTTGTCGAACTTGACAAGTTTGTTCTTCACGACTGCACCGATTTCGGCATGGAGAAAAAGAGAATTCTCGGCGACGGCGTGGTTACGGGCTACGGAAAAATTGAAGGGCGCCAGGTGTTTGTCTATGCCCAGGACTTCACGGTTTTCGGCGGTTCCCTGGGCCTTGAGCAGGGAAAAAAGATATGCAAGATAATGGATCTTGCCCTCTCAACCGGGGCGCCTATCGTAGGTCTTAATGATTCCGGTGGGGCTAGAATACAGGAAGGAGTAAAGAGCCTCGGGGCTTACGGGGAGATATTCCTTCGAAACGTCATCTCCTCGGGAGTCATACCGCAGATATCCGCGATCATGGGTCCGTGCGCCGGAGGGGCCGTTTACTCCCCGGTAATGAACGACTTCACGATCATGTCGAAGAACACAAGCTACATGTTCGTGACGGGTCCCGACGTGATCAAGACCGTTACGCATGAAGAGGTGTCCTCTGAAGAGCTTGGCGGCGCCATGGTCCACAATTCCGTAAGTGGCGTAGCACATTTCGCCTCGGAGGACGACGGCGACTCCATAGAGATAATAAAGGAACTAATCAGTTTTCTTCCTTCAAACAATATGGAGGACCCGCCGGTTGTTCCCTGCGATGATCCCGTGGACAGAAAAGAGATGAGTCTTCGCGAGCTAATTCCCGATAACCCCAACAAGCCCTACGACATACTGGATGTGATTAGACCTATAGTCGATAATTCGTATTTCTTCGAGGTGCAGGAGCACTATGCGAAAAACATAGTTATAGGGTTTGCAAGGATGAACGGACATACGGTCGGCATCGTGGGAAACCAGCCCAAAGTGCTGGCGGGGTGTCTTGACATAGATGCTTCGGTTAAGGGAGCCAGATTCGTAAGGTTCTGCGACGCTTTCAATATCCCGCTTCTTACTTTTGTCGACGTGCCGGGCTTTCTTCCGGGAACCTCGCAGGAATGGGGAGGAATCATAAGGCACGGAGCAAAGCTGCTTTACGCCTACTGCGAGGCCACGGTTCCGAGAATCACGGTGATAACCAGAAAAGCCTACGGAGGGGCTTACGACGTCATGTCCTCAAAACACATAAGGGGAGACGTTAACCTTGCTTATCCCACGGCGGAAATAGCGGTCATGGGACCCGACGGGGCAGTGAACATAATTTCCCGCGGGGAAATAGCCGCCGCGGACGACCCCGACGCCGAGAGAATCAGGCTCATCGAGGAGTACAAGAAGAATTTCGCAAATCCGTATCGCGCTGCAAGTCTGGGTTACATAGACGAGGTTATAAAACCTGAAGACACGAGACACAGAGTGATAGCGGCACTGGAGATGCTAGGCGGAAAAAGACAGACGCTTCCGCCGAAAAAGCACGGGAACATTCCCCTCTGAATGGCCGGTTAGAAAGATGTTCAAGAAAATATTGATAGCAAACAGGGGAGAAATAGCGGTAAGAATCATCAGGGCGTGCCGGGAGCTTGGGATCGCTACCGTGGCTGTCTACTCGGACGCCGACAGAGACGCTCTTCACGTGATGCTTGCGGACGAGGCCTACCACATAGGACCGTCGAAACCTTCGGAAAGCTACTTGGTCGGAGAAAAGGTAGTCGCCGCTGCCAAGGAGTCGGGAGCCGAGGCAATACACCCCGGGTTCGGATTTCTCTCCGAAAATGATTCCTTCGCCGAGCTGTGCGAGAAAAAAGGCGTAGTTTTCATAGGGCCTTCAGCAGAAGCGATAAGGCTTATGGGAGATAAGGTAACCGCAAGAAAAATAGCTAGGGACGCCAAAGTGCCGCTTGTTCCAGGGTCCGAAGGAGCGGTGTCCGACGTTGAGGCCTCAAGAGTGGCGAAGAGAATCGGTTACCCCGTGATGATAAAAGCTTCTGCGGGCGGAGGCGGAAAGGGGATGAGGCTCGTTAATTCCAAGGAAGAATTCGAATCGTCCCTCCGGATGGCCAGAAGCGAGGCGTTTTCCTCTTTCGGAGACGATTCCGTATTCATAGAGAAGTTCGTTCAGCAACCGAGGCACGTAGAAGTCCAGGTTCTTGGGGACAGGCACGGGAACCTGCTGCACCTGTTTGAGCGGGAATGCTCAATACAGAGACGCCACCAGAAGGTGATAGAGGAAGCCCCCTCGGGATTCATAAGCGCCAAGACCAGAAAGAACATGTGCGAAGTCGCCCTTCGCATAGCAAAGGCAGTTGACTATTTCGGGGCCGGAACGGTTGAGTTCATAATGGACCAGAAGGAGAATTTCTATTTTCTGGAGATGAACACCAGAGTGCAGGTTGAGCATCCTGTTACGGAAATGATCACAGGAATCGATATCGTGAAGTGGATGATAAGGATAGCTTCGGGGGAAAAACTTCCATTCAAGCAGTCTGCCATAAAAATGCAAGGTCATGCACTTGAATGCAGGGTTTACGCGGAGGACCCCGCCACCAATTTTCTTCCCTCTCCGGGTGTCCTTCAGTATGTGCGTGCTCCAAGCGGTCCGGGCGTGAGGGACGATTCATCCGTTTACAGCGGTTGCGAGATAACGTCTTTTTACGACCCCATGCTCTCAAAGCTTGTCGTCTGGGGAAATTCCCGGGAGGATGCGATAGACAGGATGCTCTCTGCCCTGAGGGAATACGTGGTTCTGGGGGTGAGAACCAATCTCGGTTTTCTTATCAGAATGATGCGGGACCCTGAGTTCCGCAAGGCGCAGATTGACACGGGTTTTATAGAGAGACATCCGGAGACTTTGGTGCCCGAGGAATCCGATCCTGAACTCATACTTATGGCCGCCGCGGTTGCCATGAACGGCGGCTCAAACCAAATCGTGCAGGGAACAAGAGCCGCTTCTTCAGGCTGGAAGCATTTTGCCAGAAGAATGGGCGTATCCGGGAATCCGCTTTTATGACGTACACTTTCAAACTGGGAAACAAAACCTACAAGGTGGACTTCGAAGAGAAGGAAGGACTTAGTCTCTTCAGCGTCGACGGCGAGCAGAAAGAGATAGAATTTCTGCGTATAGACGACAATACGTATTCGATTCTGGTCGATAACAAAAGCATTACCGTGGGGATATTCAGGGAAGGAAAGAAAATACAGGTTTTCCACGAGGGCGATCTCTACGAGATAGAAGCCGTTTCCGGAAGGGACGCTTCCCAGGCGGAAGGCACGGGAAGTCTTAACATCGCGGCGCCGATGCACAGCAGGGTAGTGAAGATCCTTAAGAAACAGGGAGACAGCGTCGAGATGGGGGACAGCGTCTTAGTAGTCGAAGCTATGAAGATGGAAAGCGAACTTAAGACCTCCGCTTCTGGAAGCATAAAGGAAATAAGAGTCCAGGAAGGGGATACGGTTGAAAAGGACTCCATTCTGGTAGTTCTTTCCGATGACGAATAATTATCCGGGAAGAGGTTATTTCGACATGAAGAGAATAACCATTTTTGTGTTTTTTGCCGTGGTGGCCGCGGCTGCGGTCCTCGGTCTTGTTTCCTGCCATGAGGATAGCGACGAAGAGGTTGCAGTCGGCATCGCCTTTCCCCTTACGGGAGTGTCAGAGGGGCTCGGGGCGAACATGAAAAAAGGCGTCGAGCTCGCCGTGGAGGAGATCAACGCGTCGGCGCTTTTCGGCGGAACGGATCTCCGCCCGATTTTTGAGGATACCGAAGGTACCCCGGACGGTGCAGAGAGGGCTTTCAGGAAACTTATCGGCGAGGACGCTGTGAGTGCGATAATCGGTCCGTGGAGTTCCAGCTCGACGAGAAGAATCGCCCCGCTCGTGAACGAAAGCAATGTGGTGACCATAAGTCCGACCTCCGCCGCGAGTCCAAGCGGGATCACCGCTCCCGGCGATTTCATATTCCGCACTTCCCTTACCGTGGACAAAATGGTGCCCGAAGGAATAAGGAAAACCAAAGGCGCTCTGAAGTATTCAGAAGCGGCGACCATAGTCAACATAGACGACACTTTCTCCATGAGCAGCAACGACAAGGTGCTTGAGGAACTTGCGGAGTACCCAGATGTGGAAGTCGTGGAAGAGCAGAGTTTCAGCCGAGCAAAGAACGACTCCCTTCCCGATCTCACGGAGCAGTTACGCGCCATAAAGGACTCGGGTGCGGACGTGGTATTCGTTTCGGCGCTTTCGCCGGGGCGCCAGGGGGTAATAGTCAAGGCCCGCGAGATGGGAATAACAGTCTCCCTGATCGTGATTGGGCTCACGGAGACGGACGTGGCGGAGGCCGAAAAGAAGCTGAAGGGGTCGACCGAAGGTGTCATTGCGGTTACGAACTGGGTAACCGACAGCACGCCCCGGAGCGTGGATTTCGTCGGGAAATACAAGGCGAAATACGAAGAAGACCCCGACGCGTATTCGGCGCGCTCCTACGCTTCCACCCAAATACTGGCCGCCGCCATTGCGCGCGCCTCAACATCCAGTCCGGAGGATATCAGGGCGGCCCTGCAGATGATCGGTCCGGAATCCGCTCTGGACGACACTATTTTCGGGAAATTCTACTTCGACGAGAACGGGGACGGGGTCCACAGTTTCGTGGTAAGGATAGTCCGCGGCGGCAAGTTTGAAGCCCTCGAGTAATCTCGTTATTCAGGCCTGTCAGCACGATTTTGATCCTGAGCGCTTGAACGGGTATCTTTCCAAAGGATGGATGGTTGTCGGAGGACTTTAACATAAAAAAAATAACTGTATTTATGTTTGCTGCCGGAGCAGTTGCGCTGCTTCTTCTCGGTTCTTTCTCCTGTGGCCAGAACGAAACCGAAGAGGTTGGCGTCGGCGTTGTTGTTCCTCTTACCGGTCCGCTTTCCTCAAACGGCCTGCAGATGAAAAACGGCATGGAGCTCGCCCTTGGGGAAATTAACGAATTGCCACTGCTTGACGGAAAAGAAATCAGGTTCATAATTGAGGATTCCGAGGGTACCCCAGACGGTGCCGAGAGAGCCTACAGAAAACTTATTGAGCAGGACGGAGTGGTCGCCATTCTTGGTCCTTTTACGTCGAGCGCCACCGAAAGAATCATTCCGGTCGCGCAGCAAAACAAGGTCGTGGCTTTCAGTCCCACGTCCGCGGCGCGCGGTCTCAGCGCCAGGAGCGAATTTGCCTTCCGTGCATCCCTCACCGTCGACCCGCTTGTGCAGGCTGGCATCATGGTTACCAGAGAGCAGTTGCGTTACAATAACGTAGCCACGATAGTGAATGAAGCTGATGCTTTTTCCTCAAGTAACCACGAAAAGGTAAAAGAGGAGCTTGAAAAGCATGGTGTCAGGATCGTGAGCGATCAGACTTACTCTCGACGAACCGGTACACTTCCCGACCTGACTAGTCAGTTAACCGACATAATAAATGCCGTCCCTCCGCCCGAGGCTCTTTTCATATCGGCTCTGGCTCCGGGCCGCAGAGGAGTTATGATTCAGGCACGGCGGCTCGGAATGGATATGAATATTCCTTTTCTGATTACCTTGGCTACTCAAGATGATGTGAGAGAAGCTGCAGATGCTGCCGAGGGCGCTATTACCTTTACGACTTGGATTGCGGACATTGACACACCTGAGAACCGCAGGTTTCTTAAAAATTTCCGGGCAAAATACGGCGAACCCGATGCCTTCGCCGCACTGTCCTACGCATCTACTTATATACTGGCCGAGGCCATCGCCGATGCCTCTTCAACCGACCCAGAGGCTATACGCGACGCAATGGCCGATATCAGGGCGGATACGCTTTTAGGCGAGTTCTATTTTGACCGTTACGGGGACGCGGTTTACGAACCGATTGTAGGAATAGTAGAAAACGGAAGGTTCAAGGTCTTCGGGCAGTAATTAAACTAGAGGTTGAACCTGATTTTCGACTTTCAGAAATTTTTATCAAGCAGCCGGCACCGTTGCGGGATTTTCAAACTGTTGTTATGAAAAGATCGAAAGAATTTCTTCCGATTCTCTGTATTCTTCTTTTCATTTCCTGCGGTTCTGGAAACAGGGCCCCCGACGCCGTAGATATTTCCCGCAAGGACACGCTTAACATAAATATCGCCACCGAACCCCCCACGCTTGACTGGTCTCTCGCTACCGACGTCACATCTTTTACAATCATAGAGAACATAATGGACGGTCTCGCGGCGTTTGATGAAAAATACGAGCCCGTACCTGCTCTCGCGCGAAGCTGGCGAGTAAGCGAGGATGGAAGAACCTATACTTTTAAAATAAGGGAAAAAGTCCTCTGGACAGACGGGGTGCCGCTTCGAGCCGGGGATTTCCTTTATTCATGGAAAAGGATTCTTAAGCCCGAAACCGCCGGAAGCTACGCTTACTTTCTTTTTGACGTAAAGAACGCCAGGAAATTTAACTCAGGGGAGATAAAGGATTTCGGCAAAGTCGGGGTAAAAGCCCCGGATGAACATACTCTCATTGTTACTCTTGAAAAGCCGAGGGCCTATTTTCTGAGCCTAGTGACTTTCATGTCCATTTTTCCGATGAGAAAGGATATTGTTGAGAAATACGGAACCAGATGGACTGAAGCCGAGAACATAGTAACTCTGGGACCTTACAGATTGAAAGAATGGAAGCATCATAAGGAAGTTCTTATCAAGGAGTATGAAGGCTACTGGGGGGAGAAACCCAAAAGCGCTAAGAAGGTAAAGATGATAATGAATGAAAACCCCGTATCCACTCTCGCACTTTATGAAAGCGGGGAACTCGATTTTCTCGACAGCAAGGGAATTCCCCTGCTTGAGGTTCCAAGGGTCAGAAAGCTTCCGGATTTTAAGCAGAGCGTGGTTTTCAGAAACAACTACATAGGATTTAACACCAAAAAGGTTCCGTTTGATAATCCTCTGGTGAGAAAGGCTTTCGCGAGCTCAATAGACAGAAAGAGCCTTGCGGGACTTCTCCAAGGAGCGGGAGTGCCCGCTACTTCATGGATACCGATCGACATGCTTGCCCACAACCCCCGGATCGGTCTTTCGTTTGATGCGGAGAAGGCGAGAAAATTTCTTGAGATGGCCGGATATCCAAAAGGAGAGAATTTTCCCCAGACCACTTTTCTCTACCCTGATACGGGAAACAACAGGATTGTCGCCGAGGCGTTTCAGGGCATGTGGAAAGAGCATCTGGGCATTGAAGTCAAGCTTGTGAATCAGGAATGGACCGTTTATCTGAGCACGCTCAGAACGGATCCTCCGCCTGTATTCAGGGCCGGATGGCAGGCGGATTTCCCGGACCCCCATAATTTTATGAACCTTTTTGAGTGCGGAAGCGGAAACAACCGTACAGGCTGGTGCGAACCGGAGTATGACCGTCTGGTGGAAAAAGCCGCCGGGATTCTGGATCGCGAGCAAAGAACAGTTCTTTACAACGATGCCCAGAAAATTCTTGTAGAAAAGGGAGTCGCGATAGTTCCTTACCTGAACTCGGTTCAGCAGAACATGATCAAGCCATACGTGAAGGGGCTTGAGCCCGATCGCCTAAACTTTCTTTACTTCAGCAAAGTCAGGTTCGCGAATCCTTCCGCTTCCGGCGAACGTTGAGGATACGGATTTCTGTGCACGAAGAGAATGTCTGAGCACGGATGATTTGCCAGTCTAGCCGTACCTTCCGCCTGAACTGGTTATTTTTTTGGTGTCTTTTGCTACCAGTTTTGCCATCGCAAGTCCCGCAAGAAGCCAGGCGATCAGGCTGTCAGCAATGGTGACGACCAGATACGGAGTCGGAAACCCAAACCAGTTCCAGTAGGCAAAATGGCCCACAAAGCCTATGGCCACTCCAACTAAGGAGACAAACCCCACTCGCCCCCAGTAACCAAGGCCTGCCGTCTGGGATAAGAGGCAGACAACGATCAGGACGCTTACAAGATCGCCGATGAACTGTCTGAGAAGCTGCTTTATCATGCCGGGGCCGTAGCC
>CAYSDX010000098.1:0-2392 GCA_964429945.1 uncultured Spirochaetia bacterium | reverse complement strand
GTTTCCGAGACGTAGCGGCCGCCGAAATCCCCGAAATGACCCCCCACGTCAGGGTAGCTGTATTTCCGGTTGGTTTTACCCATAACTCACAGCCTCCATGAACCTCTCAAGCTTCGCATGATCTTTTATCCCCGGGGAACTTTCAACCCCGGAACTCACGTCGACGGCGTAGGGACCCA
The DNA here is from genome assembly GCA_964429945.1 of uncultured Spirochaetia bacterium. Taxonomy (GTDB): domain Bacteria; phylum Desulfobacterota_D; class UBA1144; order Nemesobacterales; family Nemesobacteraceae; genus Nemesobacter. Next base: position 2,213 of record CAYSDX010000098.1, on the reverse strand, counting down.
CTGCCCGTATGGCGTCGCGCACGTTATCCGGGTTAAGTCCTCCGGAAAGTATAACGAATTCGCCCTCAAGTTTCCGGCCGGAAAGAACGTCCCAAGAAAAATTCTCCCCCGTGCCCCCGTAGGCATCAGGAGAATAAGTATCGAAGAGAAAAGCGTCCGTATCGTATAGCTCCACCGCATCGAGACTGCCTGAGTCTTTTACCCTTATAGCCTTTATGTAGTCCTCGCTGAATGTGGCACAGAACTCCGGGGTCTCATCCCCGTGGAACTGGTAAACGTCAAAACCCGCGATGTCTTTTGCCTCCCGCAAGTAGTCCGCCCCGGCGTTTACGAAAACTCCTACCTTGGTTACGAACGGGGGGATTTGCCTTATTATCTCTTTCGCCTCGGAAGGCGTAACGAATCTAGGGCTTTTTTCGTAGAAAACGAAACCGAGCGCCGAAGCTCCGAGTCGCACGGCGCAGAGAGCGTCCTCTGAGCTAGTTATCCCACACACTTTTACTCTTGTCATTTGCGGTTAATCCTAACCGATGCAAGAGAATTAATTAATCTGTATCCAAAAGCGAAAAAACCCGCTTCTTAGTGCGTAGTCCTAGAAATAGGCCTGTATCTGCGCTCTTACCATCGACTCATCGGATTCAGTTCCACCAATTTCCTCTTCTCTCTGGAAGGTATAGTCAAGCTGCACTTTCCACTTGTGACTGCCGCTTAGGTAGTAGTTAAGTCCCTGGGTGAAGGTCCATACGTTATCAAGACCATTTCCCGCGTCATCGTCAAGAGTGACTCTCGCATACCTGGATGCAAGCTCGATCCTTTTCGGAACCAAGAAGAAACCACCCTGAACCCTGAAACCATAGTCATACGCCGTCTCGATACCCGCTTCATCAGGATTCACCCATCTCCCAATATACTCACCGATAAGGTTAAATCTAGAGTCCCTGTAGTTTACGTCAGCGCTAAAGGAGGTTACCTTCCCACCAGCAGACAAATCCCTTTCACCTTCATTAATCCCGATATTGCTGTCCTTGCTGCCTTCCTCGACATCTATGCCCGCAACGGCAGCTCCGAGTATAAGCGTTGGCTTCCTGGCGAAATTCTCCCTTATCTTCTTTGCCCCTCCACCGATAACAGCGGCCTGAACCCTTCCTGCCCAGAGCACGCCCGTATTATCCTTGTCGTTTTTCACGTTTGGGCCCTGACCCTGGAAAAGACCTAGATCATAGCGTAGCATCCCGTCTCCGAGAAGACCGAAAACACCGCCACCTATATCCCTGTCGTACTCAAAATAGTCGGTTATGATAGAACGTCCAACCACCTGAAGCGAGGAAGAGGAGTTAAGTCGCTCCTTGTTAAACGGAACCTTGTACTGACCTACCACAGGGGCAAAAGCCTTATTCTTGGCAAACGAAAGCTTCATGTCCTTGAGCTCTCCGCCACTTGATAAATCATACTCAACCTTATACTTCATCCAGGGAGCGAAAGCGTTGCCGTCCCAGATTACCCTGAGCCTTCTTACCCTGAAACCGAGACCCTCGTTGTCGCCTCCGTCAGTATCTATGTAGTTTGCCAAGAACTGGCCGCGAAGCCTCATCCTGAGCTTGTAGTTCCTGTCGGCGGTCTGGAAAGTAAGACCGGTTCCTTTTTTGGTTTTGACCTTGATTTTGTTGTACCAGGCCTTGGTGTCCGTGGCCTCGTACATCTTCATGTTCATCTGCTGGCTCTGCTGTTCGAGTCTCTCTATCTTTTTCTTCAGTTCCTCGATCTGGGCTTGGATGCTGTCCTCGCCGGCGTTTGCCTGCAGGGACGTAAGGGAAAACAGCGTCAGGAAAGACACTGCTAAAACTGCTAAAAATCTCATCTCTCATATTCTCCTTGGTGTGTTTATTGCTTCGCTTTTAACAACTGCAGGTCAATGATATTTGCGAAAAATTAACCGAAAATAAACAAATTGTTAGTTCTATGTTAAGAGGCCGCGACAAGCAATTGATGTACACCTGCGCATTCTGTAAATTAAGAGGGAAAGCATATGAAAAAGCTCATAGCGGTAGTAGATGACGAAAAGGACATACTCAGCCTTATAACCCATCACCTGAAGCGCGAGGGGTATCAGGTAAAACCCTTTCAGAGCGGAAAGGATTTTCTGCTCTACATAAATTCCGTTCCGCCGGATCTGGTGCTGCTCGACATAATGCTCCCCGGCATGGACGGCCTGG
>CAYSDX010000097.1:0-18989 GCA_964429945.1 uncultured Spirochaetia bacterium | reverse complement strand
CAGAAGGCAAAGAAAACTCATTCTCATCCGCTTTTCAGGATATTAAAGCCTTTGATCAATTCCCCTAAAAGGCACTTCTAAAAATACCCTTATATTCCACTTAAACTTCGTGTAACAGTAAACATATACTCACCCCCCCCCCATGTCAAATTGCGGGGAGGCGGGCGCAGATACAGAACAATGCCGGAGGAAGGAAAGTGGAACATCTGAATTTCGGAGAAGAGGACAGGTACGTGAGGCTGGACGACAAGAAAGACCCCCTGGTCAAACTCAACGCGATTATCCCCTGGGAGATGTTCCGTCCCCGCCTCAGGTCGGTGTGGAGGGAACCTGAGAGGGAGCGCAAGTCAAACGCCGGGCGCAAGCCGGCGGTTTTGGCAAGTTTCCGACCAACCCCCCCCCCCGGCTGCACTGCGGCCGGTTCGGACCTGGGGTGGAATTTCCAGATTCCGGGGTGAATCAGGCAGTTTTCAGGGGTTCTGATGTAAATTGCGGGATAAAAAATTTTTCGCCGCTTCTCAAACCCCTTGCCCTGTATGGACATACTCAACTACGCAAATGCCTCTTGAAGCTGAGTTCCTTGCAAAAATCCCCGGCTGTTTTATCTTTAAATGTGCCCGAAAGAGAGGTTCCCGAGCACAGATGAAAGCAAGAGAAATAATGACCAGCCCCGTGGTCACCGCCAACGAGGATGATTCGCTTGAGCAGTGCGCGCGCAAGATGCTTGAGCTCAGGATCAACCAGCTTCCGGTGGTTAACGACGACGGAACGCTCACGGGATTCATCTCCGCAAGCGACTTTATCGCCAAGAAAACCACCGTTTCCTTCTCGAGAACCGAAATCCTCGAGCTCTTCGGACAGTGGTTTGACCAAGGAGAAATTGAAAAGATATACGAGGATGCCGGGCGTATCACAGTGAAGGAAGTAATGAGCAGCCCGGCCATATCCGTCGGCCCGGACGCATCGGTAAAAGATGTGTTCGAAGAGCTAGCCGGAACCGGCTTCCACAGCGTTGTCGTGGTCGAGGAGGAAAAACCCGTAGGGCTTGTCTCGGCATCCGATTTTCTGAAGCTGATCATAAGATAATCCGCCTTCGGCCCGCCGTGCCATCATGAAAAACTTCGGAGTTTCAAAGGAAAAACAGACGGCACTTGAGCGGGAAATGAAGCGCCTCGGCATAAGGGAAGAAGATATCGAGGAAACTTTCACGAGGTCCTCGGGACCCGGCGGACAGAATGTAAACAAGTTGGCCACCTGCGTCCACCTGCGACACCTTCCGAGCGGCATTACCGTGAAGGTTATGAGGGAGCGCTCCCAGGCGCTTAACAGATTCCTCGCGAGGAGAAGCCTCACCGAGAAGATCGCGACGCAGATTCACGGAGAAGAGTCCGCGGAAAGAAAGAAAACGCGGAAGGTAATAAAACAGAAAAAAAGAAGAAAAAGAAAGACGGCGAAAAAGCTAGCCGGGAACACCCAGCGATAAACCGCCAATTGTCGAGTGCGCAATGAAAAAGACCCCTGATTCGAAGTGCAGTGCCACATTGCTCTGCAAACCATTTTGCTTAATGTTTCTTCTGCTGCTTTGCCCGATGCCGACAGAAGCCGAAACCGTGACCGGCAAGCCTTATGTAACAGACGGCGATACGGTCAAAATTTCGGGGAAACGGATCAGGCTTGAAGGAATTGACGCACCGGAAAGAAATCAGCGATGCAAGGATGCCTCTGGAAAAAGTTATGACTGCGGCATTGTTTCAACCTTGGCTCTTAGAAACAAAATAGGGCGCAATTCCATTAAGTGCGAGGGAACAAAGCGCGACCGCTACGGACGCCTTCTCGGGATCTGCCACCTAAACGAGATTGACTTAAACGGCTGGATGGTCCGAAACGGCTACGCTCTCGCTTACAGGCACTACTTGCGCCGTTACGTCTCTGCGGAGCAGGAGGCCCGCAAAAACAGGCGCGGTTTGTGGACCGGGGAATTCGTCGCGCCTTGGAACTGGCGAAAAAGAGAACGGCTTACGAATACTTCTCCACATCCCGGCAAGTGAGTCGGCAGCAAAATGTTGAAAAATCAGAAATTCGTGTCAATCTTACCTGCATGGAAGACGAAACTGCAGGTTCCCCCGAGGAAAACCGCGGTCTCTCCGAAGACTGGGTAGTTTTCGGACCGGCTTTCATCCTTATAGCCCTCGGGCTTCTTTTTCCCCATCTTTCTCTTCCCAAGTTTTCGTGGGCCCCAGATTCTCTGGGCGAGGTCTTAAGCGCAAAGAACATCTCTCTTTCCCTTTCGCTGGGAGTAGTCCTTTTATTTTTTTCAAGCTTCGGAATCCGTATGATGGGCGGATCGGTTACACGCTACGTCGTGGGCTTTCCCATAGTCTTCGCACTTGCGTGGGCATCCAAGTTTCTCGCCGGAAACGTAATGGCCAAGGAATGGGGCGTAAGCTATGTCATCTTTGCTCTTTTAATCGGAATGTTCGTTGGTAATGTTTTCCCCGACCGTTTCCGGGAGGCGGTCCGCACAGAGTACTACATCAAGATCGGGCTTATAATTCTGGGTTCCGGCATCCTGTTTGGCAAGATACTCTCCGCGGGGTCGGCGGGAATTCTGCAGGCCCTGTTCGTCGTGCTGGTCATCTGGTACGCATGCTACTGGATCTGCAGAAGGCTTGCCGTGGATTCCGAGTTTGCCGCCATGCTTTCCACGGCCGTCTCCATCTGCGGAGTCTCTGCCGCCATCGCCGCCTGCGGAGCCATAGGCGGAGACAGAAAGAAACTCTCCTACGTAACTTCCCTAGTCCTAATAGTGGCCGTCCCCATGATGCTGATCATGCCCTGGGCCGTGGAGCATTTTCAGATTCCCGCAGTGATCGGAGGAGCGTGGATCGGAGGAACCATTGACACCACAGGAGCCGTGGTGGCCGCGGGGGAACTGGTGGGAGAATCGGCGATGAACGCCGCCGTGGTGGTGAAGTTCTCGCAGAACGCCATGCTGGGTCTAGCAGCTTTCGCCCTTTCTCTTTGGTGGACATTTCGCCAAGGAGCGGATGAAGGGGTAAAGCCGTCGGTCGGGGTCATCTGGGAGCGCTTCCCAAAGTTCATATTAGGTTTCATGACAGCATCCCTTCTTTTTTCTTTCGCAGTTGGAGACGATCTTGTCTCGCAGACCAAGGGGCTTATGAAAGGGCTTCGCGGCTGGTGGTTCGCCCTTGCGTTTGTCTGTATAGGTCTTGAGACCCGTTTTTCCACCCTAGTCAGCATGGAGGAAGGCCGTCCCGCCTATGCGTTTCTCATAGCGCAGGGAATGAACGTCATCTGGACGCTGATTATAGCCTGGCTTCTTTTCGGCGGATTGTTATTCCCCGCCCCGGTTCTATAAAACCCTTAGCGGTTCCCGCTCTTTGAACCACAGAAAAGCTTGCGCCCTGTTCTTAGCGGAACTGACGTAATTTCTCTTCTGTAAGAAGAACTTTGGCAAACTGGTCTATATGAGCCTTCAGGGGTGGATATTCCACAAGGTTGTAAGCAACAAGGTCAACCTTGTAGGGCAGGCTGCTTTCATGAAAACATGTCCAGAGACGGTCAACAGTGCGCTCCTCTATATCGCCGTAAAGAACCATGTCTATATCAGAATAAGTTCTGTGGGAACTGGCTGCCCTTGAACCAAAGATCGACACGGACTCAACGGCGGGGACAAATTCCACTATGATGTCCCTGATAAGGTTCATCTGTTTTTGACTCAATCAATGATCAGTCATCATCAGTCTGCATCTCCATGTAAGCCTCGGACAATATTTCGTACAACCCGCCTATACAGTCAAGATATCTGGCATGTATTTCTTCTATCACGGCTTCAAACTTTTTAAAATCATAGGTGTGACTCAGCTTGTTGTGCGCGTCAAGGGCGCTCATCCAGTTTTCTCCATCGGATATCAGATTTCCCGCTATCCCTCTTTTAAGACAGCTCTGGGCGTAACCTAGTTGAATACCACGTTCTGACTCTCAAGGTAATCTTTCATTGTCTTCCAGGCAAGTTCCATGCAGAATTCAAATCGCTGGATCATGCCTTCTTTCGCCAATTGATCCAGTTCTCCGGCCCTGTTTCTCTCCGCGGCCTCTCTCAGCAGAAAATAAGCCCTGCTGAAATTATCGAATCTGTATTGCCATCTCACTACTGTCCCAACGTTTTTCTTCAAACGTTACGCAACTAACTGGTTACACACACTAAATTGGCCAGAAGAGGTGTTTCCGATTTGAATTTCAGAAACCCTCATTCCTTAGTGATATTTTTACCTACCAACATAGCAGGAGGCAAATATCATGCAGCAGCATACAGGAAAACTGGTTTTCTCACAACTTATGGATTATCTCCCATGGCACATATTTCGAAAATGTGTAAACCGTTATGACGGTAACTACAAAGTCAAATCCTGACCTTCTTGCTCCGAACAATTTCGCTGTATGGCTTTCGCACAATTCGCTGGCAGAACAAGTTTGCGTGACGTCGAAACTACCCTTCGTGCCCAAGCAAAAAAACTCTATCACATGGGAATCTCAAGCGTATCTCGTAACACCTTGTCCAACGCAAACATGAATCGTGACTGGCGTATCTATGCCGATTTAGCACAGCACCTTATACATATAGCCAGAGACCTTTACCATGATGATGACGGCGTTTTGGACATCCCTGATACGGTTTACGCCCCGGATTCCTCCACCATAGACCTCTGCCTCAGTCTGTTTCCGTGGGCTAATTTCCGAAGCAGCAAAGCGGCCGTAAAACTCCACACACTGTTTGACCTGCGTGGCTATATCCCTGCCTTCATTCACATTTCCGACGGTAAACTCCACGATGTTAATATCCTGGACAAAATTGTCCACGAGCCTGGAGCCTTCTATACCATGGATCGAGCCTACCTTGACTTCACTCGCCTGTATCGTCTGCACCAGTCAATGTGTTTCTTCGTTCTGCGAACCAAAAGCAACACCCAGTACCGCCGTACCGACTACCGCAAAGTAGATCGTTCCACAGGACTTATCTGCGACTGGACAATCAAGCTTACGGGCAAAAAAAGCTTAAAAGATTTCCCCGACTCCCTGCGGGTGGTTAAGTATCGGGACAAGGAACGTGATAAGAAACTGGTTTTCATAACGAACAACTTTCTGCTCCCTGCTATGACTGTTTGTGAACTGTACAGGAATCGCTGGCATGTTGAACTGTTTTTCAAGTGGATCAAGCAGCACCTGAAAATCAAGAGGTTTTACGGCACATCGGAGAACGCCGTGAAGACTCAGATATGGATTGCGGTCTCTGTATATGTGCTTGTTGCGATCATCAAGAAGCGGCTTCATCTTGATGCGAGTCTCCACACAATTCTGCAGATTTTGAGCTTAACCCTGTTTGAAAAAACACCGTTAAATCAGCTGCTTACAACACAGGTTATCACGATTCCAGACTTGGCGTATCATAACCAACTGAAATTATTTGATTAACATTGGGACAGTAGTGTTGCCATCTCTTTTTTTCTGATTTCATGACAAATCAGCACCTCAGAGCACAACAGCAAGGAACCCCGGACATGCAGGGTCGGGTGCAAGCTGCACCATCTTTGCCCTGAATGCCAAGAGACTGTGTCAATTCCAGAGTCTGCCGAAGAAATCCTTTCGGGCGAGACCTCCGGGGAAAACAACCGAGAACAGAACACAGGCTGTCAGAAACAGGTTGAGCAAAGCTCCCCTGGGCGTATTGCCGCTTCCCGCGACTGCACACCCCCCACTGTCTTCAAGTTCGGGATAAACTCCAGAACCGAAGATATACATGAAGCGACCGACAGGATCTTCATGATGACCTACGTCTGCCGCTTCAATGTAAGTTATCTTGTGTGAATTGCCCGGAACCAAGCTGTTCTCCAGCCATTGCGGAGTTGGTTCATCACCGGGACGCAACCAATGATATTCGACAAAGCTCCCTTTTCCGTCCTTAACCACCCCGTCTTCGGTTATCGAACTCCTGAGCAGATTCGCAATGTCCTTGTTTCTTTCCCCGTCAGCGGGATTCGGATTCGGATCCCTGACCTTAAGATTCAGCCCGTTCAGTTCAGGACTGTTTCCGTTCAGAACCACGGTGGCGTCTTCATCTAACTCCATGATGAAAACATATATGCTGCCTTCCTTGAAGTCTCCTTTTGAGAAACAGGCAATTTTTTTCTGAAATTCCGTGTACCTTATGGAGGCCATCTCCTCAAACGTTACAACCCTGTCAGGGTTCCCCTTACTCAATTCCGCCACCGCTTTTTTTCTGCCGTCCACAAGCATGTCCTGAGTGACGGAAATAACGCTTTTCACATACAGCTTAAGAAGCAGTTTCTGCACATCCAGGCTCTCCTCGTCATCCACATCAGCAGCTGTGGTATCAAGTCCGAGACCCGTACAGTCGGGTTCGATTATAACAGGGTCTTCTTCGTCGTGATGAAAACCGGCTATGATGACGAACTCTCCGTAGATGGTATCCACTTTCTCTGCGCAAGCCTGCCTGTCTTCTCCGCCGTATCTGTACGCCGCACAGCCCCCTTCTTCGATTAATTTCCTTAAGGCATCCCCGATCTCCGAACCTTCGGCGCCCGGATCAACCACCTTGCCGTACAATCCGGGATGTCTCGGGTGATTATCTATGATATTAGCGGAGTTTATTACTATGGAGTACATGTCGTCGGCATCGTTGAAAGCCCCCTTTTTTCTCAGCTCCTCGAAAAACGTCACCCAGAGACTTACAAGCTCTTTCTGCTCTTCCAAGGTAGGGTTGGGATTGTTGACTCTTAACAACGGACTGAAATGTTCGACCACATGGGATAGGAACTCCCCCACCTCCGTTTCACTTGCGATATTGACATCTTCCGCCGCCCTGCTGCTCTGACTTTCATTATGAGCCGAAGCCTCGATGCTTGACAAAAAAACAAGCCCCAAAGCCAAAAACAGACTCAAAACTATGCGATGTGATTTGAATTTCATTCTGGCAACTCCTTTAGAGTATAATTTACGGCAGAATTCTCCGCCGCACTGATATCATAGCGTAAAAGCCTCTCTGGAATTAAAACATAACTGAAGCTCAAATTGCAACAGTAGGGCGCAGGGTATGGACAGCGCTTACCGCTCAGTGCGGATGAGGAGATATCTCAACAACAAAGGGTTCAGAAGCGATATTCACCGCAAGGGCGCTGTAAATGTTTTGAAGTTGAAACTGTTCTGCGGTTTCCGCAACACCGGAAATAAAACTAAGGCCACCCGCTTCTCCGGGACCGGCAGTTCTTGAAAGTGATATGTGGAGAGCAAGTGATATTGCTAAAACTTCAGAAGCAAGTACCTTAACCCAAACAATATTCTAAAGGAGTTCGCAAGAATGAAAGCCATTATCTATCACGAATTCGGAGAAACGGATGTTCTTAAGTACGAAGAGGTAAGCAAGCCGGAACTTGGACCGGGGGAAGTTCTTGTAGAGGTGAAATCCTCCTCTATAAACTTCGTCGACCTCAGGTTAAGAAGCGGAAAATCGCCCCGTCCGGTGCCCCTGCCACACGTGGGGGGAGTAGACGTGGCGGGAATTGTCTGCGAGAAAAGCGATGACGTATCTGATGCGGATACGGGCGATCGGGTAATGATCATGCCGGCCGTGCGCTCGGAGAGGGGCCTTGAGATAGTGGGGGTAAACCTCCACGGAGGATTCGCCGAATACGTAAAGATACCTTCATCTAACGTGGTACCGATTCCCCAAGGGCTCTCCTTTGACGACGCGGCGACCCTACCAACCTGCTATGTCACCGCCTGGTACGGCTTCTGCGAAAGGGGGAATATCACCGAGGGAGAAACAGTGCTCGTGCACGCGGCGGGAAGCGGAACGGGAAGCGCGGCAATTCAGGTGGCCAAGCTCTTCGATTCCTTCGTCATAGCCACGGCGGGAAGCGACGAAAAACTTGAGAAGGCAAAAAAAATCGGAGCCGACGTCACCATAAACTATAACTCCTCGGATCTCGGAGAGGAGCTAAAGAAAATTACAAAAACACATAAGATAAACATGATCTTCGATCCCGTGGGAGCCTCGGTGTGGAAAGAGAACACGCAGTATCTGGCCCCCGGGGGGAAACTTCTGCTGATCGGAGTCGCGGGAGGCGGCGCTACGGAAGCAGCCCTCGGCCCGCTTATCATGAAAGATCTCTCCGTACTGGGAGTAACGGTGTTTAACGCCCGAGCGGAACACTTCGAGAAAGTCGCGCAACTTACAGGGGAAGGCGCTCTGAAACCTTCGATACACAGCAGATTTCACCTGAGCGAGGCGGCGGCGGCGCAGAGGATTCTCGAAAACCGCCAGCAGTTCGGAAAAGTCGTCCTGAACCCGTAAGGAAAGGCCTGATTCCCAAGGTAAGCGTCAAAAATCTGTTCGCGGCGTTACTGTTAGCCCTGGTCGCCGCACCAGTTGCGTGCCTGGCAAAACCGCCCTGCCCAGAAAACATAATATCGCTTACTTTGGCTTCAGATGAAATTCTGGTCGATATAATCAGCGACAGAAAAAAAATAGCCGCGCTCTCCTATTTCTCGACCGACCCGCTGATCTCAAACATCGTTGAAAAAGCGCGGGGAATTCCGCAGGTCCAAACGAACCTCGAGCAGGTAATCTCAAAATCTCCGGATCTCGTGATAGTCGCGGGTCACACCAACCCGAACATACGCGCGCATCTTGAGGCGGCGGGAATAAAGGTGCTGGCGCTCCACGAAATCGTCTCTCTTGAGAGCATAAAAAAGAATATAGAACTGGTTGGAGAAGCCGTCTGCGAGAAAGCCGCGGCTAAAAGCCTCGTAGAAAAAATGGAAACCCAGATTGCGGACGCCAGGGCAAAGATTCCGCCTCACGCAAAAGCCCCGACGGTTCTTTTCTACGGAGCTCCGGGATTCACGGTCGGCAGACGCTCAACCATAAACGACATAATAGAAAGTTCCGGAGCCATAAATCTCCCGGCACGCCTCGGGCTAAGCGGATACAGCAACATATCCACCGAATACGTGATCCAGAACAACCCTGACCTGGTGCTTACAAGTAGTTATAATCCATCTCACCCGGATTTTGTGGGCCAGATGTTCAAAAATTCCGCCTTCAGAGACAAAAAGATCATAGTCGTCGCGGGAAAACATCTGGACGCCGCGTCTCATTACGCGGCGCGGGCCGTAATTGATCTGGTGAACCTGATATTCAGAGCAGAGAACAATGCCGACCGGTAAGAAAACGCTTTCCGTATACGTGGTACTCGCTTCCCTGCTGTTGACGACCATCATCGTGTGCGTATCGCTCGGGGCTGTGAGCGTTCCGTTTGACAAGGTAACCGGCGTGATAGCGGGCAAGCTGCCTTGGCTTGATGCCGGAGCGGAGATCAAAAAATCACAGGAACTTATCGTCTGGAACGTGAGGCTCCCCAGGGTTCTTCTCGCCGCCACCATAGGAGGAGGACTCTCAATTGTGGGGGCGGTAATGCAGGCGATGTTCAGAAACCCCCTGGCTGAACCCGGAATACTGGGCTGGTCAAGCGGAGGGGCTTTCTTCGCCGTCCTGGCAATCTACACCGGTATCCATCAGCAGTGGTTTCTCCTGCTCCCGCTCGCGGCGTTTGCAGGCACACTTCTCACGGCATACGCAGTCTACGGAATATCGCGTTACAGGGGATTTGTCGAGAACACGACGCTTCTCCTCTGCGGGGTAGCGCTAGGAACGCTTTTTGTCTCTCTCACGACTTTCGTGCTTTCGGTATCAAACGCGTGGTCAATGAAGGAAATGCTTTTCTGGATAATGGGCGGTGTCGATTCTCGCACCTGGACGCATTTCGCAATGGTCGCGGTCCCCGTGCTTGCCGCCTCGGCCGTACTGCTTTTCTACGCTAAGAACCTAAACGCAAGGCTCCTCGGCTACGAGACGGCGAAGACCGTCGGCATTGACATAGAGAAAACAACCAAACATCTCATAGTCCTGAGTTCCCTCATAGTCGGAGCAAGCGTGGCGGTGAGCGGCATCGTGGGGTTCGTCGGACTTATAATTCCGCACTCGGTAAGACTGCTGATCGGTGTGGATCATCGCCGGCTCCTGCCCGCGAGTTTTATCGCCGGGGCCATATTTCTGCCCGCAGCGGACCTTATAGCGAGAACCGTAATGAGTCCCGAGGAACTTCGCCTCGGAATAATCACTTCCTTCATCGGAGCTCCTTTCTTCGTGTTTCTGCTGAGGCGAAATTTCAGCGGAAGGGAACTTGCATAACAACAACGTGATGTTGCTTTGCATCTCGACGCAGAAACGCTTTAAATGGAAGCGGACTGACAGTATACTATTTTGCTCTGATTTGCAGCAGAGGCCCCGATGGACATATTTGATTTCTGGCGAATACCGTACCAAACGCTATGCGCTTCATGCATATGACCAACTGGACCATGGAAATATTCCGAATCTTGAGAGTGCGTCAGCGAAGGAAGGCATATCGTCTGCCCCCCATACAGACCCATGAAAATTTCAGACCTAGGCTACGCAATAAATGGAAAAATCATAGTTGACGACGTAACCTTCGAAATCAAAAGAAACGAGTTTCTGGGAATAGTCGGCCCGAACGGTGCGGGGAAATCCACGCTTCTTCGCCTTCTTGCCCGTATAATCAATCCCACCGCAGGCCGTATTTTGGTTGACGGAGAGGATATTTCGGGGTACGAAGCAAAAGAGCTTTACAAAAAAATATCGTTTCTCCCGCAAACCTCGTATTTCGATTTTCCACTGAGCGTGCTTGAGGTAGTACTTACGGGAAGGTATCCGTACCTAGGAATTTTCGAAAACGAAGGCAAAGAAGACATGAAGCGCGCCGAGGATTGCCTTTCGCTTGTAGACCTAGAAGGGTTTTCCCGAAGAAAAGTAACGACACTCTCGGGGGGAGAGCAGCAAAGAGTGTCGATCGCAAGGGTTCTTGCTCAGGAAACTGATTTTATTTTTCTTGACGAACCCTCCTCCCACCTTGACATGCATCACAAGTTCGCCCTTATGGAGCTACTTAGATCAGTTGCGCAAAGAGGAAAAGGAGTTGCGGCGGTTCTCCACGACCTTGATCTCGCGAGCAGGTTCTGCGAAAGAATCCTCGTGCTTGAGAGCGGGCGGATCAAAGCCCTAGGAGAACCGTCCCGCATACTTTCTGAAGAACTTCTCTCGTCGGTGTTCAAGGTAAGAGGTTCGTGGGGTCCCGGAAGCGGAAACCTTCTTGTTTTCCAGTGAATCCGGGGAGGTTAAAACCGTTTTTTGTATTTTCAGGCCGAGAATTTGACAAAAAAATTCGATTAACTATATTCTGTTGCCTAGTTTTATTAGGGCCCATAGCTCAGTTGGTTAGAGCAGCGGACTCATAATCCGTCGGTCCCTGGTTCGAGTCCGGGTGGGCCCAGAATTGAGAAACACAGGCCATGAAGGTTCGCAGAGAGAAAATCGAAGCAACTTCCTCCAAAAGCGCAGAAAATACCACTTTTTCCTCTAAAGAGCACGCTGAGGCCGTTTTGCCTGAAGTAAAAGATTATGCAAGAACATATTGAAAGCCTGCAGAAACTTCAGACAGTTGACTTAAGAATCAGAGAGTTAACGGAAGGACTCAGAAAATATCCAAACGAAATCAATAATCTTAAAAAAAACCTTCTGGAAAAAGAAGAATCAATAAAGCAAAAGGAAACCAGCCTCTCGGAACTCAAGGAACAAAGAGACAGCCTCGAGTCTTCTCTTCGCTCCAATCAGGAATCCATAAAAAAATCTGAGGAGAGGCTGTTTGCCATAAAGACCCACAAGGAATACGAGGCGCTTCAAAAGGAAATAACCGATACCAGAAAGGAAAATCTCGAAATAGAAGACAGGACAATCTCCGTAATGACAGAGATTGAAGAGACCGAGGCGGTGCTTGCCGAAGAAAAAGAAGACTACGCGTCACTAAAAGAACAATCCGCGGAGCAAATTGCGGAAAAAGAAAAAAAGATTGAAGAACTCCAAATTTCCCGTGAGCCGGCGGAGAAGGAAAAAAGCGAAATCGTATCAAAGATAGACCCGAAGATACTTCCGCTTTACGAAAAAATCTTCAACAGAAACGGTAGAGCGCTTGCGCTTGCCGAAAACGAGAAGTGCACAAACTGCAACATAAACATTCCCCCTCAACTCTACAACGAAATACTGAAACGGATAAAGCTGGTTCAGTGCCCGAACTGTAAAAAAATTCTTTACACTAGCTCATAACCGTTCAAGCGGTTATCTTCCAAAGAACATGCCCTCCGGAAAAATAACCGAAGTCTACATAGACGGGGCCTCGAGGGGAAACCCGGGAGAATCAGGCATCGGTGTTCTTGTAATCCGTCCAGATGGAAGCAGAAAGGAGATAAGGGAGCACTTAGGCAGGGGAACTAACAACGAGGCAGAGTACAAAGCACTTATCGCTGCTCTCGGTTATCTCGTAACAGAAGGCACTTCAGAAGTGAAAATCCACACGGATTCCCAGCTTGTCGCAAGCCAGATGAACGGACTGTGGAGGGTAAAGGATCCGAAGCTCAGAATCTTGTACTCAGAAGCAAAAAAACTCGCTTCCTCACTCCCGACACTCGAAATAGAGTACATCCCTAGGGAGAAGAACGCCGAAGCCGACGGGCTTGCTAACGAGGCAATCGATAGATATTTTAATGATTAGCGAGTTGGCCGTGCGGTCGCCCGCGGTTTTTGCGCGGGAGGAAAGTCCGAGCTTCGCAGGGCAGGGCGCTGGTTAACAACCAGGTGTCGCGAGACAACGGAAAGTGCAGCAGAAAGTATACCGCCTAGGTGCCGCAGGCACTTAGGTAAGGGTGAAAAGGTGGTGTAAGAGACCACCGCTCCGAAAGTGATGGAGGAGGCAAGGCAAACCCCGTCCGAAGAAAGACAAATAGGGAAACGCCCGGATTACGGTCCGGTCAGGGCAGCCCGTCCTGGTTTTCGGGTAGTCGCTTAAGGTATCTGGTAACAGACATCTCAGATGGATGACCGTACTTGACAGAACTCGGCTTACAGGCCGACTCGCTTTCTTCCATGCCTACCTAGGCTCAGACTCAAGAATCCGCTGCCTGTGCCCCATCGCCTCACTCCCGCACAGAAACTCATTGAGTCTGTTCGGCCGCTTTCTCCATGCTTTCAAGCGCCCGCTCTCTGTAGTCTCGCGCCGATTCCAGAGTCGGATCAAGGGAAAGGGCGCGTCCGAAGCTCAAAAGCGCCTCCTCGGTCCTGCCGGTTTTAAACAGCGCGATACCGATTTGAGAATGTATCATCGCATTTTCGGGTTCGACCCGCTCAAGCGCTCCGTAAAGATCAAGGGCTTCTGTGTAACGTTCCTCGGCCATAAGCAACTCCGCGAGACTGCTCGCGGCTTCATTAAAACCAGGCGCAGCGCGCAAAGCGCTTCTGTAGTGTCCCTCGGCGTCAGCGTAACGACCCAGTTCGCGAAGGGCTTCGCCCGTCAGGTAATGCAGGGTGGGAGCCATGGGGAAATCGGGCAGCATCTCGAATACTCTTTCCATGCTCGAAACTGCCTCCTCGTAACGTCCCAGACGGTAAAGCGAGTCACCCATGCCTGCGTAGGCCAAGGCGAAATCCGGATCCGCCTTGAGAGTGTCCAGATACCATTTAAGCGACTCCTCGTACAGCCTGCGCTCCCGCAGACCCTCGGCCCGGGAGAAAAAAGCGCCCGCTTCACCCGAACCGCTTTCCATGCCACCCTCTGGCCGGTCCTGCGCGTAGTCAGTCCGCCTCATCTTCCGCGACGCCTGAGCCATGAGATAGTGAAGGGTGGGAGCCATGGGAAAATCGGGCTCAAGCTCAAGGGCCCGCCTGATGCTCGATACGGCTTCCGCGTAGCGGCCAAGCTGGTAAAGAGAATCGCCCATGCCTGCGTAGGCCAGGGCGAAACCGGAATTTATCTCAATGACGGAGCGATACCATTTAAGCGACTCCTCGTACAGCCTGCGCTCCCGCAGGTCCTCGGCCCGGGAGAAAACGACCCCCGGGTCGGGCGGAGACATTTCCATGCCGAGTTTCACGGCGAGACCGAAGTGCTTGTCCGCCTCGCCGTGGCGTCCCATCTTCCGAAACCCCTGTCCTATAAGGGCGTGGATCCTCGGCGCCGTCGAGAGGTCATGGCCAAGCTCAAGGGCCCTTTTCATGCTTGAGATTCCCTCGGAGTATCTGTCCAGAGCCAGCAGCACGGTTCCGATACCCAGATGATTAAGGGGTTCGTCCGGTTCCGCTCTGACGGCGGCCCGATACCACTGGAGAGATTCCTCGTAGCGCTTCCGCCCCTTAAGGGCCTCCCCCAGGTTTCGAAAAGCCTTCGTGTTGAACGGAAAGATTTCCAGTGAGCGGCGAAGATGTATTTCAGCATCCTCAAACCTGTTGTGCCTTAACAGGGCCATTCCCAGGTTCTGATTGGCCGCCCATGAAGCGGGATTGAAAGAAATGACGTGACTGAACAGGGATATCTCGTTTTTGTATACGCCCGTCTGATTCCACGTGACGGCGCCAAGCAGCACGAGCAGCGCCAGGGCAAGACCTCTCGCGGCCCCGCCCGTTACGGGCGACAATCTCCGTGCCGCGCGCGCGGCGGCTGAGGCGAAAAGCACTATCGCACCGATTCCGGCCAGATACTGGAAGCGGTCCGCCACAAATGAGTGTCCCATATAGCTGTAGTCAACGAAACCAAGCGTCGGGGACAGCGTGACCGCGAAAAAAAGCGCGCATGCCATGGGTCCTCTCCCTATCCTGCGGCGCATGATCCAGAGCGCGAAGGCGAGTGTGATTGCCGCGCAGACGCCTACCCAGCCGAGCGGGTCTGCCGTGTCAATTTCCCAGCGCGGGTAAATTACCGCCAGATTCGCCGGCCAGAAAAGTTTTTCCAGGTAGAACCACAGGGCCCTTGAGGCGATGAGAATCCGTTCGTAGACTGAATAGTCGAAAGAAAGCGCGGTATTGGTTTTGTAGAACCATATGTCGAATCCCCCGACGATAAGCCCGACAAGAAAGAACGGCGTCACCAGGACCAGATCCCTCGGCGCAATGCGACCCTTGCGCCACCACTGCAGGATAAGGAGCGCCGCGGGCAGGGTAATCGCGACCGACTTGCAGAGCAGGGCGGCGGCAAACAGCGCGAGCGCCGCCGTGTAGCGCCTGGGGCCGGGCGTTTCGGTAAAACGCACCCACATGGAAAATGCCGTCAGGTAGAACAGGGCCGAGAGAAGGTCTTTGCGGGAAATCACCCAGGCGACCGATTCCGCGTGCAGAGGATGCACGGCGAAGAGCGCGGCGGCGAAAAAGGCTCCGGGAACTTCAAGGCGAAGAAGCAGACGCCACAGAATCGCCGTGTTCGCCGAATGAAGCAGGAGGTTAAGCGCATGGTAGCCGAGAGGGGAAAACCCCCAGAGCTTGTGCTCAAGCCAGAAAGTTGTATAGAGGAGCGGCCAGTAGTGACCCTCCACGGCGTCTCTCTGCAGGTAGGCCGAAGCGGGGTCAAACCATATCTGCCAGATGCCTTTCCAGCTCGAAATGGCCTTAAGCTTCGTCAGCAGAAAATCATCCCATACGAATTCGCCCCACAAGGCTGGAAGGCAGCTCACGATTGCGAGCGCTGCCAGAACCATCAGCAGGGATGAGTCGCCGCGTGCAGTCAGAAACTCTGATATCCGCACCTTTTCTCCCGGCCGTCGGGGTTCTGTCCCTCTGTCCCCGGAAAAACCGACCGACCGCAGAAGAAACCGTATCCAGAGCTGCGAGACCTGTGGAGCGTCTTTTTTTTCTTTGTCATTCTTCATGGACAATACGGAAAATGTACCTGCAGGACGGCGGAACCCGTGATTTTGCGGCTGACCCGCCGACGGATACCCTCCCGTAAAAACCTGGTTTCTGCTCTGAATGTCAATGAAAGAGTTGCGCACTGCCTCAGCGTCGCCCGCATCCCGGATTCAGGCATACGGAATTCTCAAGGAAAGGAGTTTCTGGGCGGAGAGTCTGCGCGTAACAGCTTTCCTCTCCCCGCGTGGCAAGGCAGTAACGCGCCGCGCCGATGCGCTGACGGAACGGCAGCAGAAGTCAGAGGGGTTTCCGCGCTTCGTCAGGAGTCCTGAGCTTTTTTCTTCTCGAATTAAAACCTCCCCAGGTCACCGCCAGAAGCAGTGCGGAGAGAACAAACCCGTAAACGCTCCCCGCGGAATCACCGGACGAGATTGCGCATCCCCCTCCCTCGTTCTCGCTATTGTTCCCGCCATCATCGTCCTGTACATCGTCGTCGTTTATTGTAAGGGTGTGCACCCTCGTTGAGCCCAGATCGTAGTCCGCTCCGTCTCTGAGGGTAAGAATTACGGTTTCATCGCTCTCACCCGCGCTGTCGTCGGTAACGGCTACGGGTATGTTCACGCTGCTTTGGCCCGAGGAAACGGACACCGTGCCGGAAAGCGCAGTGTAGTCGTCGCCCGCAGTCGCCGTGCCCCCCACCGCGTAGCTTACCGTGATGGCGGAAGCCGGCGCCGGACTCAGGTTCACCGTGACGTTGCGCGTGCCGGCGCTCTCCGGGACGCTCTGCGAGGACGAAGCGAAGGAAACCACGGGATCCGGAGGAGGAGACGGGCTGTCGTTATCGTTTACCGCCACAGTGGCGGTGGACGGACTGCCCACCGTGTAGCCGGACTCTGAGATTATTGTCGCTTTTATCGAACCGTTCGGCTCGTCTGTGCTGTCATCTGTCGTCGGAACCGTATATGTGGCTTGCGTCCGGCCGGCTTTAACAATGGCCCTCTTGTTGTACCCCGTCTGCTTCGGGGCGGCGAAACTGCCGGTCTGTTCTATCCCGAGATGCACATGCAGATTCACCGTGGGCGCCGGACTGGCGCTCACGGTGAAGACCGCGCTGGCGCCCTCCGTCACCGGCGAGGTGCCAACGCGGGAAATTGTAACTCTCAGTTCATCATTGTCGTTTACCTTCACGGAGGCGGTGGACGGACTGCCCACCTTGTAGTCCGTGCCGGACTGTATAAGCACTGCTACCAGACCGATATGTTCGTCCGTGCCGTCATCTATAGTCGGAACCGTATATGTGACTTGCCTCTGGTTGGCCCCGATAGCTACCGTCTTCTTGCCCTTCTGCTCCCGGGCGACGACGTCGCCGGCCAGAACTACATTGAGATTCACCGTAATTGGCAGGGGCGGGGGAGGACTCGCGGTTATTGTGAAAGTCGCGTCGCTTCCTTCGGTTACAGAAGAACTGCCTCCCGCTACGGTTATCTTCGGCGTTTCACAGAAGGGAGGCGTGTATGAAGAACCGAGACCCGTCAGCCAGGTCTGAAAATCCGAGTCCGTCGGCTCTCTCGTCCCCGTGCACCGTATGTTGAGAGTCGCAAGGGAAGACAGGCGCCTCAGTCCCGCCGGAAGTTCTCCGGTGAGACCGGGGTTTCGGGCAAGTGTCAGACTCTCGAGAGACAACAGATCCGAGAACGCTTCAGTCATGTCTTCTTTCAGGTTGTTGTACTCAAGATCAAGTCCCGTGACCCTGCCGTTGGAGTCGACGGTAACTCCGTGCCAGCCGGAAAACGAGATCGTCTGGGGGTTCGTTCCGGAAAACGACCAGCCGGTTTTGGTTTTCCACATCCTGCCGTTGTTGTTGTTGTAGATGTTCCGCAGTGCCGCCCTGTCAATTCTCAGGAAGAGTTCTGTAGGTATGGATGATTTTGTAAGACTGGGGTTTGACCAGAGCGTGAGTTCCAGAAGAGCGGTGAGGCCGGCAAGTTCGGTAGGCACGCTCCCGCTCAGATCGTTGCCGTGGAGATACAGATACCGGAGGCTGGTGAGGCTGCCCAGCTCCGTCGGTATGCTCCCCGTCAACTTGTTGCCTGAGAGAAGCAGCCACCGGAGGCCGGTGAGGCTGCCCAGTTCCGTCGGTATGCTCCCCGTTAACTCGTTGCCTGAGAAAGACATATACTGGAGGCTGGTGAGGCTGCCCAGTTCCGTCGGTATGCTCCCCGTTAACTCATTGTTGGAGAAAAACATATACTGGAGGCTGGTTAGGCTGCCCAGTTCCGCCGGTATCGTTCCCGTTAACTTATTGTTGTTGAGATACATATACTGGAGGCTGGTTAGGCTGCCCAGTTCCGTCGGTATCGTTCCCGTTAATTCATTTTGCTCGAAAAACAACCGCTGGAGGTTGGTGAGGCTGCCCAGTTCCGTCGGTATCGTTCCCGTTAACTTATTGTTGGAGAGAGACAACCGCTGGAGGCTGGTGAGGCTGCCCAGTTCCGTCGGTATCGTTCCCGTTAACTTATTGTTGGAGAAATACATATACTGGAGGCCGGTGAGGCTGCCCAGTTCCGCCGGTATGGTTCCCGTTAACTCATTGTTGGAGAAAAACAGTTCCGTTAGAGCGGTGAGATCTCCCAGTTCCGTCGGTATCGTTCCCGTTAACTTATTGCCGGAGAGACCCAGTTCCCGGAGGCCGGTGAGGTCGCCGAGTTCCGCCGGTATGCTCCCCGTCAGCTCATTGCCGGAGAAAGACAGATTCGTCAGACTGGTAAGTTGTCCCAGCTCAGACGGAATAGTCCCTGTTAAGTTGTTCCTGCTGAGACCAAGCCCGGTAACGCTTCCTGATGACTCGGTAACCCCGTACCAATCAGCCAGGGTAGTAGACCCCCAGTTCCCTTTATTTGTCCATGACGCGCCGTTCGTGTCACAGTAAAGCTTCTTAAGCACATCCGCAGCGCCGGGATTGGCTGGAAGAGAAAACATCGGACAGTCTATCTGTGCCCGCGCATCCTGCGCAAGAAGAAAAAACCCTAATGCAAAAAAGACAAGAAGCCTTGCCGAGACGGGAAAAATGCTCTGCCCATCTCCCGATGCGGGCTGCGCCGCACGGCGGTTGCCTCGGCTTGCAGTGTCTGAGAAAATAAGGGGG
>CAYSDX010000096.1:0-24388 GCA_964429945.1 uncultured Spirochaetia bacterium | reverse complement strand
GAGTAGAAGATAAATAAAACAGAGAAAAATAACAGCTAACAGGGTAATACACTATCAAGACACAAAAAACCATTACATATCAAGGGGTTGTATCACACTCTATACAGGATTAATTCGCTTCACAGTAAACTACCGCTAGGTCCATATTGACATTTAGTCGCTTCATTTACCGCTTGTAGAATATCTACTTCGGTCATAACAATTTCCGTAATTAGATTTATCCCACTTCAATAAGTGGGATAAAAAGGGGGATTGCTCTGCTTTCCTTCCTAAAAATCTTTTACTTCCAACGAATTATGAAACAATCATGGTGGAGGCGCCGGGAATCGAACCCGGGTCCGGAAAAAGTTTCACTAGGCTTCTACATGCTTATCCTGTCTTTTGAATCAGACGGTAAAATCACCGGCAGGCAGGTTTTTTTACCACAGTCCCGAGTAAGATCTCGCTGGCAAATGCCCTGGGAATCACATACCAGCCATCCCGCCTGAATTACGCCTCGGAAAGCCCAGCGGGCATGACGTTCTGAGACGTCGCAGTTCTTTTAAGCTGCGAGTGCGTTAATTGGTTCGGCACTTATCGTGCTTGATCAGTTTTACGAGTTAACCAAGCTCGGCATGCGGCACAAGCTTCCCTGTTTCCCGTCGAAGCCGAATCGCCCCCATGTTTACTATGAACGTTTCAAAGATCGTCTGACGGCTTTCTGCATATCCCTCTGGGCCTCGCGACGCTTGATATCCTCTCTTTTATCTCTCGTCTTCTTGCCTTTGGCAAGGGCCAGTTCGAGTTTTGCGATGCCGTTCTTAAAATAAATCTTAAGAGGAATTAGAGTGTACCCTCTGACGCTGGTTTTTCCAATCAGCTTTCTTATCTCGTGGGAGTTGAGCAGAAGCTTTCTCTCTCTCGTCGGTTCATGGTTAAGCCCGCTAGCGGGGTCATAAGGAGCTATGTAGCAGTTAACGAGCCTTGCTTCTCCCTCTCTTATGAGAGCGAAACTCTCCTTTACGCTCGCGTTTCCGTTTCTTAGGGATTTAACCTCGGAGCCTCTGAGAACCAGGCCCGCTTCGTATTTCTCTTCGAATATATAATCCCTGTGAGCAGTAGGGTGGCTGCATATGGTCTTCATCTATCCTAATAATAATCCGCCGCGGCGAAATAACCAGTATGAACTCAAAAATCCTTGGAACTGTCAACAAGAAGCGTTACGGGCCCGCAATTAACCATATGAACATCCATGTGAGCCCCGAAAACGCCGGTTTTCACCGGGATTCCGCGCTCCGTAAGCTTAGCGATGAAAAGTTCGTAAAACTCTTTCGCTGAATCTCCACCAGCAGCCCGTACATAAGAGGGCCTTCTGCCCTTTCTTGTATCACCGTAGAGGGTGAACTGGGAGATGGCCAGGATTTCTCCTCCCGTGTCCTCGATACTGAGATTCATCCTGCCCGAGGAATCGTCAAATATCCTGAGACCCGATATTTTCTCGGCGACATAGGCAACTTCTTTTTCCGAATCATCCTTCTCAACCCCGAGAAGAACCACCATCCCCGGGCCGATTCTGCCGACTACGTCCCCGTCAACGCTCACCGACGCCTCGGCTACTCTCTGTATAACGGCTCTCATCTCAAGATACTTGTAACGAAAAGCTCATAAGAACAGATCATACGTAAAGCCTGGGAACCCTGGGCGAAATCCTCGACAGAACTTCGTAGGATATCGTCCCCGCCCAGGAAGAAACATCCTCAACGCTCACAAGTTCGTCTCCAAAAAGCACTGCCTCGTCTCCCACACGGACACCCGGAACGTCCGTTGCATCAACCATTATAAAATCCATGCAGACAGATCCTATAAGTGGGACGAGGTTTCCTTCCAAGGAAACTTTCGCCTTGTTTGAAAGAGCTCTTGGGTAGCCGTCCGCATAACCAATCGGAAGGGTCGCGACCAGCGTTTCCCTCCCAGTAACGAAGCTGCATCTGTAGCCGACCGAAGTATCCGGGGGCACCTTTCTTAGTTGGACTATCCTTGTTTTTAGCTTCATAACGGGCCTTAGATCAACTTCCCCCATGTTGCCTGAACCGTAGAGCATTATCCCGGGCCTCACGATGTTCATGTGGGAGTTCGGAAACATCTGAATGGATGCACTGTTTGCGGAGTGCGCGTAGCTGTACTTAACGCCTATATCTTCGAGAAGAAGGAGACCCTCGCGGAAAACCCCTAGCTGATAATCCGTGTAGTCGCTTTGGTCACTCTCGGAAAAAGCAAGATGGGTAAAGACACCTTCAAGCATCACTCCAGAAAGCGCGACGGCCGAAGCGAAAAAAGGTTCCATGTCTCCCACCCCCACTCCAAGCCTGGTCATGCCCGTATCAACCTTGAGGTGATAACCTACTGTTTTTCCGTGCTGAACTGCAGCGTCAGAAAGAGCCTTAAGCACATTGAGGGAATAGCAGGCAGGAATAAGCGAATTTTCCGCAACGACCGGAGCCTCCTGCGGGTCAATACTTCCAAGAAGGAATATTTCGCCTTTTATTCCGGCTTGCCTGAGTTCCATCGCCTCCGGCACGGTAGCCACTCCAAGAATGTCCGCTCCATTGCTAAGAGCAGCTTCGCTTAGCCTTACAGCACCGTGTCCGTAAGCGTCGGCTTTCACAATTGCCATGATACGGACATTCTCCCCCACAAGCCTTCTTACTTCGCCAAGGTTTGACTTAAAGGAATCAAGACTGATTTCAGCCCAAGTAGGTCTCATTGCCCGGGAATTTCTCCAAAAGCTGAGCGAAGGAGTTCGTTCGAATTACCTGTTCACCGACTCCGCATTTTTCAGGTCAGCTAAAGGTAAATATACCATTACCCAAGACAAGTTTCAGGCCTGCCTAACTTCAGAAACGAAAAAGACCGTTCATAGCGGAGTTCCGCCGTGGTCAAAAGTGATAAATACCCGATTGCCATTTATTTAGGTATATAATTCCCCTATCTTTCATTGGACCGGTTTTTTCAACTGTCTTCTTAAAATTGAAACCAGAACGGGAAATTCCGGGAAAAACGACATGAAACTTAACAGATATGAATTTCGCTGCGTTCTCGTAATAGGAACGATAATCGCCCTTAGGCTTCTGGGAATATTCCTTATAGTCCCCGTTTTCAGCATATACGCCGTAAACTACGAGGGAGCGACTCTCTCATCCGCGGGAGTCGCATTTGGAATATACGCGCTTACCCAGAGCCTGCTTCAGATACCTTTCGGCATGGCAAGCGACAGGTTCGGAAGAAAGCCGGTAATAGTGTCGGGACTTATGATTTTCTGTCTGGGAAGCATCCTCTGCGGTTTCGCAGACAACATCTGGGAACTCATAATAACCAGAGCGCTTCAGGGAGGCGGCGCGATAGGCGCGGTCGCCCTAGCCACCCTCGGAGATTCCACAAGAAACGAAGTAAGGGCACAGTCTTTTATGCTGACCGGAATAATAGTCGGGATTGCATTTATAACTTCACTCGTAATCGGCCCGGTACTTGCGACGAAATTCGGTTTCGAGAGCCTTTTCTTCATACTCGCCGCCTTGGGTTTAATAGCGGTGCTTGTCACTCTCTTTATGTTTCCGGAACTTCCAAAAAAGAAAACAAGGGATAGAAGAGAGATTCTTCGCAAGCTCAGGGAACCGGAAATTAGAAAAATTCTCTCCTCAACTTTCATAACTTCCCTAACCCTTAACCTCATTCTGTTCATCTATCCACTTGACTGGAAAAATCTCGGCACCGGACCTCAAGATCTTTGGTTCGTCTACTTGGTAATACTAGCTCCGAGCGCGCTTCTGGTTAACGCTTACATAAGGTTCTCCGAGACAAGAAAAACTCTCAGGCAGGCGGCCCGATTCGGACTTTTCTTTCTGGTAGCCGCCTTTTCAATCTATCTGTTCCGCCAATCCGACAGCATCACTCTCTACGTCGCCGGAGGAGTGTTCTTTTTCGGGTACACCATATTCCAGTCCATACTACCCGCGTTTGTTACGCAGAGAGTTTCTTCGGAGAACAGAGGAGTTCTCTCCGGTTTTTTCAACCTGGCGAATTTCATGGGGGCCTGCGTGGGTGGAATGTCTTCCGGCATACTTTACCAGACCCACGAGTCTCTGCCCTTGATATTCGGTCTCCTGTTCCTGGTACTGTGGAAATTTATCGGACTTCCCAGTCCGCCGCTGGAACAGGCTGAAGAAAAATGAAGATATATGCGCTTGAGAGAACGGAGTTTCTGCCGGTTTCTCTTGAAACGACCTGGAATTTTTTTTCCAACCCCGACAATCTTCCGAGAATCACTCCCCCGGAACTGAATCTGAGCATAACATCTGAGACGGAAGAAAGAATATATCCCGGCATGATAATTACCTACACCGTAACTCCCATCCCTTTTATCAAGACCGGATGGGCAACAGAAATAACCCAGGTTGATCCACCGCACTATTTCGTTGACGAGCAGCGATTCGGACCCTACAAGTTCTGGCACCATAAGCATTTTTTCACGGAAGCCGGAGATAAAACGCAGGTCCGGGACCTCGTTCACTACTCCCTGCCGCTTGGCCCGATCGGAAGATTGGCAAATCCACTTTTGGTAAGCAAAAAACTGGACTCCATATTCGATTACAGAAGCATTTGTCTTCGAAAAATATTTGGGAATTTAGAAAAAGATCACTAACTCCTCCCCACCGTGGCATCGGCTTGAAGCGTGATATGGTGCAAGGTATATTTGGAAGATACATTATCCTGAAACTCGCACGAAGACTGCTTTACGGCGATGCGTATCACAAGGCCGAAGAACGCATTATGCATCCGCTTGAACAGTTTTTTAACGCCTTATACGAAAAGACAGCTAAAGAGGTCGAACGCTAATTTGATCGCAACAGGCTCGGGCTTTGAGAACCTCTTAAGAATTGAAGGAAGTCCGGCCCGTAAGGCCTAACTCTCGAGGTAAAACCGTGAATTTTTCTGAATACAAGAACAAAAAAAAAGATGCTCCTTTCATATCCTTTGAGGTCTTTCCTCCAAAAGACGATCCTGAATTCGAAAAACTCAAGGACACTCTTGCAAGGCTTGCTGAATTCTCGCCCAGCATTATAACGGTAACCCACGGCGCCATGGGAAAGGGACGGAAGAGAACCCTCGAGGTCGCCTCCTACGTAAAAAACGTGATCGGAACGGAGAGCGCCTGCCACCTGACCTGCATAGGATCTTCAGAGAAAGAAATAGACCTGATGCTTGAGGGGATAGAGCGGGAGAAGATAAGTAACATAGTGGCACTCAGGGGAGATATTCCTGATGAAGATGGTGAAAATCTGCTGTCCCGCGGAGCTTTTCAACACGCAAACCAGCTCGTTGAACATATAAGAAAGTATGAAAAAGGAAAGCCGCGACGCTTTTCCCTAGCCGTTGCGGGCTATCCGGAAAAACACATCGAATCCCCGAGCTTTGAGGAGGACATAGCGAATCTGAAAAAGAAAGTCGACGCCGGGGCCGATATCATAATCACGCAGCTTTTTTTCGATAACCGTTACTATTTTGACTACGTTGACAGAGTTAGGGCAGCGGGAATAGATCTCCCCATTATCCCAGGCCTTATGCCCGTGCTCTCATCAAGACAGGTGATAAGAATATCTTCTCTTTGCGGAACGGAAATACCCGCATCACTGAAAAAGAAACTTGGGAACGCAGGGGACGACAACCGCAAAGCGGTGGAAATAGGAATCGCCCAGTGCAGAGACCAGGTAAGGGAACTTATCGCCGAGGGAGTACCGGGAATTCATTTCTATGTTCTTAACAGAACCTCTCATATAGAAAAGATTCTGGAATCCGTCTGATGCCTGAGACGAAGAAAATCTTTGACGAAGTGGCACGCCACTACGACTGGCTGAACACACTGTTCAGCCTCGGAATCCACAAACTTTGGAGAAAAAAGCTGGCGGAACAAATGCGCGGAACCGAGCACAATCTGGACATAGCGACCGGGACGGCAGAAGTTGCGATTGAAGTGGCAAAAAAACACCCTTCCACTAAAACGGTTGGAATTGACCCCAGCATGAACATGCTTCGGATAGCGAAAAAGAAAATCGAGGATCTTGATTTAAGGGGAAAAATAGCGCTTGTATCGGCCGCGGCTGAAAACCTCCCCTTTGCGGAAAAGCAGTTTGACTCAGCTACAATAGCATTCGGTATAAGAAACACCGTCGATTACGAGCTTTCCCTGAAGGAAATAAGAAGGGTTTTAAGGGAAAACGGAAAACTTCTCATCCTTGAATTCGCAATTCCAAGAAATCCTGTTTTCAAGCCGCTCTACATGTTTTATTTCAGAGTTCTGATGCCTCTTGTCGGAAGCATCTACGGCAGGGGGAGAGAATACAGGTACCTGGCTGAATCCGCCGCCTCGTTTCCCCAGAGAAAAGAATTCATACAACATCTTGAAAACGCGGGGTTTCGTGACTGCCGATACTCAGAACTCACTATGGGAGTAGTAGCGCTTTACAGCGCAACCAGATAACCGGGCTGACCAGCTTCCCTTTGCAGGGGTTATGGATAAAGTCTGTCTATGATCCAGCCGCCGTCAGGGGAAGGAAGGTATCTGAAACGGTCGTGAAGCCTGTTTTTCCTTCCCTGCCAGAACTCAAAGCGAAGAGGGTTCACCACGTATCCCTCCCAGAAGTCGGGCCGCGCTATGCTCTTC
Source organism: uncultured Spirochaetia bacterium (assembly GCA_964429945.1). Classification (GTDB taxonomy): domain Bacteria; phylum Desulfobacterota_D; class UBA1144; order Nemesobacterales; family Nemesobacteraceae; genus Nemesobacter. Next base: position 17,691 of record CAYSDX010000096.1, on the reverse strand, counting down.
CCTTTCCACTCAGAGCGGAACTGGGCGTATTGATCTTCAAGCAACCGCCTGTTTGCAAGGACTTCGCTCTGTCTTGAAACGCACGCTCCTATGCGACTCTGGCGAGGCCTTGACGCAAAGTACTCATCGGCTTCCCGTTCGGGCAGAATGGAAACCTCGCCGTCCACTTTCACCTGCCTTTCAAATTCAGGCCACCAGAAGCAAAGCGAAGCGACCGGGTTCTCGGCTATGTCCCTTCCCTTGCGACTAAGGGAATTTGAATAGAAGGAAAAACCTCTTTCATCATAACCCTTGAGGAGGACCACTCTTGAAGACGGAACTCCCCCTGCCCCCACGGTTGAAAGAATAAAAGCGTTTGGAAAATCGACTTCGGCCTCGAAGACCTCTGCGTACCAGAGATCAAACTGAACAAAGGGGTTATCATCAAGATCTTTTCTCTCCAGTTTGAGCTTCAGGTACTGGCGTGAGTGAAATTTTCTTTTTTTCGACATTTTATCTCAAAACAACATCTTCAAGTGCGGGGCCCAGGTCCCCGTGTAAGAACTCGTAACCACAGGAAAGAAGTTTTTCCGGGAAAACCATGCTGCTGGAAAGCATCGTGTTGCGACCCATCTCTCCGAAAAAGAGCCGTACGGCAAACGCGGGAATTGCAAACCATGCGGGCCTTCGCAGAACCTTTGCAAGCGCGGTGGTAAATTCCCTGTTCGTCACCGGATTCGGGGATACCGCGTTAACGGGCCCCCTTACCTCTTCACGTTCCAACAGATAAACAATTACCCGCGAAAGATCTTCTATCGATATCCAGCTTAGATACTGATCCCCGCTTCCGATAACTCCTCCAAGACCCATCTTAAAGTGAGGCAATAAGGAACTCAGCATGCCGCCTTGGGGGCTTAGGACAACACCCATGCGCAGATTTATGACCCTTACGCCGAGGTCCGAGGCCCTGTTGGCCTCATTTTCCCACTCCAGGCAAGTATCGGGAAGAAAACCCGAGCCGACCTCGGAGCGCTCAGTGAGCCTTTCTTTCCCCCTGTCTCCATAATATCCAACCGCCGATGCACAGATAAAAGTTCTAGGGGGAGTTTGAAGTCCTGAGAAAAAATCTACCAAGCAACGTGTACTGAGTATCCTGCTTTGCCGTATCGAATTCTTTTTCTTTTCTGTCCATCTTCCTATTACATTCTCACCCGAGAGATGAATGACGGCGTCAAAACCCTCGAGCAGACTCGAGTCGTCAACACTGCCGCTCTCGGGATCCCAGAGAATCAGTCTCTGTCCTTCCGCGTGCGACCTTACGAGACGCCATACCTCGGATGAATCCGAGGAAAAAACTCTGAGAAGACGAGTTCCCACGGTCCCACTAGATCCTGAGATAAGTATCTTCATATTCCTGGCTAAAAAGAACGGGTCACGAGGCAAAAGCCTCGATCAGTCGCTCCTGGTACTCCCTTACCTCCCTGAAATCGAGAAAATAATGCGGGGCGCTTAACACAGGGAGGTCAATATATTCTCTGTACTCTTGCACCTTCTCCCTGCAATGCTTCGCATCTCCGACAACGGCAAACGCCTCAACCATCTCATCACTTACACCCTCTATCATCGCACGGACGTCTTTTCTGCGAAAAGCATCCCTTATCCCTTTTACTTCCTCCGTAAATCCGTGAAGCCTGAAAGGAGGATCGTAAGCCTTTACCGTAGCATAAAAGGCTACAGTCGCCCGGGCGGCTTCCCTGGCTTTCTCCCGGTCATCCGAAACGGCACAGGTAATTATCGAGCACTTCATGAAATTCCCGTTTTCTCTCTGTTTCTCCAGCTTCTCTTCGAGTGAAGGTGAAACTACCTTTTTTATGTACTCAAGTGAACAGACCACATGTCCCATGTAACCGTCAGCAACTTCAGCCGCAGCACCAACCATGTTGCTTCCTATGCCGGCCACGAATATCGGTATCTTTCTTCTTACGGGCTTAAAAGCCCTCTTGTAACCCCTTGTGTTTATACGGTAAAACTGCCCTTCGAAAAAAATTTCCCTGCCAGTATGGGCCTCAGAAATAATTTCCCTTACCAGACCCACGCATTCCCTTATTCTCGCAACCGGCCTGTCTCCATAGAAAACACCGTGGAAATTCTCGTTCGTTCTCTTTGCTCCCGTACCGAGACCCAGTATCAACCTCCCCGAACTTATTTCGTCAAGATCAAGGGAAGTAATGGAAGTAACCAGCGGGCTTCTCACAAAGGCAAGGGCAACTGCGGTACCAAGTTTTATTTTAGAGGTAACGGGAGCAACTGCCGAGAGCTGCTGAAAAGGGGTTCTGTAGAGTTCCGTGGCCCAGACGGAGTGAAAATTCGCTTTTTCCGCGGCAACCGCAAGATCCTTGAGTTCCTCTATTGACCCCGCATCAAGTATAAACCCGACTCTTTTCATCAGGTCTATTATAAATAATAAGGGACGTGGAAAAAACCCGTTCAAATTACGCGGGGGGAAAAACGGAGGAATTTCTGATAAGGGTGAACGGGAGGAATTCTAATCCTCTGTCTTTTCTGGAGAATCGGATTGTTCTTTCGGTTCAGGGGACTCGGCTTCAGCAACATCGGCTTCGGTCACCTTGGCTTCAGCAACCTCAGCTTCAGAAGCCTTGGCTTCGTCCTGTTCATCGGTCTGGCTCTCGGCAGCTTCCTCTTGATCGACCAGACCAAGTTCTTCTGCGGATTTTTTCTTAGAACTTTTCCTTGGCGCACTCTCGGCCTTCGCCTTGGGCTTTGCTTTTCGCTTTTTTCTTTTGACCTTGTACTCTTCGGTTACAAGCTCAACAAGGGAAACGGGGGCGTTATCTCCTCTTCTGTAGCCGAGCTTGATTATCCTCGTATAACCGCCGGGGCGCTCCATATACCTTTGGGCAAGTTCAGAGAAAAGTTTTTCCACAACTGCACGATCCCTTACATAAGCCAGGGCCTTTCTTCTTGCGTGAAGACTGCCGTTTTTACCAAGAGTCACGAGCTTTTCCACAACCCTTCTTATCTCTTTGGCTCTCGTGTCCGTTGTGTTTATCTTGCCGTGACGCAGAAGGTCGGTAGCCATGTTGCGGAACATGGCCTTTCTGTGCTTCGTTGTAACTCCCAGTTTCCTTCCCGATTTTCTGTGTCTCATTTCTCTACCGTATACGGGTCCCGATTACTGTTCGACACTCTCAGAACTCCGCTTCTCCTTTTCCTTCTCAAAAACTTCAGTGTCTATTGTCATCCCAAGGTTCAAGCCCATTTCCCTAAGCCTCGTGCTTACCTCTTCGAGGGAAGTTTTTCCGAAGTTTTCAAGATCGAGAAGCTGCTGTTCTGTCTTCTGAACCACTTCTCCGATGTATTTTATTTCCGCTCTCTTAAGACAGTTTATAGATCTTACCGACAGTTCCACATCCTCTATGGGGACAAAAAGCTTGTCGTCGGTCCCGCTTATGCCCATGGACTCTTCCTCTTCTACCTTGTCTGCGAGTTCCTCATCAAAATCAATGAAAACGTTTAGCTGCTGCTTGATGATCTTTGCACTGTAAGCAAGTGCCTCTTCGGGAAGAATCGTACCGTTTGTCCATATTTCAATGGTAAGTTTCTGGTAATCGGTTCTCTGCCCCACCCTGGCGTTGGTAACAGTGTAATTAACTTTTTTAACGGGAGAGAAGAACGCGTCAACATGTATGAGGCCTATTGACTTATGGGTCTCTCTTCTCGATACCGGTTCGTAGCCGCTTCCCATCTTCGCGGTGAGTTCCATCTCAAGCTTAGCTCCATCCTCTAAAGTCGCTATATGCTGCTCACCATTAACCACTTCCACCATGTGGGTGGTATTTATATCGGACGCCTTGACCTCTGCCGGACCCTCTATGCTTATAGTTACCGTCTGCGGGTCGTAGGTATGCATTTTGAGATCCACGCTTTTCAGGTTCAGTATGATCTCCGTAACATCTTCCATAACTCCCGGTATGGTAGAGAATTCGTGTGATACCCCGTCTATCACGACGGCAGTAATCGCAGGACCCTGTATTGAGGAAAGTAGAACCCTTCTAAGCGCGTTGCCAAGAGTAATTCCGTAACCCGGCTCCAGAGGTTCGCAGATAAATTTGCCGTAGAAAGGAGTCGATACCTGCCCGTCTTTTTCAAGCGCTTTGGGGTATTGTAAATCTCTCCAGTTTTTCTGAAAATTTTCCAAGTTTCATCCCTCCGTCTGTGCCAAGCTTTTCTAAACCCTTGAGTAAAACTCAACGATCAACTGTTCATCTATGGGAACCGTAACATCCTCTCTTTCGGGAAGTTTGGTTACAACCCCGCTGTAATTCTCCCTGTCAAGCTCAAGCCACTGGGGAAAGCCCCTTCTCTCAAGGCCTTCAAGGGACTGGTTTACATGCGGATTGCTTCTGGTTTTTGTTTTGATCTCTATTTTATTCCCCTGCTCCACACTGAAAGAGGGAATATCGACTCTTTTGCCGTCCACGAGAACATGCCCAAGCCACACCAAGTGTCTGGCCTCGTTGCGCGAACTTGCAAATCCTAGCTTGTAGACCACATTGTCAAGCCTTCTCTCAAGAAGCAGTATGAGCATGGCACCAGTTACTCCGCTTCTTCTCGCCGCCTCGGCAAAATAACGGCTGAATTGCTTTTCCGTCAGCCCGTAAATACGCTTAACTTTTTGTTTTTCCCTCAACCTTATTCCGTAGTCAGAGAACTTGGAACGGCCAATCGAGGCCCCGTGAACTCCAGGCCCGCGATTAGGTCTTTTCTGGATGGCGCATTTTGACGTATAACACCTGGCGCCCTTAAGAAAAAGCTGTTCGCCCTCTCTCCTGCAAAGCTTGCACGATGGTCCTCTATATCTAGCCAATTACCTTTTTCCTCCTAGTAAACGTGAACATGGCCTCTCCCGCAACGTCTACACCCTTCTCCTTCCGGGAGGCCTGCAGCCGTTATGGGGAATCGGGGTGACATCCTTTATCATCGTCACTTTCACCCCGGCGGCCTGAACGGCCCTTATCGCCGGTTCCCTTCCAGGACCGGGACCGCTTACGTAAACATTCGCGGACTTAAGCCCGAATGTCTTTGCCTTTTTCGACGCGTCATCCGCCGCCACCTGGGCTGCAAAGGGCGTCCCCTTCCTCGTACCCCTAAATCCCCTGTTGCCACCGCTTGACCAAGCTATGACGTTCCCCTTCATATCACTGACAGTGATTATGGTGTTGTTAAAAGTAGCCTGTATGTTGACCACTCCATGCTCAACGAATTTCTTTGTTTTCTTCTTGGTGAATTTCTTGCTCATCTGGAAAACCCCTTTTTATTTGCCGGCTTTTTTCTTCTTCGCTATCGCAGTACCCCTGCGGCCTTTTCTGGTTCTCGCGTTCGACTTGGTTTTCTGCCCCCTTACCGGAAGTCCCATCCTGTGCCTTATGCCCCTGTAGCATCCTATCTCTATAAGGCGCTTTACGTTAAGCTGGACCTCCTTTCTGAGGTCTCCCTCAACTGTGTACTCGCCCTCAATTATCGTCCGAAGTTTCGTTACTTCCTGATCGTCAAGATCTCCGGACTTTTTGTTTATGTCTATACCGGCTTTGGAAAGTATGACGTTCGAAGTTGCTCTACCTATACCGTAGATATACGTAAGACCTACCTCCACTCTTTTATTAAGCGGTATGTCAACTCCTGCTATTCTAGGCATTAAGGCATATCCTCCTGCACACTATCCTTGTCTCTGCTTGTGTCTTTTGTTAACGCAGATCACCCGCACAACCCCCTTGCGCCTGATGATCTTGCACTTGTCACATATCTTTTTTACTGATGCCCTTGTTTTCACCTTGCTTCCGCCCCTGTCTTCACTTCTTGAGTCTGTAGGTGATTCTTCCCTTTGTGAGATCGTAAGGAGATATCTCAAGCTTTACCCTGTCTCCTGGAAGTATCCTTATGAACCTCGTTCTCATTTTGCCGGAGACATAGGCCAGTACCTCGTGGTTGTTCTCTATTTCAACCATGAACATCGCGTTGGGCAAAGCCTTCGTTATAGTTCCTTCAAACTCTATTTTCTCTTCTTTCTCCATATACCCGCTTTTCCTAGTGAACTCTCTCGGTAAGAATCTCGGGGCCGTTATCCGTAAGAGCCACAGTATGCTCAAAATGAGCGGAAAGTTTACCATCATAAGTAACAGCCGTCCACCCGTCTTCAAGTATCTTCGTTCTCTCAGACCCCTCGTTTACCATGGGTTCTATGGCAATTACCATTCCCGAGCGAAGCCTCACTCCCCGTCCCGAGCCATTCGGGGGAATAAAATTCGGCACCTGCGGTTCCTCATGGAGTTCCCTGCCTATGCCGTGACCGACAAAGTCCCTGACTATTGAAAAACCCTCGCCCTCAACATAGGTCTGTATCTCTTTTGATATGTCCATAATCCTGTTTGAGCTTGTCACCATGTCTATTCCCCTGTAGAGGGAATTTCTGGTGACCTGAAGCAGTTTCTGCGCGACGGGCCCGATTTTGCCGATCGCAACCGTTATCGCCGAGTCGGCGTAATAACCGTCGAGCACCGCTCCGAAATCTATTCCTACTATATCTCCGTTCCTAAGCACCCTTTTCTTGGAGGGAATACCGTGCACTATTTCTTCGTTAAGCGCGAAGCATACAGACGCGGGATAATTCGCATAGCCCTTAAAAGCGGCCTTAAAGCCTCCCGTTGCGCACATTCTTTCCGCAACCTCGTTAAGCTCCCAGGTGGTCACTCCTTCCCTTGCCTCCTCCTCAAGTCTCATAAGCACTTCGGAAACCACCCTGCCGGCGGTCCTCATCCGTTTTAGCTCTTCTCTGTTCTTCAAGCGAATCATTGCTGCAACTGCCCAAGTACTCCGTCTATTCTCCCGGCGATATCCGATATCTCTCCCACTCCTTCGACCGTGCGCAGAACACCGGCCCTCTCGTAGAAATCCTTAAGAGGAGAGGTCTGATCCTTGTAAACCCTGAGCCTGTTCCTTATAACATCCTCCGTGTCGTCCCGCCTGCCCTCTATTTTCTGACGTCTGGTTATTCGCTCTACAACCTCCTGGTCAGGAACTTCTAGGGAAATAACCGCGTCAATGCCGATTCCCGTATCGACAAGAATATTGTTAAGAGATCTTGCCTGTTCCAGGGTCCTCGGAAAACCGTCGAGCATAAAACCTCCCTCGCCAAGAGCGGATATTTTCTGCCTTATTATTTCCGTTACGACCTCGTCGGGCACGAGCTCCCCCTTGTCCATAAACGATTTTGCGTAAAGTCCGACCTCGGTCTCATTTCTCATGGCTTCACGCAGCACGTCCCCGGTCGATATATGCTCGACTCCGTATTTCTCCTTTATAAAATCGGCCTGCGTTCCCTTTCCCGCCCCCGGCGGTCCAAACAGTATCAGTCTCATAATTCTTGATATTCTCCTTTCCGTCAGAACCTGTACCTCTGCGGTTCTTTCATACCCCTCTTCTTCATAAATCCTTCGTAACTGTGAGTTATCAGAAAAGATTCGATCTGCTGCATGAAATCAAGCGTTACCCCTATTACAATCAGAAGCGAAACGCCCCCGAAGTAAAACGGCAGATTGAAAGGTTCTCTCTCAAGAAACGCCGGCAACACGCAGACCGCCGCTACGTATATAGCCCCTATAAACGTAATTTTCCCGAGCACATTGCCTATGTATTCCGATGTTTTTCTTCCAGGTCTTATTCCCGGTATGTTCCCCCCGTTTTTCCTCAGGTTATCCGAGAGGTCATCAGGGTCGTATATGATTGAGGTGTAGAAGAAAGCGAAAAATATTATGAGTATGGCAAAAATCAAGTTGTATACAAATACGTTCTGGAACACCAGGTCCGAGAAACTGCGAAGAGCCGGCAGATCAGCAAACGTAACAATCGTAGCGGGGAAGATAAGGAGCGAAGAGGCAAAAATCGGTGGGATGACCCCCGAAGGATTAGTTTTAAGCGGCAGGTGAGAACTCTGCCCTCCCATCACTTTTCTTCCCACAACCCTTCTGGGATACTGAACCGGTATTTTTCTGTAGGAACGCTCAAAATAAACTATAATGCCCATAAGAAAGCCAAGGAAAATAAAAATAAGAAGAACTCCGAGAATAGTAATGTCCCCAGTGCCGACAAGCCTTGAGAGGTTCCAGAACGCCCCTGGAATACTGGCAATTATCGATGCGGCAATAAGAAGAGACATCCCGTTTCCGATTCCGTTCTCCGTTATCTGCTCCCCAAGCCACATAACGAAGAGTCCGCCCGCTGTCAGGGTAAGAACGGCCGTGACCTTGAACATCAGCCCGGGATCCGTAACGGCGCTTGCAACGGTCGCCGCACCTACTCCGCCACGCTCGAGGGTAACGGCCAGCATAAAACCCTGAACGAGGCATATAAGAACAGTGCCGTATCTTGTGTACTGATTTATTCTTCTCCTTCCGGCATCGCCCTCCTTCTGCATGGCTTCAAGGGAAGGAAAGGCCTTTACCAGAAGCGACATGATAATTGACGCAGTAATGTAAGGCATCACTCCCAAGGCGAAAATCGAGGCCTGCTCAAGAGCGCCTCCGGAGAACATGTTAAGTATGTCGAAGATCGTGCCGCGGGTCTGCTCGAACATCTTGGCAATCTGGTCGGGGTCGATTCCAGGAATAGGAACAAAAACCCCCGCCCTGTAAACAACGAGCATCGCAGCGGTAAAAAGAAGCTTCCTGTTAAGCTCGGGAATTCTGGGAAGTGACGCGACGTTACTGCTCATACTATCTCCACTTTGCCTCCCGCGTCACTCACTTTGCGCGCGGCCACATCACTGCAGGCGTTAACCGTTATGGAAAGCGCCGAGGCAACCTCTCCCGTGCCCAGCAGCTTCACGGGCTTTTTGCCGCTTACTATTCCCGCCTCTGCAAGCGCCTGGATCGTCACCGACCCGGCGTCGGAAAAACGCTCCAGATCCTTCAGGTTAACTATGTCGTACTGTTTTTTGAATATGTTGGTGAAGCCTCTTTTCGGGCTTCTCATTTTAAGCGGGGTCTGGCCACCTTCAAACCACCGGGATACCCCTTTCCCCGAACGGGATCCCTGGCCCTTATGCCCCCTTCCGCTGGTTTTTCCCTGGGAACCTAGGCCTCTCCCCACCCTTTTTCTTTTCGCTTTCGCTCCCTTGATCGGTGAAAATTCGTTTAACATTTTCTTTTCCGCTCCGCTGCTAAGCGCGTGTTTTACTGCGTCGCGCCGTAGTAATTAGGAAGATCAAGGTCCTTTATCTCCTTGTTCCTTGTCTTCGCGATTTCTTCGGGAACCTGCAGTTCCGAGAATCCCTTTATAACCGCCATAACAACATTAAGCGGATTCCTTGATCCGACAACCTTGGAGAGAACATCATGTATCCCGGCAAGCTCAACCACCGCCCGCACCGCGCCACCGGCTATAACACCGGTACCCGGGGCGGCAGGCAGGAGCATAATCTTGCTTGATACGTATTGCGTGCGGATTCCGTGGGGTATGGTAGTACCGTTTCTCGGCACCCTTATAAGACTTTTCTTGGCTTTCTCAACCGCTTTTCTGACAGCGTCGGGAACCTCGTTTGATTTGCCGAGACCCGCACCCACTATTCCATCGGAGTTTCCGACCACGGCAAGAACGGTGAAGTGGAACCTCTTCCCACCCTTGGTCACCTTCGCGACCCTCCTTATGTGAACCACTTTCTCCTGTAATTCAAGTTCCGCCGGATTTATTTTCTCCTCTGCCAAAACCAAAGCCTCCTTGTTTTTCTCCTAAAACTCTACTCCCGCCTCGCGGATTCCGTCGGCAAGCGACTTCACCCTTCCGTGGTAGGCGTAACCCCCTCTGTCAAAACGCACCTTCTTTATACCTTTCTCAACGGCCATCTCTCCGAGATGCTTTCCAACCTCTTTGGCCACATCGATTTTCTTCACATTCTCTCCGGAAAGCCTCTTCTTGGTTTCAGGAAACATTGTTGATGCCTGAAGAAGGGTAGTTTCCGCAGTATCGTCTATAATCTGGGCATATATATGCTTTGCCGAACGGAAGATGGAAACTCTCGGCACCTCCGCGGTACCGCTTATCTTCTTCCTTACGGTAAGATGTCTTCTTTTGCGTGCCAGATTTCTGCTTTTTTTCTTCATCATTACTTAGCTGCTCCAGCTTTTCCGGGTTTAAGTCTTAGTTTCTCACCCTCGTAACGAACGCCTTTGCCCTTATAGGAATCAGGCGGCCTTACTTTTCTTATGCGTGCCGCGGTCTCTCCCACAACCTGCTTGTCTATTCCATGAATCGAAAGCAGTGTTCCCCGTTCCTCCACGGTAGCCTCCACGCCTTGGGGAAGGGCAAAATCAACCGGGTGGGAATAGCCAAGCGAGAGCCTGAGCCCCGTTTTGCCCACAAGATCCGCCTTGTACCCCGTACCGGTTATGCGAAGTACCTTTTTAAATCCTTCGCTCACTCCTACCACGGAATTGTTAATGAGACTTCGCGTAAGACCGTGAAAAGACTTTATCCTTTTCTCTTCGCTCTGCCTGGAAACAACTATTGCTCCGTCCTGAAGCGCGGCTTTTATGCCCTCAGGCACAGGAACCTTAAGACTTCCCTTAGGTCCCTTGATTTCAACAGATCCCTTTCTGGGCGTCGCTGTCACTCCATCGGGAATAACTACCGGTTTTGTTCCTATTCTTGACATCCGTTTGTCCTCAGATCACCGTGCAGAGGATCTCCCCGCCTATTTTCTGGCTCCTTGCAGCAACTCCGGTCATTATTCCGCTTGAAGTGGAAAGTATTGAAATTCCCATTCCTCCCCGGACCCTCGGAATATCATCCTTGCTCACGTAAACCCTTCTCGATGGCTTGCTTATCCTTTTTATCTCCTCTATGGCCGCCTTGCCGTCAGGACTGTATTTCAGTTTGATAGTTATGGTTTTCTTTACCCCTTCTTCGGTGATTTCGTAACTCCCCACGTAGCCTTCCTCGGTAAGAACCCTGGCAATCTCACCTTTTATAACAGAACCGGGAATCTCGACCTGATCGTGGCCGGCCATAAAGGCGTTCCTTATCCTGGTTAACATATCTGCAATCGGATCCGTCATTTCTTCTCCAACCTATATCTTAGAAACTCGCCTTTCTAACGCCCGGAAGATGTCCCCTGCTGGCAAGAGACCTGAAGCAAATCCTGCAAATGCCGAATTTCCTCATAAAACCTCTCGGTCTTCCGCAAAGCGCGCAACGGTTAACCGCGCGCACGCGAAACTTTGGCTTTCTCTTCGATTTCTCAAGTAACGCTTTTCTTGTCATAATTCCTCTCTTTTAATTCTTCGCAAACGGCACCCCGAGACAAGCTAGAAGCTCCATAGCTTCGGCATCCGTTTTTGAAGTCGTAATCACACTCACGTTCATACCCTTGTTATACTGGACCTTGCTGTAATCTATTTCAGGAAAAACCAGATGTTCTCTTATCCCCAGAGTATAATTGCCCGAACCGTCAAAAGCCCGAGGTGAAAGACCCTTAAAATCTCTTACCCTTGGAAGAGCCAGATTCACCAGACGGTCGAAAAACTCATACATCCTCTCCCCCCGAAGCGTGACCATGCAACCTATCGGCTGACCTTCCCTGAGCTTAAAACCCGCAACGGACTTTCGCGCCTTGGTGATCACCGGCCTTTGTCCCGTTATGTCCGCCAATTCCGAGACAGCTTCATCTATCACCTTTGTCTGCCTCCCCGCTTCACTAAGCCTCCCGAGCCCCATGTTCACCACGATCTTCTCAAGCCTGGGAACCTGCATGGTGTTTCCGTAGGAGAACTTCTCAATCAGCGCGGGCACGGCCTCGCGCATATACATATCCTTTATTCTCGGAATCATTTTCTCAGATTTCCTTTCCAGTCTTCCTGTTATATCTCACTTTTCCGCCATCCTCGCCAATCCTGTACCCGACCTTTGCAGGCTTTCCGCTCTCAGAATCGTAGAGCATCAGGTTTGAGACGTGGATTCCTGCCTCTTTCTCGATAATGCCACCGCCGGGGTTCTTCTGGGTCGGACGGCTGTGCCTCTTTATGATGTTGAGCTTTTCCACAAAGACCTTTTCCGCGTCCCGGTCAATTCTCAGCACTTTGCCGGTTTTCCCCTTCTCCTTGCCCGCAACCACATAGACCGTATCCCCGGCCTTTATGTGAAACTTTCTTTTCCCAGCAGACATGTTCATACAACCTCCGGGGCAAGCGAGATAATTTTCATAAAACCCTTGAGCCTTAGTTCACGCGCGATCGGCCCGAAAACCCTCGTGCCTATCGGCTCGTTCTCCTTGTCTATAATAACGGCGGCGTTATTATCAAAGCGCACATAGGTGCCATCGGGTCTCCTCTGCTCCTTTCTCACCCTGACTATTACCGCCTTGTGAACAGAACCTTTCTCCACCTTGGACTTCGGAATGGCCTGCTTGACCGAAACCACAACCACATCTCCAAGCCGCGCGTATTTTCTTCCGGAACCTCCAAGGACCTTTATACAGAACAGTCTTTTGGCTCCGGTGTTATCCGCCGAGTCCAGATATGTGCTTGACTGAATCATTTCTTCTCTCTCCCGTCGCCCGCGAAATCAAAAAACCCGCCTTACGCGCCCGCGACCTGGCTGACCACTTTGCCCAGCCTCCACCTCTTAGTCTTGCTGTGGGGTCTTGACTCTATTATTACAACCTTGTCCCCGATGTTGCACTCGTTGCGTTCGTCATGAACCTTGAATCGCCTGCTGACCCTTATCTGCTTTTTGTACCGACCGTGACTCTTGGTCCGCTGCACTTCCACAACCGCGGTCTTGTCCATTTTGTTACCTACCACAACTCCCGTTCTCGTCTTTAACTTTCCTCTTTCCATAGAATCAACTCCCCGAGGCGATATCCCGCTGCTTCTTTATGGTAAGTATTCTTGCAATTTCTCTTCTCAGTTGTTTTATCCTTGCGTTATTTGAGTTCTGTCCGGTAGCAACCTGTATCCTGACATTGAAAAGCTCTTCGGCCGCATCACGGTGGCGTTTGCTCAGTTCCTCAGGCGTAAGGTTTCTGAGTTCTTCGGCATTTGTCGCCATCAGACAAGCTCCTCCTCGCTTCTGGTTACTATCCTGGTTTTGAGAGGAAGCTTGTAGGAAGCAAGTCTTAAGGCCGAGCGCGCAAGCTCTTCACTTACTCCGGATATCTCGTAAAGGAATTGTCCTCTTTTTACCGGAGCTACGTAACTGTCAACATCCCCTTTACCTTTTCCCATCCTGGTCTCGGCGGGTTTTTTGGTAATGGGTTTATAGGGAAATATTCTTATCCAGAGATTTGCCCCTCTTTTTACGTGCCTAGTGATAGCAATACGGGCGGCCTCTATCTGTCTTGATGTAATCGTCCCGTTTTCCACGGTCTGAAGCGCGAGATCGCCGAAAGCGAACTTCGTTCCCCGGGTCGCAGCTCCCCTGTTTCTTCCCTTGAACTGCTTTCTGTACTTCATCTTTTTAGGCTGAAGCATCGGTATCTACACCCTCATGGGCCTCACTTGCCCGTTCTTTTGTCTTTTTCTGTATTATCTCGCCCTTGAATATCCAGACTTTCACACCTATCACTCCGTAGGTAGTCGACGCTTCGGTAATCCCGTAGTCAAGATCCGCGCGGAGCGTTCCCAAAGGAACTCTCCCTTCTCTATACCATTCCCTTCTCGCTATTTCGGCTCCGCCGAGACGCCCGGAGACCATGACTTTTATTCCCAAAACTCCGGCTCTAATGGAGGAGGAAAGCACTCTCTTCATGGCCCTTCTGTACGCAACCCTTCTTTCAAGCTGAAGAGCAAGGTTCTCCGCGACGAGCTGCGCGTCGGTTTCGGGTCTTTTTACTTCCCTTATATCGAGAAATATGCCTTTTCCGGTCATCCCCTGAAGTTTTTTCTTCAGTTGCTCTATTTCCTGACCCTTTCTTCCTATGATGATCCCGGGCCTTGCTGCGTACACAAGAATCCTGACCTTGTCCGCCGCGGCCCTTTCGATCTCAATGTTCGAGATGGCAGCCTGATAAAAGGTCTTTTTTATGTAGTTGCGGATTTCTATATCCTCTTTAAGCAAAGACCTGTACACCTGTTTTTCAGCAAACCACTTGGAATCCCACGACTTGGTTATTCCAATGCGAAGTCCTATAGGATTAATTTTCTGGCCCAATTCAGAATCCCCTCTGTTCAAGTACTATCGTTATATGACTCATCTTGCTTTTACGGGCAAAAGCCCTTCCCATCGCCCTAGCCCGAAAACGTTTCAGTGTCGGGCCCTGCGTCGCGTAGACTTCCTTTACGTAAAGGGAGTCAATGTCGCTGTATCCTTTTTCGGAGGCATTGGCCACCGCCGACTTCAGCACCTTCGAGATCAGCGGCGAGACCCTCTTGCGGGCGGAAAGCAGAATCGAGGAAGCTTCCTCAACGCCTTTGCCTCTTATGAGGTCAAGAACCACCCTGGCCTTTTTCGGCGACACCCTGGCATATTTATGTACTGCTTTAGAAACCATCTGTTATTCTCTGTTATTACTATTTTTTCCTAGCTTTTCTGTCACCCGCATGACCGTGGTAAGTTCTCGTGGGAGAGAACTCGCCCAGTTTGTGTCCGACCATCTGTTCAGACACAAATACGGGGACAAATCTCTTCCCATTGTAAACCGCGAAAGTCATTCCTATCATCTCCGGTATTATCATTGAGGCTCTTGACCAGGTCTTGATGATTTTCTGGCTTCCGGAACTCTGCGCCTGGTCAACTTTCTTCATAAGTTTTTCGTGTACGTACAGTCCCTTTTTACTCGATCTTGCCATCCTAAGCTCCCGCGACTAATCCATTCCGTAGCCAATTCTTCTCGGCTTAACTATGTACTTGTCCATTCTCTTGTTGTTTCTCGTCTTTTTCCCTATGGTAATCCATCCCCAAGGTGAAACTGGATGGGGGTTTCCCTTGGTCGCCTTGCCTTCTCCTCCCCCATGGGGATGATCAACCGGATTCATCGCAACCCCGCGAACCGTGGGCCTGATGCCCTTGTGGCGAGATCTCCCGGCCTTGCCCCAGACTATGAGCTCGTTCTCGGTGTTGCCGATTCTCCCCACGGTAGCCATGCACCGCAGGTGGATAAGCCTTATTTCTCCCGAGGCGAGCTTTATCTGGGCGTAGTTGCCGTCTTTAGCGACAATCTGAGCCGCCGAACCGGCGGAACGAACCAGCTTCCCCCCGCCTCCAGGCCTTATCTCTATGTTGTGAATAACCGTACCGACAGGAATATTCTCTATGGGAAGGGCGTTTCCGGCTGAAACTTCCACCCCGGGTCCGGAATTCAACTCATCACCCACTTTAAGACCCGCAGGAGCTATAATATACCTTTTCTCACCGTCAGCGTAGGCAAGAAGCGCTATTCTGGCTGAACGGTACGGGTCATACTCAATCGATATGACTCTTGCGGGAACCCCGTGCTTGTCCCTTTTGAAATCTATTATCCTGTAGCGTTTTTTGTGACCGCCGCCTTTCCTGAAGCTGGTAACCCTTCCGTTTGAGTTGCGGCCGGAGTTTTTCTTAAGCGAAACGGTAAGGGACTTGTGGGGCTTCTTGGATGTTACTTCCTCAAAATCAAACCCGGACATGAACCTTCTTCCCGGAGATGTGGGGTTATATTTCTTCACTCCCATGATCAAACTCCCTCAAACAGGTTAATTTCTCCTTCCCTGAGCTTCACGTAAGCCTTTTTAACCGCCGATCTCTTTCCTACGACCCTGCCGAATCTTTTCACTCTTTTCCCAGGAAGCACAAGCGTTCTTACCCTGTCCACCTTGACGCCGAAGATCTTCTCAACGGAATCCTGTATTTCCTTCTTGTTGCATCTCCTGTCGACGGAAAAGACATACCAGCCGTCTTCCCTGGCTTCGGTGCTTTTTTCGGTGATTATAGGAAGCTTTATGACCGATCGTGGGTCTTTCATGAGAGTCTCTCCTGAATTCTTTCAACAGAATCCCGCACCATAACTATATTTTTGTGTCTAAGCAGGTCGTATACGTTAATCCCCTCATCTTTCAGCACTTTTACGTCAGGTATGTTTCTCGCCGACTTGTGGAGATTTTCATTGTCCGAACCGACAACAACAAGGGCCTGGGAAAATTCAAAATCCTTCATGAATTTCGCTACCTGTCTGGTTTTTATTTCCGGAAGCTCAAAACTGTCAAGCACGACTATGGCCCCTTCACTGAAGCGGCTCGAAAGAGCTGAGACAAGCGCCCCCTTCCTGACTTTCTTCGGAATCGAGTAAGACCAATCTTTCGGTTTCGGCCCGAAAACCACACCACCTTTGCGCCAGATCGGGGAACGTCTGGATCCCGCCCTCGCGCGACCCGTGTGTTTCTGTTTCCAAGGCTTTGCCCCGCCGCCACGGACTTCACCCCTTGTTTTGGTGGACGCGGTTCCAGCCCTTCTTTTGGCAAGCTGCCAGTTAACAACTTCATGAAGTAGGTGCTTTCTCACCGGAGCTTCAAAGATCTCGGAGCTAAGCTCCATTGTTCCCACCTTCTTCCTGGCGATGTCGTAGACGTCAACTTGGAGCATCTTTCGCCCCCTTTGACGTGTGCCGGAGAAAAACCGTTCCTCCCACAGGGCCCGGAACTGATCCCTTTACAAAGAGAAGGTTCTTCTCAATATCTATATCAACGATTTTGACGCCCTGAACCGTTACATTCTTTCCGCCCATGCGCCCCGGCATCTTCAGGCCTTTCCATACCTTGGCCGGATACGAAGCCTGTCCTATGGAGCCAGGCCTTCTGTGAGCCATGCCGCCGTGGGACATCGGCTGTCTTGAGAAATTATGGCGTTTTATGGTTCCGGCGAACCCCTTGCCCTTGCTCTTAGCGGTAACATCAAGGACATCCCCTACCTTAAAGATGTCAACTTTTACCACATCTCCTACGTCGTAATCATCAACCGTGGCAGAAAACTCTCTGAGCTTTGCTGTGGGACTCACCCCGGCTTTTGCGAAATGCCCCTTCATGGGACGCGTAACTCTCTGGGGCTTTACCTCTTCAAAACCAAGCTGAACGGCGTCGTAGCCATCTGTGTCCTTGGTTTTCTTCGAAATAACCAGGCACGGACCCGCTTCAACGACGGTAGTGATGACTTTCACCATGTCGTCGTTAAAGAACTCGGTCATTCCCCTTTTTCTTCCTATAAGTCCCTGAATCATTTTTTTACGAGCCCGTAAGTTTTATCTCCACTTCCACACCCGAAGCAAGATTTAGTTTCATCAGTTCGTCTATTGTCTGCTGTGTAGGTTCAAGTATGTCTACAAGCCTTTTGTGCGTTCTTATTTCGAAATGTTCTCTTGAGTTTTTGTTCACGTGAGGACCGCGCAGCACGCAGTACCTGTTTATACTGGTGGGAAGCGGCACCGGACCGGCTATTCTCGCACCGGTTCTCTTGGCGGTATCGACAATTTCCTCCGTGGAATTATCAAGAAGCCTGTAGTCAAAAGACTTAAGCTTTATTCTTATTTTCGAAGCCTTACCCATCACTCAACAATCTCAGTTACTACCCCAGCCCCCACCGTTCTTCCACCTTCTCTTATCGCGAACCGAAGCTGCTCCTCCATCGCCACCGGCGCTATCAGCTCAACGTCCATGCTCACATTGTCCCCCGGCATTA
>CAYSDX010000095.1:0-3491 GCA_964429945.1 uncultured Spirochaetia bacterium | reverse complement strand
AGATAACAGAGTGGATAATGATTGCTAATACCTGTAGATAGAAGTATAGCTGTGGTACTGAAAGGCCTGCGGAAGCTGAAACCATTCCCCCGAAATGTCAGGCTGTTTATTATTGTTGGGAATTCAGGCTAGGCTTGCGTGGGAATGGGAGTTTTTCGTTCTACTCATGATTGAATTGAAAAAGCTTTCTGCAAGACGGCGCAAGGAGCTTCTTCTCTCCAGCGGATGGGAGTTTGCCGAATATATTGAGAAAAAGATTCCAAAATCCGCAACCCGCCAGTCGCGTCACATGATCCTGTTTTTACTTTTCCCTGACAACTTCGAGCGCATATTCAGCACATACCACCGAGAAGAAATTGTCAGCAAGTTTAAAGAAGAAGCGGGTCGGAAACTGTCGCCGGTAGAAATAGATCACTTTCTCCTTGAAATACGACACGAGAAAGAAAAAGAGCACGGAACTTCCGAACTTGACTTTTATAACCCGCCTCTAAATGAGTGGCAAAATGGAAATCCTCCGAGCCCTAAGCCAACACCTAAAAAAACCGAGAATCTGATTCTTTACGGCCCCCCTGGAACCGGAAAAACCTACCGACTCAACAGGCTAACTGAAAAATATTCTGGCAAAAGACAAATTCAGTCGGCAGAAAACCTAACCCTAAGCAGAAAGCGGGATCAAACCAGAGAAGATTGGCTCCGCCAAGAATTTGAGTCATCTGACCCAGAGTGGCTAACCATAATTATCGGGGCATTGTATGACTTGGGCAGGGATGCAACACTCACTGAGATATCGACACATGAATATGTTCGTATAAGAAGACCCATGAAGGACAATAAAAACATCCTCAACTCAATATTCACAGACCTCAAAGAACATACTGCTAAAAGTTCAGAAGTCGTTCAAGCAACCAAGTACGACCGCCCGCCTTTTGTATTTGGCCAGCATCCTAACAAGAGATGGTATCTTGTTAATGACTGGGAAGAAAAATGCGGTGAGGAGCCTAAGTGGAAACGGCATGTGGAACTTGCCAAGAAATGGAAAGCCGGACCAAACCGTGAATTGTCTGACGAAAAATTTGAATGTGAATTGGATCATGAGTCGTATGATCAGCGGTTTGAATTCGTGACCTTTCATCAGGCTTACAGTTACGAAGATTTCGTCGAGGGCATAAGGCCCCAGCAAAATGAAGAAACAGGGCAGGTTGAATACAAAGTCGTTCCCGGAGTATTCAAGCGAATCTGTCAGAAAGCGAAAAAAGACCCAGAACAGAGGTACGCAATTTTCATTGACGAAATCAACAGGGGAAATATCGCCAGCATATTCGGAGAACTCATCACCCTGCTTGAAACGGACAAGAGAGTGACATACGGAGAAGACGGATCGCCAGAGTCAGGTATGACGCTGACTCTTCCCTATTCCGGGGAGCAATTCGGGGTTCCAGCCAATCTGGATGTCTACGGAACGATGAATACGGCCGACCGCTCGATAGCCCTCCTAGACACCGCTCTTCGCCGCAGGTTTCAGTTCCAGGAACTCATGCCAGACCCAAGTGTGATCAGGGGCTCATTAGGCGACGGCCAAATAGAGGACGGCGAAGGCGGCACCATAGACCTGTGCGCAATGCTTGAGGCAATAAATAGCCGAATACGTTTTCTTCTGAGCAGAGACATGACCATCGGACATTCCTACCTTATTGACGTTCGCGATTTCAGCGAGCTTAAAAATGTGCTGCTTTCCCGGATTATTCCTCTTCTCCAAGAGTATTTTTACGATGACTGGCACAGGATTCAACTCGTATTCAGAGATGTAAAAACAGGTGGAGAAAAACCCGAGCCGCGCGAACCGCAGATTATAAAACACAAGATATTAGAGGAAAAAAAAGTCCTCGGATTTGATCATGATGATTTTGAGGATTCGATTGAATATTGGGTGGCACCAGAAGACGAGATCACTCCAGACGCAATCAGGAAAATATACGAAGAGGGTAACTGATGGCGGAAGTCCTCACCGTTGTCGAGCACGAAGCAATTCCCATCGTTCACTCTCGCACGAGTGAACGAAAAGAACTGGGACAAAAACACGCCACACTTCTCGAAAAACTCGAAAAAAAATTTCCGGCAAAAGCATGGTACTGGGGAAACAAAGAAGTAAAATTCGCATCCCACTGTGGAGTCATTTCGCTTGGAGACCTGTCCATAGAAATTCTTCCGAAGATTTACGGTGTGGAAGCAGAGGACCGTGGATCCAGTAGAAGTGCACTTATCCGTATGCTCTCAAAAGCCCGCCGCCTTAAGCTCCATGAAGTGGGTCCTGCGGGAATTTCCCCCCAGAAACGTAACCTTCTTGACATATTCATACTGCATTTCTGCGAGCGCCTGCGCATCCAATTGACGCGTGGAATGATTCGAAAATACATAAGACGCGAAAAAAATCTGAACGTGCTACGGGGAAAACTGAGAGTAGATCAGCAATTGAGACGAAACCTAGTTCACCAAGAAAGGCTCTTTTGTCGGTATGATGAATTAAGCGCTGATAACGCTTACAACAAAATACTGAAATATGTGCTTGGAATACTATTAAAAGCGGCAACGGGAAACCGGACCTTGCGAGAGGTCTCCGAACTACACGCACGATTCGAACCAGTAACCGACTCCGTCGCAGACATCTCAACACTTGATTCGCTGAGTTTCGATCGCCTCACCGAACGATACGAACCGATATTCGATCAGTGCCGATATTTCCTTGAGGGACTTTACCCGGATGTAGTAGCCGGGAAGAAAAACTGCCTTTCGCTTCTATTCGACATGAACAGGCTGTTCGAAGCTTATGTAGCCTCCGAGCTGCGCAAGGAAGCGAGCATCCAGGGTCTTCGGTTAAGGGAACAGGGACCTCTTAAATATTTCGCAAAGTTAGACGGTTCGGGTGAACCCGTCTTTAGAATGAAACCCGACATCTCCTTTGTGGACAGAAACAACAATCAGGTCGTCATGATCGCCGATACGAAGTGGAAAATGCTCGACGAAAGAGAGAAGAATCTGGGAATATCACAAGCGGACATGTATCAGATGGGAAGCTACGCTTCAGGGTACGGGGTTAAATGTCTTGCTCTGCTCTATCCCATGCAGGAAAAACTGACAGAATCGGTCTACATAACTCTGGAGGGAACAGAAGTGACGCTGCTTGTCCAGCCCGTCGATATCTCCGATCACTCCCCCGCTCTGGCACGCGCTATCCTGAGCTTTTTATCAAGCTCTTCCCTCTGCGAGGATTCCGCGTCCTGAAGTTCGTCAAGTTCCTTCTGGAAAGCCTCGGCGTCTTTTTTAGCGGCCGAGATGTCAACTTCGTCAGGGTCCTCCGACTGGTCGGTAAGAATGCTGATGGTGTCGTCCTTCACATCGGCAAGACCGCCATGGATTATAAGCGTATTCTCTCCCGACTCCTCGGTTCTGAACCTGAGCCTTCCAGGAAAGAGCACGGAAAGAAAAGGGACGTG
>CAYSDX010000094.1:0-4797 GCA_964429945.1 uncultured Spirochaetia bacterium | reverse complement strand
TACTTGTTGTCGGAGGAGGTGGAAGGGAGCATGCTCTTTGCTGGAAGATAAGCCAGAGTCCCTTGGTGGAGAAAACCTACTGTGCTCCCGGAAACGCCGGGATAAGCCGCCATGCCGAGTGTCTTGATATCGGCGTGGGGGATTTTGATTCGCTTGCGCAGTTTGTCAAGAAAGAGTCTGTGGATCTTACGGTCGTTGGCCCCGAGCAGCCTCTTTGCGAAGGGATAACCGATTTCTTTGAAGAAGAGGGCTTTCTGATTTTCGGTCCCTCAAAAGCCGCGGCGGAGCTTGAGGGAAGCAAGAGTTTCTCAAAAGACCTTATGAAGAAATACGGCATTCCGACAGGAGAATATTTTGTTTTTACCGATATCAAGCAGGCGCTTGCCAAGGTGGCGGAAGCTGAACCTCCCTTCGTGGTGAAGGCCGACGGTCTTGCCGCCGGCAAAGGGGTTATCATATGCCCCTCTCGCGAGGAGGGAGAAGACGCGGTTCGCTCCATGATGGAGCATGAAGCGTTCGGCCAAGCGGGGGCGAAGGTCGTAATAGAGGAATTTCTTACGGGAGAGGAAGCTTCTTTCTTCGCCTTCACCGACGGGGAGAACATACTCCCCTTGGAGCCATCCCAGGACCATAAGCCGATTTTTGACGGGGACATGGGACCAAACACGGGAGGCATGGGAGCCTACGCTCCCGCCCCGGTGGTTACTGACGAGCTGAGGCAAAGGATAATTGACGAGGTTATGGTTCCGACCGTACGGGCAATGAAATCCGAGGGCAGAACCTACAAGGGAATTCTCTACGCCGGATTGATGATAAAAGACGAAAGCCTTAAAGTGCTTGAATTTAACTGCCGCTTCGGCGATCCCGAGGCGCAGCCGCTTCTTATGAGAATGGAATCGGACATTGTTCCTGTTCTTCATTCTATAGCGCAAGGCAAGATGAAGAATGACCCGATAGAGTGGAGAGAGGGTTTCTGTGTCTGTGTAGTTATGGCTTCAAAAGGCTATCCCGGAAGCTACGACAAAGGTGTGGAACTTAAAAAACTCGAAGACTTCGCCGATACTCGCGAGACGGTGATTTTTCACGCGGGAACCGCTCTTTCCGGGGACAAGCTGGTTACAAATGGCGGAAGGGTTCTTGGAGTCACTTCTCTCGGTGATACTATAGAGGAGTCGATACGGAGTGCGTATAAAGCCGTTGATTCCATTTCCGAGGGAAACCTCGTTTACAGAACAGATATAGGGAAAAAGGCGCTTTTGCGCGTCGGGGATCGATAAATAACCCTGAAACCATATTTCTGTTCCTTTTGAGTTTGGGTTCCTTCTCTGCTATTCCATCGTTACGCGAAACTGCGGAGGAAATTATGCGGGATTGTCTACATTGGCCCTCCTTGCAAATTCTCTTGATTTTACTGCACCTGTCTTTTAATTGTCAGGCAAGAACAGTGCTAGAAAATCGGTTCTAACTAACTAAGAATACAGAAATTCCTCGGCAAGAATTCCCTTGGGCAGTTGCGTATGGAAATTTCTGTTGAAAACCTCTTTTCTTCCTGTAATATAGTCCTTCCCTCGGTTTGGGTCTTTAAGTTTTTTTTCCTCAAGCTTATTGACATCAGCTTGTTATTAAGCTTATAATGATCGGATTATCCAAATTTCGGGAAGGGGTTTTTATGCCTACGATAAGTCAGTTGTTAAACAAGGGAAGAGAGGCGGCCAAGAAGAAAAGTAAGGCCAGGGCTCTTCAGAAGTGTCCCCAGAGAAGAGGGGTCTGTGTGAGGGTTTACACCACCACTCCAAAAAAGCCCAACTCGGCGCTTAGGAAGGTGGCCAGAATAAGGCTTACAAATGGCATAGAAGTCACGGGGTATATCCCCGGAGAAGGACACACCTTGCAGGAGCATTCTGTTGTGCTTGTAAGGGGTGGAAGGGTAAAAGACCTTCCCGGAGTGAGGTACCACATAGTCAGGGGGACTCTTGACTCGACCGGAGTTGAGAGCAGAAGAAACGGGAGATCCAAGTACGGAGCCAAAAAGCCTAAGTAGGGGGCAGGGAATCAGAATATGCCGAGAAAAGGTAGGGTAGCAAGAAGAAAACTGGCTCCGGATTCAAGAACCGGAGATCCTATAGTCGCCAAGTTTATAAACAGCCTCATGTACGACGGCAAAAAGAGCAAGGCGGAAAAAATTTTCTACGGTTCTCTTGAAAAGATAAAGGAAAAAACCGGAAAAGACCCCCTTGAGGTTTTCCACGACGCTCTTGATAAGGTGAGGCCCTCAGTTGAGGTAAGGTCGAGGCGCGTCGGCGGAGCCAACTACCAGGTCCCCATGGAGGTGAGTTCTTTCAGAAAGCAGTCCCTCGGGATCAGGTGGCTTATAAACTCCTCCCGCTCAAGATCGGAAAAATCGATGATAGACAAGCTCGCTTCAGAGATAATCGATGCCCATAACAACAGGGGCAGCGCGGTCAAGAAAAAAGA
Source organism: uncultured Spirochaetia bacterium (assembly GCA_964429945.1). Classification (GTDB taxonomy): domain Bacteria; phylum Desulfobacterota_D; class UBA1144; order Nemesobacterales; family Nemesobacteraceae; genus Nemesobacter. The sequence goes on along the minus strand of CAYSDX010000094.1, from coordinate 2,322 downwards.
AGATATTCATAGAATGGCCGAGGCCAACAGGGCCTTTGCCCACTACAGGTGGTAATTCCCCGGAGGATTAAGGTGTCAGAGCAGATATTTCCCATAGACAGGGTAAGGAACATTGGAATAGTTGCCCACATAGACGCCGGCAAGACCACCACTACTGAAAGAATACTGTTCTATACCGGTATAACCTACAAGATAGGCGAAGTGCACGAAGGGGCGGCGACCATGGACTGGATGGAGCAGGAACGCGAAAGGGGTATCACCATCACTTCCGCCACCACTACGTGTTTCTGGAAAGACTGCAGGATAAACATTATAGATACCCCCGGTCACGTTGATTTCACCATAGAGGTCGAAAGATCGCTCAAGGTGCTTGACGGGGCGGTGGTCGTGTTTGACTGCGTTGGAGGAGTCGAGCCTCAGACTGAGACAGTGTGGGGGCAGGCTGATCGTTACTCGGTTCCGAGAATGTGTTTTGTGAACAAGATGGACAGGGTGGGGGCGGATTTTTACAGGGTTGTGGACCAGATAATAGAAAGACTTAACGCTAATCCTGTGTGTCTTCAGATTCCGTGGTTCGATGGTGAAGAGTTCACCGGGATAGTTGATCTTATAAGGATGAAAATGGCGGTGTGGGACGGAGAGAGCCTTGGGGCCAAGTTTGAATTCATAGATATTCCCGAGGACACCAAAGAGCGCGCGGCCGAGTACAGGGAGAAGCTTTTAGAAGCCCTTTCTGATAACGACGAGGAGATAATGGAGCTTTATCTCGACGGAGAGGATGTCCCCGAAGAGATGATCCGAAAGTCCATCAGACGACAGACAATTGACGCGACCATAATTCCCGTGATGCTGGGGTCGGCCTTTAAGAACAAGGGAGTTCAGTTGCTGCTCGATGCCGTTGTGGAATACATGCCGGCTCCCGTGGATCTTCCTGCGGTAAAAGGCATTCATCCCAAAACCGACGAGGAAGTTGAGAGAAAGCCGGATAAGGAGGAACCTTTCTCCGCGCTTGCGTTTAAGATTATGTCAGATCCTTTCGTCGGCCAGCTTACCTACCTTCGTGTTTATTCAGGAAAACTTAAATCAGGCACAACGGTTTACAATTCATCCAACCTTAAAAACGAAAAAATCGGAAGACTTCTTCGCATGCACGCGGAGAAGCGCGAGGACATAAAGGAGGTTGAGGCTGGAGGCATAGCGGCCGCGGTGGGGCTCAAGAACACCCTAACGGGCGATACCCTGTGCTCGGATTCGAATCCCGTGATTCTTGAGAGTCTTCATATCTCAGATCCGGTTATTTCGATTGCCATAGAGCCGAAGTCAAACGCCGACCAGGAAAGACTCGGCCTTTCTCTGAGCAAGCTTGCCATGGAGGATCCCTCCTTCAAGGTGAAAACCGACGAGGAGACCCGTCAGACGGTGATTTCCGGGATGGGAGAGCTTCACCTCGAGATAATCGTCGACAGGCTTAGAAGAGAATTCAAGGTTGATGCCAATGTAGGCAAGCCTCAGGTTGCATACAGAGAAACGATAACTGATACTTCCGCAACCGAAGGAAAATACATAAGACAGACCGGCGGACGCGGTCAGTACGGCCATGTGAAGATAAGGGTGGAGCCTCTTGAAAGGGGCGAAGGATTCCAGTTCCATGATCAGATAAAGGGAGGAGTGATTCCGAAGGAGTTTATTCCGGCGGTGCAGAAGGGAATAGTCGAGGCGATGGAAACCGGTGTCGTCTCCGGATACCCGGTTGTTGACGTGGCGGTCACGCTTTACGACGGTTCCTTTCACGATGTCGACTCTTCTGAGATTGCCTTTAAGATCGCGGGTTCCATGGCATTTAAGGAAGCGGTTCATAAATCTTCTCCGGTTGTCCTTGAGCCCGTGATGAAGCTTGAGGTGGTTGTTCCAGAAGCCCACATGGGAACCGTTATAGGTGACCTGAGTTCGAGGCGGGGAAGAGTGAGCAGTACGGAAATGAGAGGCGCTATGCAGGCGGTGAAGGCGGAAGTTCCGCTTGGAGAAATGTTCGGTTACGCGACCAGCTTAAGGTCAATGACCGAGGGGAGGGGGTTATTCACTATGGAATTTTCCCATTATTTTGCTCTGCCTGCCAACATAGCCGAGGAGTTACAACAGACAGCGAATGTTAGCTGATATTTTCATGTTCTTTTTAAGTAAGGAGGTCAACGAGTAATGTCGAAGGAGAAGTTTGAGAGGGGGAAGCCTCATTTAAACATAGGGACAATAGGTCATGTGGATCATGGGAAGACGACGTTAACGGCGGCGATAACGAACATACTGTCGAAGCGTGGTCAGGCG
>CAYSDX010000093.1:0-30792 GCA_964429945.1 uncultured Spirochaetia bacterium | reverse complement strand
ACCGCTGACAACGCTACCTTCGCCTTGAATTCCGGTGAATGATTACGCCTCTTGCTCCTCATTGTGTACCTCCTCTATATTTATTAAAATATCAAAGAAATACACTTAAGACGCTGTCTAAATTTTGGGGTCCACTACTTTCCTCATTTTTTTCGGAGTGGCATGTGGAACCGCTAATTCAAAAACGATAAAACAATCAGATTATGGGGACAAGTGGCCTTTAACCGTTTCTGAAGCAACCTTGTTATGCAAGGGAGGACTAGGTATCTACATTTATGTCAATGAACGCTATTACCCTGTGAATGGGTCGGCTCGAGCACAATGGATAATTGACCGATATATTGGTGGACCGATCTATAACCTTGAGGATATTTGGGCGTACCATCCCGTATATGGTGAAGAATGGGCATCCAAACATGGCGAACACCCGCTTCGTATTAGCATTGGTCCATTGATAGATGACGGATTGAAGCTTTGTAAATAAAAAAATGAGAAATTGGAAAGGTGGCTAACCTTTTACAGATAGGGTGGTTTGTCTAGTTATGTATATAAGTTCCTATTAAATAATAAACGGCAATAATAACAGCAACAGCCTTTCTCCATCCCAATTCCTTAGAGTGGTTAATGACACAGCAACCAAAACGCCAACATTATATTCCTAAAATGCTACTAAATAATTTCACAGACAAACATGGACGACTATATTTTTTTGATAAGCGTTCTCACCAAAAAGAAGTATTACCCTCTACTCCCAACAAATTATTCACAAGAAAATATTTCTACAGCCAATATGATGAATCTGGTAAGAGGCATCCTATAGTAGAGGAGTTCCTCTCCTATATTGAAAACGATAGTAAACCAGTAGTGGACAGAATAATAAATAGTGCAAGAACCAGCAATGTGCCCGAACTAAATCTTGAAGATAAAGAAACATGGGACACATTTTTCTGTTGCCAACTAATCCGTGTACCAGAAATGATTGATCCGTTCATAGACCACAAAAGTGTTGATGAAATAATAGAAGACTACGAAAAAGAAATTGGACCACTAACTGAGGAAGAACGCACAACTATAGAGGATCCAGATAAGCGAAATAGGATTATACATAATGCCAAAGGTGCATCTATTATTAACTACTTAATGAAGGGAGAATTGTTGCCATATATTAGAAAAAAAGGTTTAGCCATTGCAATAATCAAAAAACCGAAAAAGAGTTTTATAATAGGAAGTAAACCGTATATAAAAACTTCTGGTTGGAACCACATTTCCGAGCCAAATGCGGAACTCTGGCTCCCAATAGCATACGATGTGGCAGTATCTCCCGCTTATTATTCTGGCAAAGAGGAGTTGCTAGAAATTAAAGACCATGAAGTTAGAGACTTCAATAAGCACGTGTTTGATGAAAGCTCACTAATCGCCAGCAGATCAAAGATACTGATTAATTCTTTGGTTAACAGCAGGTAACAAAACTTGGCAAAGGAAATGGTGGGCAAGAAACTCGTGAATCAATGGCTAGGAAACCACCACTGCACTTGGGGTGTGCTTGGATGCATGGTTCCATCACCTGGAGTATGCGAGGAGGGCTGCATCTTCTCCTACGGAACTTTTGGAGTTCAGGGCTCCCCTCAGCAGTCGCAAGCAGGTTTTGTCGCATACTCTTAATAATGGAATTTACCGAATGATTAACAGGAATCAATAGAAATTCTGCCAGCCCCTGTTTGTTGCTCTTAGCGTAAAGAAAAAGTGATCAAACCATTTTTGCAACCACAGTTTTTGCAGCTACATCTTCCCCCACTTGGTTACGAAGAAAACGGCAGATTTCTAAGACTTTTTTACTGTGATTCGGTTTCCGCGGTCTCTTCCTTGGCGGACTTTTTCTGGTACTTGCGGCGGAACTTCTCGACCCTGCCTTCTTTTTTATAGTGCTTTTCCCTTCCCGTGTAGAAAGGGTGAGAGTCGCTTGAGATTTCCACGCTTATAAGCGGATACTCGTTCCCGTCTTCCCATTTAGTAGTCTCCTCGGATGTCCTGGTCGAGCGCGTAAGGAACATGTGTCCGGTGAACGAATCCTTAAAAACCACGTAGTTATAATCTGGGTGAATGTCTTTTTTCATCTTGTCTGTCCAGTGTTTCTTTTCGAGAAGCGGAATTTTATACAATTATAGAATTTTGTAAAGCGTACTGTGAGGGACCGGGTTTTTCCTCATCCCTGCGTCCGGCTGAGAATTTCGGCTGCTTTTTTCGCGAAATAGGTGATTACAATGTCGGCTCCGGCCCTTTTTATGCTGAGAAGGCTTTCGAGAATTATTTTTTCCTCCTCAAGCCACCCCGATTGCGCGGCCGCCTTTATCATGAGGTACTCCCCGCTTACCTGGTAGGCTGCCAGGGGAAGATCGGTGTTTTCCCGAAACAGGGATACCAGATCTAGGTAGTACCCTGCGGGTTTCACCATCACCATGTCCGCGCCTTCTTCTTCGTCCAGAATCAGTTCCCTCAAAGCTTCCGTTGAGTTGGCGGGGTCCATCTGGTAGGTCATCTTGTCCCCGCCCTTGGGAGCTGAATCAAGCGCTCCGCGAAACGGTCCGTAAAATGAGGAAGCGTACTTGGCCGTGTACGACATGATCGAAACGTTTGTGTAACCCTCTTCGTCAAGAATTTCCCTGATTGCTCCGACCCTCCCGTCCATCATGTCGCTCGGGGCTACTATGTCGACTCCCGCGGTAGCGTGGCAGAGTGTCTGCTTGCAGAGCACCTCGACCGTTACGTCGTTAAGTATTTCCCCCGAGGGGGATACCACCCCGTCATGCCCGTCGCTTGAGTAAGGGTCAAGCGCGATATCCGTTATGACGGCGACTTCGGGAACCTGTTTTTTTATGGCTGCTACGGCTCTTGGCACCAGCCCCCTGGGGTTATAGCACTCCTCCGCAAAAGGGGATTTAAGTCCGTCTTCAATTGCCGGGAAAATCATTATCGCGCCTATTCCCAGACTGTGGGACTCCCTCACTTCCTCCACGAGACCCCGGATGCTCCACCTTTTGCATCCAGGCATCGATTCTATTTCCTCATCACCGTCTTTATCGTGGATAAAAAGCGGGTAGATGAGATCTCCAGGCAAAAGACAGGTCTCCCGCACGAGGTTTCTTATGGAAGAGGATTTTCGGTTTCTTCTCGGTCTTGCAAGCAGATCAAGAGACGGGATGTCCTTGTCCGGCGTTTTTGTCTTAGGTTTTCTTCCGGTGCTCATGGTTTCTACGGTCTTGGTTTTGTAAGCATGGGTGGAAAAACGGGCCCACCCAGTACGAAGCCTACGGAAAATAATAAAAGGCTAAGGATAATAGTCAATAAAACCAGACATGCGGGCTCTCGCCTGCGGATGTTTGAAAAAATGGGGGAGGTAATCGCCCCGGTTTCATGTGAATTGTCGAAGTTCTGCTGGATTCCGGTTCAGGCGCGCTTTAAAACACTGCCTGGAGCGGCTATAATCAGCCTTCAATATACAAAGGAGCGACTGATGAACAGCAGCAAAAACCCAGATAATTCCGCTCCCAGCTACACCATGGGATACAGCGAAGATTTTCAGAAACTGCTCAGGCGCCGTAACGCAGAGACTAGTGCCGCGCACCTGCTCCCGTACCTTGAGCCTGGCATGCGCGTTCTGGATTTCGGGTGCGGCCCCGGAACGATTTCGGTGGGACTGGCAAAAGCGGTTGAACCCGGAGAGCTTTTCGGTGTCGATATGGAAGCTTCGCAGATCGAGATCGCATGGGCCGCCGCGAAGGACGGCGGACACCGAAACGCAGTGTTTCAGACCGCTGACGTGACAGACCTGCCCTTTGAGAATGACTGGTTTGACGTCGCGCACTGCCACGCCGTGCTCATGCACGCCCCGGACACGATGGCCGTTTTGGCGGAGGTGCGTCGGGTTTTAAAGCCCGGCGGCATCATCTCAAGCCGGGAGATGTTTGTTGACTCCTCGTTTTTGGAGCCTTCGTTGAGGGACGGATGGGAAACGTTCGCGAAGCTTATCGAGGCTAACGGGGGCCACCCTCAGATCGGCAGAGAACTTAAGCGGCTGTTTATCGAGGCCGGTTTCTCGGATATAAGCGCGAACGTTTCGTTCGAGCCTTTCTGCACGGAAGAAGACATTGATTTTCTTCACGGTTTCATTAGTGCTTGGTTTTTCTCCCCTGATACAGTTGAAGCGGCTACGAAACACGGAATTGCCAGTCAGGAGCAGTTTGATGACTGGCAGGAAAGGCTTGATCAGTGGAAGGACACCCCAGGAGCGCTGGCGGCTTTTGCCTGGGGGGAGGCGATAGGGCGCAAATAGGATTGATTGTCTTCGGGGCTTCGTCCAAGACCTGACCCCATATCTTTTTTCTGAGCTTTCCCCGGTAAGCTCGCTGTCTTGAGACATTTAGCGTATAAAAAAAAACGGTTCTCGGGCCGCGTGCACTTGTCAAGGGAGCAATCAGTCTTATTTTTACTAAGTGAAAAAGGTTTTTCCAAGTGGAATTTGCCGCTTAATGGAGGTTTCAGATGACCAAGGAGAAAACTGAAAAGCACGAGTTCCAGGCCGAAGTGCGAAGGCTGATGGATATCGTGATCAATTCCCTCTATACAGACAAGGAGATATTCATCAGGGAGCTAGTTTCAAACGCTTCTGACGCGCTAGAGAAACTGAGATACATACAGCTTACCGAAAAAGAGATATACGACGAGGCTCTCCCGCTTGAAATCGAGATATCCACCTCGAGCGAGGACAATACGATCACCTTTACCGACTACGGCATCGGAATGAGCAGAAAGGAACTCGTTGAGAATCTGGGAACGATAGCCCGCTCGGGCTCGAGAAGCTTTCTTGATGCGATGGAGAAAAGCGGGACCGAAGGGGGGGACCTGATCGGGCAGTTCGGAGTTGGCTTTTACAGTTCCTTTATGGTTGCCGATTCGGTTGAGGTGATAACCCGCGGCTACAGGAAGAATTCAGAGCATCTCATCTGGCGAAGCAGCGGGGACGGAGTGTTCGAGATAACAAAGGGAAAGGGGCACAGAAGGGGCACAAAAGTCGTAGTGTCCCTCAAGGAGGATGCCAGGGAGTACTCCGACCCGGACGTGATAAGGGACATCCTTAGAAAATACTCCGCGTTTGTTCCCTTCCCGCTTAAACTAAACGGCGAACAGATAAACACCACCGAAGCCGTCTGGCTTCGCAGCAAGAGCGAGATTACGGATCAGGAGTACGGAGGCTTCTACAGGTTCCAGACAAACTCCTTTGACGAACCAAGATACAGGCTTCATTTCTCCTCGGAAGCCCCGATTGACATGAACGTGCTTCTGTTCGTGCCGGAGGACAACATGGAGCGCCTGGGATTCGGGAGAATGGACCCCGCAGTGGGTCTTTACTCAAGGCGGGTTCTTATAGACGCCTCTCCCAAGAACCTTCTTCCCGAGTGGGCAAGATTCCTGAAGGGCGTGGTGGACAGCGCCGACATTCCCCTTAACATCTCAAGGGAGACCATGCAGGACAGTTCCCTTGTGAGGAAGCTTAATTCCGCCATCACTAAAAGGTTCATAAAGTTCCTTGAACAGAACTCGGCTGACGACCCCAAGAGTTACGGCGATTTCTACGGCAAGTTCGGTTTTTTCATAAAGGAGGGAGTGGCATCGGATTTTGAGCACAAAGAGCAGCTTCGGGGGTTGCTTCGCTTCGAGTCCTCACGCAAGGGGGAGGGGGAACTGGTCTCCTTTGAGGATTATCTCTCGGGGATGCGCGAAGGCCAGGAGGAGATCTATTACCTGTTCGGTTCCCAAAGAGACACGATTGAGAACGGGCCCCACATGGAGTTTTTCCGCTCAGAGGACGTCGAGGTTCTTTTCATATACGAGCCGATTGACGAATTCGTGATGTCGACCCTCGGAGAGTATGAGGAAAAAAAGATTGTTTCCGCCGACAGCGTCGACATAGGAGTTGCGGATAAGGATGCGGAGAGTTCCCCTGAGGGTCCTTCCGAGGAGGAAAAATCGCTTTGCGGCTGGATGAAGGAAGTGCTTGGTGAGAGGGTCGGGGACGTGCGCATGAGCCGGAGGCTTGTTGAGAGTCCCGCCGCCGCGTTTAACTCCGATTCCACCATGACCCAGGGGATGAAAAGGATCATGAGGAACATAAGCGCGGGCGCCGATATGCGTTCCGTTGTCCGCCTTGAGATAAACGGCGACCATGCGCTTATAAAAAACCTTGCTTCCATGAGAGAAAAAGACACAGAATTCGCCGCAATCATAGTTGAGCAGCTCTTTGATAACACGCTTTTGGCCGCCGGGTACATGGAGAATCCCGGAAGCATGGTCGGAAGAATAAACAAGCTGCTTGAGCGGCTGAGTTCCGGGTGATGCCCCCAGATGAACTATCTTGCCCATATCCGCCTTGCCGGGGATGACCCGGAATGCCTGATAGGAAATTTTCTGGGCGATTTCGTTAAGGGCCGCCTCACCGAGGAGCGCTATTCCCCAGGCATAAGACGCGGGATAGCGATGCACCGAAGGATTGACGCCTGGACGGATTCTCATGAGATAACGAGGGAGTGCGCCCGGCTTATAAGTCCCGAGCGCAGGCGCTGGAGCAGGGTCATTCTCGACATATTCTATGACCACCTGCTTGCCGTTAACTGGGAGAGGTATTCGGATGAGAGCCTAAGGGACTTTCTTGACAGGTCGTACGGTATAATCCTCGGGGCGTCGGATATCTTCCCCGAGAACGCGGCGGGCAGGATAAACACCATCATCAGAGACGGCTGGATAGAGAAGTACCGGAGCATTTCTGGGCTAAGCGTCGTATTCCGGGGGATGTCGATAAGGGTAAGGAGAAAAAACCCCCTTTCCGGGTCCGAGCAGGAGCTCGTGGCGCACTACGACGAGATAAACGAGCATTTCAACCGGTTTTTCCCGGAAATTCTTGAATACGCGAAACATCTTCGGAAAGCGGACGAGATTCAGGCCTGATGAACCCTGCGTTGTGGGTATGGTTGCAAAAATGGTTTGATCACTTATTTCGTCTGGCGCAGTACGGGGTCGTGAATTCGCAATCGATGAAGGGCTCTATCCAGATGTATTCATAAATGCTCCAGGTAGTGGCATTGCGGGTGGTCCAGATGAAATCATGCTCAACATTTTGGCTGAACATGTTCTCGGAATGCCACAGGACATCCGCTCCGATAAGGGGATTCCATTCAGCGAAATTCCGACGGGAAGCAATAATTGATGGGCGTAGGGCCGTTACCAGGCAAGTCGATACGTGTTTAAAACTTTCTCTGGTTTGCTTAGTGTGTTACGAGCAATGAATTAATCGAAAGTCCAAGCTTTGCCGGTATGGCGCGAACTTAATGCACGTGCAAATTTCTAAGTTGGTACTGTAGAAACTCATTTGCGACATTTGAACAGAGCGATATTGATGCTGGAGCATATGACGGATACGTTAGTCGGTGGAAAATGGAAGCATGCTGGATATCAATTTTTTTAACCATCCACTCGCAGGTACACCGTTTGGTACAGCATTTGACCTGTGTCTGATCTTGGCGGCGATGGTGTGGCTATTGTCCGTGGTAACTCGCGAATACTCTTGGGTTGATCGGTTGTGGTCAATTTGTCCAATCATCTATTGCCTTATCGTTGCAGCAAGTGTTGACTTTGACGTGCCGCGTTTAAATCTCATGTTGATTCTCGTATCGCTTTGGGGAGTTCGTCTCACATTCAACTTTGCGCGCAAAGGAGGTTTTTGGAAAGGAGGTGAAGACTATCGATGGGGCATCGTACGCGAAAAAGTTGGCGAACTCAGGTTTCAAGTGATTAATATCCTGTTTATTGCGTTCGGGCAGATGCTCATAATTTGGTTGTTTACTGCTCCAGTGCATCTGGCATGGTTAGGACGCGATACGTCGCTTACTTGGATTGATGGAGTATCTGTAACTTTATTCCTGGTGTTCCTTGTTGGTGAAACCATCGCTGATGAGCAAATGTGGGCGTTTCAGCAGGCTAAGAAACAGAAGATCGCGGCAGGCGAGGAAATTACGCAACCATTTATCAAGACCGGCCTTTTTGCTTTTTGCCGCCATCCGAATTATTTTTGCGATATAAGCATGTGGTGGGTGTTCTATCTCTTTGCCGTTGCGGCTACTGGGCAGTGGTTGAACTGGTCTGGGCTCGGCTTCATTATATTAACGTTGCTTTTCATTTTTACTTCAAGATTGGTAGAGTCGATTTCTCTTGAGAGGTATCCTACCTATCGGGAATATCAGGAATCGGTTCCAGAGCTAATGCCATTTACGCGGATAGGCTGCCTGAAGGTGCGAAACGACAATGGAACTGAGCTGCTCAGCTAATCTGTATAGGTGTGATTGCAAAAATGGTTTGATCAATGCTTTGATCACTTTCTCTTTATGCTAAGAGCGGGAAACAGGGACTGGCATAATTTCTATTGATTCCTGTTAATCATTCGGTAAATTCCATTATTAAGAGTATGCGGCAAAATCTGCTTGCGACTGCTGAGGGGAACCCTCGACCCCAAAAGTTCCGCAGGAGGAGAGCGGTAGCCCTCCTCGCATACTCCAGAGGTGACTAGGTGACACCTCAAATTTCATTCTTTTTCTTTCCTTCAATTCCTAGACCATTTTTATCGTTTGATGAAAGTAGCTTTCAAACTATAGTGGGGTCGGAACGGATATTGGAATTTCTCCGATGCGCGCCGGGAAAACGGAAAAATGCCTGAGCTTGATGCGAACACTTAGGCGTCGGCTTGCAAGATCGGCCAAGCACATACGGCACCTCGCTTTTTCGCCGGACCCTGCGTCCGTCGAAAGTTATCCGGGAACTCAGATGCCCAGACCGAACCCGGTAGCGAAGGTGTAGCCAACATAGGCCCCCCATTCGCTGATTTCAAAATCATAATCAACCCTTGACGTCGAGGTGGTCAGTCCGTCTCTCGAGCTTGAATCGAATTTATATCTGGAGTAGGTAACCCTCAGATCAAGACGGTTTTGTTCGCTTCCGAATTCTACTCCGGCTCCCACGAGCCAGGGCCACGCGCTGAGTTCCTTGCTGTCCACGCCTGCAATCCGCTGGGTAGTGCCGTCGGGAAGAACGACCATGCCATCATAAGCGCCGTCAAACGTGAAGTCCGCCCACTTAATGCCTCCGACCAGGTAAATCGAACCGCCGCTTCCCAGGATGTCTTCCCCGGGCGATAACCCCAGCTTCGCGCTAAATCCCGCGCTGTAGTTCTTCTCAAGGTCCCAGTCTCCGGGAAACACGTCGGGAGCCTCTGGCGAAGAAGTGTCATCAACTCCTTTAAGCCTGCCGTCTACTTTTTTGTTAAGGTTATAAGCGAAGTCAAGTTCGCCTGAAAAATAGGTTCGGCCGGGGAGGTTCCATCGATGTCCCAAGATGGCCTTGACAGAGCCGATTGCGCCTTTGCCGTTATCGCTTTCATAGGTCGACATGGGTTCTGTGCCGGGAAAATTGTGAATTACCGCTTTCCTGTAATCAACGTCGGCGTATTCTCCTCCGAGTGCCGCTCCGATGTAAAAACCGCCCATGCCCTCGGCACCTGCGATCTGGGGTTGCGACGCGAAGCAAAAGGTTGCCAGAATTAAAGCCGCGGCAAGCTGCCGCAACCGGACTCTCGACTGATTAAAACGCCGTGGCGCGGCATGTACGGATGACCAGAAAGTTTCCTTTACCATTTTGGTTTTAACCTCCTTGCTTGTTTCGCCGTTGCCGTTACTGTTCGGTTTTGACGGTATTATTCTATCTCAAGTAACCCCTTAAGTTCCAGAGATTCCTGGCAGAGATATTTCATTAGGTTTTCTAAAAAAAGGGGGACTCAGTGAAAATTCCTGCGGTGGTTACAATCTGTGCGTCGAAGGTCCAGTTATCGCGGGACATCACCTTTATCGTCTGGTTCCCTTGCGGTAGGGGGTTCTTGTTTAACACGTAACGCCCTGTCCTGCGCCGAATCGTGCAGCGAATCGGCCGTGCGCGCTATCCCCTCGGCAAGGGATACGCGGGGCTGCCAATGCAGGTCGCGGCGCGCCTTGTCAATACGGAAGTAGTGATGCGTATTCAGGTAGCGGACCGCGAACCGGGACAGGCCGTCCTCCGGGACCAGACCCCGTCGCATCACGGCATGGAAGCCCTCCACAATGCCCGCTCCCGCGTACGCCACCCAGTAGGGAATACGTCGTCGGATGGGACCGTACCCTGACGCCATAAGCAGGCGTTCTATGAACTCGAAAAACGGTGCCGGCTCCGCGTTCGTCACGAAATATGCCTGACCGGATACCAGCCCGTTCGAGTCAAGGGCCCGTTCTGCGGCCAGCACGGCATCGACCACATTGTCAACATAGACGAAATCGGACAGCTTCTCCCTCCGGCCGACTTCTCGGATACCCGCCCCGTCCGCCCGTTTGAGAATGTTCGGGAGAAAACGCTGGTCTCCGGGACCGAAGACGAGGTGAGGACGCAGCGCGCATGCCCGGGTTACGCCCTCTGCAGCGAACTCCAGGACACGCCGTTCCGCCTCTATCTTGCTGTCCACGTAGGCGCTTATGGATGCTTCCGCATAGGGAAGGGTCTCGTCTCCGGCCTCGATATCCCTGCCCTCGAAAACCACGCTGGCCGAACTGATATGCACGAGCTTGCGTACGCCAGCCCTCCTGCATGCTTCTATCACGTTGACCGTCCCGCCGTAGTTAACGGACCACATTTCATCCCGTGCCGTGTTTCGGGTCTGTACGACGGACGCGCAATGAATAACCGTCTCGCATCCGCGGCAAGCCCCAACGAGGGCCGAGAGGTCCCTGATATCCACGTTCAGGAACCCCACGTCGGAGCGAAACGAATGGCAATGCGGACTGACTACCCGCACATCCCGCCCCTCGTCGGCCAATGCGTGGACAATCGCCCCTCCGATGAATCCGCATCCGCCGGTTACCAGTACGGGACCTTTTATGAGCGCGTTCCGAATATCCAGTCCCATAGAGGCGTAATCACTCCGTAATTTCCTCCCTGGCTATGATGCGCATCGTGACTTGCGGCCCAGTGGTTCGCGAGCCATGCCAGACGATAGGGTAGCTGCAGGTTCGTATGATGCAGTATGTTGATGATGGTATGGAGCAAAAGGACCGCCAGAAACGCTCCGATACCCAAGGGGCCCACTATCACTATCGAGATTAGCAGCAAAGCCAGCCCCGCGATCATTTCCACCGGGTGCAGGTACAGGGAATCAACGGCGGTAGGATGCAGGTTCATGTGATGAACCCAGTGCAATTTCTGCATGAGTTTCCGCACATGCAGCAGACGATGCAGCCAGTAGTACCCGAAATCGTAGAGCAGCAGGACAAGGATTGGCTTGTACCAAGTGGAAGCTGCATCCCCGTCTATCAGGAGTTCCCCGAACATCACGATCGCGACAAGGTAAAGCGCCACGGCGATCGTTCCGTTCATCGCGGTGTTCCTGTAACGGTCCTTGAGACGACTGCCGTCTCCCTCGGCTATTCTCCAGTCATAGAGCTTAGAGTAGGCCAGCTGGGCCCCGGCCATAAATCCGCTCATCACCAGGATTGCGCTTATTATATAGGTCATCTGGGCATCCTTCGTCCGGCTGTACTCAATCTGCGTTTCATTTCGGGAGCGTGACCTGTTGCGGTCATCGCCTGACTCCTTCCAGAAGTAAATTTAACATATACGGCCGGTGCAGGAAACAAGTTAAATTGACCGGATTTTTCGTAACTATTGTATATAATTCCCTAACTGAGGGCCCGATATAAACCGAGGCAAAAAATGATCGATCTTTACACGGCGGCCACGCCGAACGGCAAGAAGGTTTCAATAATGCTTGAAGAACTGGGAGCCGCCTACAAGGTTCACGCTCTTAACCTCTCTGAGCTTGAACACAAGGAGCCGTGGTTTCTCGAGATAAATCCGAACGGGAAAATACCCGCGATAGTTGATAATGATGACGGCACGGCGGTTTTTGAGTCAGGAGCCATACTCATATATCTTGCCGACAAGTTCGGAAGCTTTCTTCCGCCCCTCGGAGACAGTCGCAGAACAACGTGCATCCAGTGGCTCATGTTCCAGATGTCGGCGGTAGGGCCCATGCAGGGACAGCTGAACGTCTTTTTAAAGTACGCCCCGGAAAAAATACCCTATGCCATAAAGAGATATACCGAGGAGACTAAAAGGCTCTACTCGATACTCGACGAAAGACTCTTCGAGGTGGAGTATCTTGCAGAAGAGTATTCGATTGCCGACATAGCCACGTGGCCCTGGATAAACGCTTACGACTGGGCGGAACTGGATCTCGGGGCTTTTCCGAATCTTACCAGGTGGCATGCCGAAGTCGGCGAAAGGCCCGCCGTGATAAGAGGAAACGGGATTCCCCCGAGCCCGAAGGAAGAGGAATCGGAAGAAGAGAGGATAAAGAGAATTCAGAAACTGCTTTCCTAGTCCTCCCATGTCCGAGACGGGGGAGACGGGGAAATCCTCTGTATGCCCTTTCGTTAAAAAGGTGAAAAGGCTTTTTACAGCATTTGGATTCTTTCTTAATGTCCGAGGATAAGAAAAAAGACCGGATCGTACTGGTGACTGGGGCAAGCGGTTATGTCGGCGGGCGGCTGGTCCCGGCTTTGGAGGAAAGGGGAGAGCGGGTGCGCTGTCTTGCCCGCAACCCCGGATATCTCGCCGGTCGTTTCTCTCCCGATACCCGGATTATCGCCGGCGATGTGCTTGACACCGATTCTCTTGAGACCGCGCTTTCGGGTGTGGACACGGCTTACTACATGGTCCATTCCATGGGTTCCGGGGACAACTTCGAAGAGCAGGACCGTATAGGGGCGCGTAATTTTGCCCGGGTTGCACGCCAGCATAGAGTGCGTCGAATTATTTACCTGGGAGGATTGTTCGGAGACGGCGAACTTTCTTCTCACTTGGCGAGTCGCAGGGAAGTAGGGGATATTCTGGCCTCAGAAGGTCCCCTTACCTTGGAATTTCGCGCCTCGATCATAATCGGCTCGGGATCACTTTCCTTTGAGTTGCTGCGAAGTCTGGTTGACAGGCTGCCGCTGATGGTAACCCCGAGCTGGGTGAGAACATTAACCCAGCCCATCGCCATCGAAGACGTAATAGCCTATCTCATTTGCGGCCTGGATCTGGAACTGCAGGACAGCGCGGTTTTCGAAATCGCCGGTCCCGACCGGGTTACCTACGGCGAACTGATGAATGAATATGCCCGCCAGATCGGCGTGCGGCGCCTTATGATTCCGGTGCCTGTCCTGAGTCCCAATCTCTCGAGTCTCTGGCTGGGGCTTGTGACTCCCCTTTACGCTAGGGTGGGCAGAAAACTCGTTGACGGTTTACGCAACGAGACCATTGTCCGCGATAAGGCGGCCCTCGAGCTTTTCCCGGTACATCCCTTGGGAGTGCGCCAAGCGATAGACCGGGCCCTTAAGCGGGAGGATATGGAGATTGCCCAGACCCGCTGGAGCGACGCCGTGTCTTCAGGTGGCAGCTGGCCGTCTTGGGGAGGAGGCTGTTTCGGTTCGAGCCTTATCGACTGCCAGCGGACTGTTGTCAACGTGGATCCCGCGCGGGCCTTTGTCCCCATACGGCGCATTGGCGGGGACCAGGGCTGGTATTTTGCCACTTGGATCTGGTATTTGCGCGGCCTGGTTGATCTGCTGGTGGGCGGAGTAGGCATGCGGAGGGGCAGGCGGCATCCGATCGACTTGCGTCCGGGCGATCCTCTGGATTTCTGGCGTGTTGAGGCGTACGAAGAGAATCGGCTCCTGAGCCTGAGAGCGGAAATGAGGTTGCCCGGTCAGGCGTGGCTTCAGTTTGAAGTCGAGCCCGCTGAAGGGGGCAGTCGAATAACGCAGACGGCAGTTTTCCGACCCCTGGGCCTAGGTGGCCTGATTTATTGGTATGGTTTTTACCCCACACACTGGATTATTTTCAGGCAGATGCTTAAAGAAATTGCAAGACGCGCAGCTTATTAATTCCCTAAGATATACCCTCGAGGTATTGCACGCGGCGGGCGACGTTCGACCCCCTGTACGTGGCCTTCAGTCCGTTCAATAATTTGCGGAGTTGCAATGCAGGTTTTCCCTGTAAGGGGATTATTTTCCGCAATAAGTAGTTATGGACTTAACCCTTTAATTACCCAAAAATCCAGCGAACTAGACTAACACCGCCGAGTATTATCAAGACCACCACAAGAGCAATAGCCGCAAACCCCAATAGGTAACTGATTATGTATCTAAGATTTTCCATAGTTCACGGAAGCAAAGGCATCTGCCTCTCTCTTCTCCCCTCTATTATATTCTGAACCGTCAAAATCTGCATTCTGGGAAACTTCGCCCCGAAAACTTCAAGGTCTCCCGCCTCTCCCATGAGTTTATAGAAGTTCTTCCGTGCGGAAACTCACTATAAAGAATTCTGTAACAACGACCGAGCAGCACTAACACTAGTATAGTATTTAATGAAAGATCCAACTTCAAGATCAACCTGGCTGGACGGGTGCCATTTTGTCTGCAACCAAAATATTTCCTAATGACAGATTATGGGCTTATGTTAAGAAAACAGACTGGCCGTGCATTGATCTAGACACAAAAGGCAGGCAAAACGCTTATTATCATTCTCCCTATCCAGATGGGAAAGAGCAGTGTTTACACTCTTTCTGTTTAGATATATAATTCCCTGAAGCTAATGCAAATGCATTTCTGGTACTTAACGCTGCATAACTGGATAAGCGGAGTAACAGCAAATGAATCCAAACTCAAACGTGCGCAAGGATGAATCCTTGCTTTACCCCTTTCCGGAAGGCTGGTATTTCGTCGCCAGCCGCAAGATGATTGAAAAAAAGAGACTCCTGAAGAGAACCTGGCTTGGAGAACAGATTGTTGTCTGGTGCAACGGGGAAGGGGACGTTTGCGTTGCTGAGGCGGTCTGTCCGCATCTTGGAGCCGATCTTGGTCCTGAGGCAGGGGGGAAGGTGCGCAACGGTTCCCTAGTATGTCCTTTTCACGGTTTCGAGTTTGATGTGAGCGGTCAATGCGTGGCGACACCCTTCGCTCCTCCGCCAAAAACCGCCAAGCTGAAGGTGTTCGAGACGCGGGAGATAGAGGGTCTCATTTTTGGCTGGTGGGGCAGCGGCGGTCGGGAACCTCAATGGCACCTGCCCGAAATTCCCGCAACGGATACCAACTGGAGCGGGATGGAATTCTGCCGCCTCCGTTTCCCGGGACATCCCCAGGAAACTACCGAGAACTCCGTGGATGTTTCACACCTTAACTATGTGCACCACTACAACAGTGTGAACATTGTCGGTTCGGTGTCGATTGACGGCACCTCCCTCAGGAACTCCTTTAACTTCAAACGCAATCTTACGGTTGCCGGCATCAGGCTTTTCGAGTACGACGTTTCTGCGGTCGCCAGTATACACGGGCTTGGCTATTCACTTGTCGAGGTTCACGAACATTCGATCAACATGGACACCCGCCTGTGGGTGCTTTCAACACCGATTGATGGCAAACTTATTGAAATGACGCTGGTGAGCCAAGTGCGGCAACTTCGTAATCTGAAGGGAGTGGGCCACGGGCTGCGGCTCCTTCCCCTGGGACTCAGGACCCGCCTCATGAACAAGGTCCTCATTTCCTCCCAGGAGCATGACGTCATGCAGGATGTCGTCATCTGGAGCAATCTAAAGCATCGGTCGCTTCCGAGGCTTTGCAGTGTTGACGGCGATATCGGGAAGTATCGGCGCTACTGCAGGCAGTTCTATCCGGATGGTCAGTATTATAATCCGTAGAGGTATGTGGGGATGTTTATGTCGAAACCGGCATAATATTCAGCCTTTCCGTACCGCACAGTGGAATCTTCGCGATCTATGCGGTTGAGCGCCTTAATCGCTCTCTGATCTGCTCGGTGGTTTCCTTGGTTTCGTCAAGCAGCATCAGAAGTGGCGGAAGAAAGAAGAAATCTGCCAGTAGAGCGATAATTACCGTTATTCCCACTAAAAGACCAAGTACTTGGTTTCCCACCACCCCGGATGCTCCGAACACCATAAAGCCCAGACCAAACACTACGGTAGTTGTAAACAGTGCCCTGCCCACTAGGCGAAAGGCAATTTGAACAGACTCCGAGGGCAGTTTCCCAGCTTTTCTGCTATCCGTGTATTTTGTCATGAAGTGGATCGTGTCGTCCACGATGATGCCGAATGCTATAGCGGTGACGACCGCCGCCGGAACTCCTACCTCTCCCACCAAATACCCCCACAGTCCCATGGCCATGGCGGCCGGAAGGAAATTGGGGATCAAACTGACCAGTCCCAGGCGTATACTTCTGAATATGGCGAACAGCAGCAGGGAGACGATGGCCATCGCCACGAAAGTGCCCTGCAGCATATTTTCAATGTTCCTCTGAATCGAATGAGACCCCACAATCGAGATTCCCGTAGCGCCGGTTTCCATGCCGGGGGCATTTTGGCGCAGCCACTCACGTGAACGATCGTCAAGATCGATCTTTTCCTTGCTGGACATACTCTTCACCGAGACCGTCGCGCGTGTTGACCTCCGGTCATGGTCGATCAGATTGTTAAGGTCGCGGCCTACCGGAAGAGAGAATTCGTAAAGCAGAAGATACTGCGCAGCAAGTTCAGGGTCGTCGGGAAGCGTGTAGTAATCCGGGTCATCACCGTGCAGGTTCTTGTTCAGACGCTTCATGATGTCGGCAATTGAGAAGATATGGACAAATTCCGGTTGCTCCCGGTACCAATCCGCAAACGACTCGACCTGTTTTAGGTATTCTATGTCCGTTACGGCGCCTTCACGGCCGGAATCCAGAGAGTACTCATAGGTTTCCACTCCAGGGAAATTCTCGCTCAGAAAATCCGCGGACCGCCGGAACTCGTAACTCTCATCAAGAACCTCAAGCCAGTTCTCCCTAAGTTCAATCTTGGAAATGCCGGCAACCAGAAAAACAGTCACAATGCCGAAGATGCACAGAAGGATCGTGCGATAGGAGATGACAAAACGGCTGAGGCGATCGAAAAAATCCTGTTTGTTTTCGCGCAACTTCCGGGGACGAATAGGTAATAGTGACAGGAATGCAGGCAACAGGGTCACCGAAAAGATAAAAGCGCACATGGAACCGAACGCCACGATGTTGCCCATGACCTTAAACGGCGGCATATCTACGAAATTCAGGCTCAGAAATCCGATTGCGGTTGTGAACGAGGTAAGGAAAATAGGCCACACGTCCACTCGCACGGCATAGATTGCCGCTTCTGTTCTCGTCATGCCCTCGCGTAAGCCCCCGGCCATTGCCTCAATAATGTGCACGGAGTGAGCGACGGTCACAGCCATCAGTACAAACATTGCGGCACCGCTTTCACCAAACAGCCTTAAGCCTGTCCACCCGGCAAAGCCCAGCGCGGATGGGATGACGGTAGCAATCATCAGCACAATGGCAAGTGTCCCCCATATCGAACGTATCAGAACCAAGGCGACAAGCAGCATGGTTCCAAGGGCAATGGGCCCGAGGATGGCCGTTTCATCGTCAAGCGCGTCACCTATGACACGATTGAGGATGAGTCCACCTAAAAGGTGGTAGTCGATGGATGTATATTTCTCCCCGGCGTCGCCAATAGTTTCATACAGGTAGTCGGTAACCTCTCGCTTGGCCAGTTCCCTATTGTCGTCAGGAAGAATAATACTGACAACCAGGCCTGCAACTCGTCCGTCACGGGAGACGAATCGCCCGGCAACTTCCTCAGTGCCGAGCGCGATATCCATGATTCGTTGTATATCGTTATCGCTCAGGGAACTGGCTTCGTCGATAAGCTGTTCAACAACCAACTCATCTTCGAACCCCTCGCTATGCGTATAGTTTGAAATAGAGTCGACGCGGGTGGCGTACGGGGTGCGCCAAAGCTGCTTAGTCATCTCTTCAATGGCAACAAGCGTTTCCCGTGTGAAAATGGTGCCGTTATGCGGTGCTATGGCAACCAATACAACATCGGACAGTGCATATGTCTCTTCAAGCTGTTCGAGTGCAACGAGGTGCGGGTCGGATTTGCTAAAGTGGTTGCGGAAGTCTACTTCCACCACAATCAAGCGCGTGGCTCCCGCAGCAAGGATCAGCATAACAAGCAAAGAGAGCACAATGGTCAGCCAGCGGCGGGTGACGATCATTGAGATGCAAGATTCCAAGTTCATACGATCATGCAGGATTATGCAATATGTATAGGTTTCAGATCTGGCATTTTCTCTTCACTTTGCCATGTCCGGCCCTATCCGCCTTGGCAGTGCAGTATTTGCTGAACACAATGGATAATGATAGCGCGACAAACAAGATGGGACTTTCATGTCGCCATAAAAAAATAATACCGGGATATTTTGGGGGATGCAACCCCGGGAATTGGCTTTTTCACCTCTTCCATCAGAAAACACACGTGTTTCTAACGGTCGGCCCATTTTTTTACGACTTCTCTCCCGATATCCCCACGGTCTGAGTTCATTTGTTAAGAAACAGGACAACTGGCTTATCACTAATACAAAGATTCCTTGTATTGACAGGAGCGACCGTCTGTATTAAGGTGTAGACAGGAATGACAGGCTTATTCTGACTGGCCCGTTATCAAGCCGCCCCAAGGTCTCCGGTAAAGCGGGGTAACGCATTTCTAGCCCAATTTTGAAACTTTTCCTAAGGATGGATGAGAACGGAAAAGAATAATCTCAGCGGGAATCCTCATGAAGCGGGGTTCTCTGCCTCCCTCCTCCAAAAAACTGAGGGAAAGGGGGAAACCATGCCATGGATATAGGCAAGCTACCGAAAAAACTCAAGGATGCGTACCGGGGGTCCAACATCGCCCGTCGCGTGCAAGACTTCGAGGGTTGGATGGAGCGAGCGACGCCCGAAGCCGTTGACTCGGGCAGTTACGACCACGCCCAACTGGTCAAAGACTACTACGATCTTTACAGTGAGCTCATGGTATGGAGTTGGGGTGAATCCCTGCACTTCGCACCCCTCGCGCCGAATGAGACCCTGGAGGACTCCAAAATCCGCTATCAGCGGATGATGATCGACAAGCTGGATTTGCGGCAGGGCATGACGGTGGTTGATGTTGGTTGTGGAATCGGCGGCCCGATGCGTCGTGTCGTTCGTGAGGCCGGTGTCCGGGTTGTCGGGATCAACATCAACAAAATCCAGTTGGAAAAGGCGAAAAAATTGAATGCCGAGGCGGGGCTCGACCACATGGTCGATTACCTGGCGTGCAGCTTCATGGATATGAGCGTCATTGAAGACGAAACTTTCGACCGGGGTTATGCCATCGAGTCAACGTGCCATGCGCCGGACAAGCAAGGTGCGTTCGAAGAGATATTCCGCGTATTGAAACCCGGAGCCCTGTTCTGGGGGCATGAGATGTGTCTGACGGACAAGTTCGATCCGAATGACAGCCGGCACTGGGACCTCAAGCGCGACCTCAAGCTCGGCATTGCACTAAAGGACATTGCCACGTTCGGGGAAGTGAATCAAGCGCTTGAAGCGGCAGGGTTCCACATCATCGAGGGGAAAGACCTAGGCGTCTCGGAGGGGGAGGCATCCACACCATGGTATCAACCCATAGAGGGTCGACACGGGATGTTGGGTAACGTCTTGTTCAGGCTTCCGCAGGGCCGCAGAGCATTGGTCGTAGGATCAAAGCTGGCCGAGATGGTCGGGTTGTTTCCGAAGGGTTCCGCAGAAGTCTTCCGATCCTTGGACCAGACCGCCGATGCCTATGTCAGGGGTGGTAAAACCGGCATCTTCACGCCGCTGTACTGTTTCCTGGCTCGCAAACCCCATTAGGCCCGATTGGCACCGTGCTTGCCGCGCGCGCCGTTACAATCTCCGGATACGTGTGTTTAGCTGCGCAAGGTAGAAAAACTACAGCACCTGCCCAATCCCGGATTCTTGGGGTTGCGTCCTCTGAAATATCCCGGTATTGTCTCTTTCGCTGGGATGTGCAAGTCCTATTTGATTATTGTTCTATAGTTAGATAAATTACTACGGTTAGAAAATGACTACTCAAAACAATCAACTTGAATTGCAGTCCGATCAGACCGAAGGTGCCTTGATAATAAGCGTAGTTGGTCGAATTGATGGTCTGAACGCACAGGAATTCCACGAAAATCTGGACAAGGAGATTGGCGGTTCTGACAATCCCGTGGTTCTGGATCTTGAAAAGCTGTCCTACATCAGTAGTGCGGGATTGCGTTCAATTCTGCTTATTGCAAAAACATTGCAAGGTAGAAATACGAGATTCATGCTGTGTTCCTTGCCTGGTCCCATAAGAGAAATCTTCGAGATCGCGGGTTTTGATAAAATCATTGATGTGCTCGGATCTCGTTCTGATGCTATAGCTACAATAACAGGTTAAAACGTATTACGAAGAAGCAGTTGTCGAATCCTCGCCTTCTGCGGCTTCTTCTGAAGTATCAACTACTTGATGGGCTGCAGGGTCAAGCGGCAAGACAACAATCATATCTGTATATTCGCCTTCCTCCGTTTCTACGCGAAACTCACCACCGTGCTGTCGTACTATGTCGTTGGACAGCGATAATCCCAGACCTGTCCCTTGATCCGTGGGCTTCGTTGTATAGAACGGGTTGAAGATACGTTCCAGCGCAGATTCAGGAATACCGGTTCCATTGTCGCGAACATGTACCTCAATATGGTCATCAATGAGCCGCGTACTCAACTTAAGCGTCGGCTGATAATCCTTCTTCGACGCATCGTCGGCAGCAACCAGCATTTTTCGTTTTTCGTCCGCGGCATAGCAGGCATTGGTTACCAGGTTTAGGAAAACCCGGCCAATGTCCTGCGGCTGCACCGTGATCTCGCCTATATCCGGCGAGTAGTCTTCTTGGATTTCCAGCTGGAAGTCAGGGTCGGTGGCGCGAGCGCTGTGGAACGCAAGCAGCGCATGGTCGTTAAGCAATACGTTGAGGTCAGTTGGTTGCCATTCCCCGCCACCGCGACCCATCTTGAGCATGTCTGTTATAATTCGGTTCGCACGAGTTCCGTGCTCGTGAATGCGCTTCAAATTTCCTGTCAAATCCTCGGCTACTTCCTCGACCAACTCCGGATCGTATTCCTCTTTCGCGTCCCCGTTAGCCTCCATTTTGGCCACTTCCTCCAGCAGTTCTTCCAGCAGCTCTTGTGAAACCTCCGAGAAGTTCATGATGAAGTTCATTGGATTTTTGATTTCGTGCGCGACCCCGGCTGTCAACTGGCCAAGCGCAGCAAGTTTCTCTCGCATCACGATCTGGTCCTGCGCCCGTTCCAACTCTTCGTTAGTATGTGCCAGTTCCTCGTTCTTTTCTTGCAGCTGGTTGGCGAGCGTTTCTACAAGATTAAGGCGCTGTACTTCCAGTGCGTTATATCGGAACACCTCAAGCGCCTTGGCTAATTGCGCGATTTCGTCATTACCTCTGGTGTCGACGGCTATTTCCAGGTTGCCGTCAGCCATTTCTTGCATTTGATTCGATATCCGCTCCAGACGCCGAATCAGACGACGATGTACAAGTATCCATCCCCACAAGATTCCACCACTTATACTAACAATATTGAAAGCCAGTATTACCTTCGTGCTGGTGGCAGTTACTGCAGCCGCTTTGCTCGCCATCTCCCCTGCAGCCATGCTCGAATCGTTTACAACGCTTTCTACTCGCGCTACGATGTCAATTCCCAAAGCCTGATTCTTGAGAAGCAGGGCGGATAATTCATCGTCAACTGCAAGTTCCCGACTGCGCAGGTCGAATCCGTTGTTTTCCCTTCTGCCGAATGAGACCAAGTCTTCGAAAATCCCGGACAGCTGGTCATGAAGGTCGCCTTCCCCCTGTTCGTACTTCTCAAGCGCATCAAGCGATCGGCTGGTACTACCGGCTGTGGCTTCAAACCGTTCTCGCAATGGCTGCAGCATGGCCGCATCGGTCACTACAAACGTGGTTGCGAGCAACTGCGAAGCGACTACAGCCGCTTCGCGGAGTTCAAACAGGCGACGATAGATCAGGAATTCCGGTTCGGAGAAATGAACCGAGCGGGGAGATTGTACTGCATTGAGAGACCGGTGTCCGGTCATTAAATAGAACATCTGATCGTCGATTTCGTTAATCATAATCGGCGCTATTTTACTTTGGATGCCCCGGAGCTCGTCTCTGAGATTGAGACTGCTCTCGCGAAGGTCAAAACGTTCCCTGACAAGTAGTTTGATCCGCTCAATGTTCTGGATTATGGCGACCCCGTCAGATTGAATCTGCCGCGCTTGTTCGCTTTCTCCTTGATTTTCCATCATTGCCGAGAGTTGTGTTTTAAATGCATCCGCCTGCAGGTCGACCGTCCCGACAACGGTACTGAACTGCTCATGCGTGCTCGCGGTGAGTCGGGGAGCAGCGGCGACGAGCATGGCTGTCTGCTGGGCAATTGCAAACGCCGATGTCATCTCGGGTATGTTCTTTTCATTAACGTTCTGCTGAACTTTGCCGATTTGGCTAAGGAAGGAAAGAGCCATCAAGCTGACGATGATGATGAGTACTACGGCACCTGCGTAACTTATATAAAGTTGCGTAGAAATTTGCGTAGAAATTCGGTTCCAGAGTTTTGAAAGCATTCTGCTTATCTCAATTCTTTTGTATATGCAAACCGTCGGTCAGTATCGTCGTGGAGGTTAGAGACGTGAGTGGCGTATACTGGCCATCAGGACCAATCATCGTCAGGAACACGCTGTCTGAACCCTGATTATCATTCTTGCTATATCGCAAGGTGAAGCCATCCAAATTAATGTTGTTGCCGGTCCGCAGCACCGCGTCGATGCAACCGCGGTTAACCTGGTTGCCGCAATTATCTAACACATATATAGCCAAGCGACCTGCTAAATATCCTTCATACGATATAAATCCGGGTTTTGCCACAGGATCGTACGCCTTCAACGCGGCACGATAGGAAGCGGAGGCAGGCACCGTGTTTCCGGTTGGAAAAGGAACCACCTGGGTAACCAGAACTCCGGTCCCTTGATCACCCAGTTCGCTTGCCAAGGCATTGCTGCCTACGAAAGAAAGTGTCATAAAAATGGAATTCATACCGATGTGGCGCGCCCACTTAATAAATGTCGCGGTTGGCTTGTAGGGACCAATAATAATCACGGCTTCCGGTCCGGTAGTGTGCAAATCAAGAAGCGCCGTCTTTATCGCGACAGTATTGCGAGGAAATATCCCCGTTCCGATAGCAGAGAGCTTGCGACGCTCAAGAGCAAGAAGGACTCCATTCAAACCAGCACGACCGAATGAATCATCCTGATGGAGAATGGCGATGCGATTAATTCCGAGATCAGCCGTCAATCGTTCTACCATTTCCTCGGTTTCCTGATAATACGAAGCCCGAAGATTGATTACTGTCCGGCGTGCGCTGTCACGCAGGAATTCCGCACCGGTCATAGGCGCTATGTAAGGTACATCGTGTTCCTCCGCGACAGGTACCGCAGCTTTGGATGTAGGAGTGCCAACTGCGCCGATGAGTGCGAAAACATTTTCACCAATCAGTCGCTGCGTATTTACAATTGCCGCTTCCGGTTCGTATGCGTCATCCATTGATTGCAGTTCCAGACGACGTCCGTTAACGCCACCCCGGTCATTAACCTCTTTAAACGCGGAAAGAATGCCAGCCTGCATGCCTTTACCAAGTTCGTCGGCCGGGCCGCTGAAGGCAGCTGACTGCCCAAAGACAATACGATCACTGTATACGCCCGGCACAGCGTGTGTTTGTTGCTGGGCTTCCCCTGATGTTGCGGTTGCCAGTATTGCAACTATTGAAGCGGCAATCACTTTTTTGAGAGACAGTCTGCTTAATAACCGCATTTTATCTTTGTTAAATTTTCTTGATCATAGTCAGATGATTACGATCACTGTTGCGTTGATAGCGCAACTCCGTCATCAGTTGCTTTGCGAGCATTATTCCTGCTCCACCAATACGGCGGTCTTCAAGCGAACTTTCGACATCAAGCTCCGGCGCTTCTTCTAGCGGATTAAAGGGAAATCCATCATCCAGTATCTCAACAGTTATGGTTTCGCCTTCTCTGGAAAATATAATCTCCACTTCATGTTCCTGATCATCATCATGCGCATAGCTTGCCACGTTAGTGAAGATTTCCTCTAAGGAGAGCTGTGTTTGAAACAATGCTTCAGGGGGGAAATCTTGCTGTTCAGAAAATTCCTCCAGCGCTGCTGCAATTGTCTGGATTTCTTCCATCCGATTGGGAACGATCAACTTACGTGAAGCTTGTATTTTACCGTCTTTGCCCATTATGTGGTCCGCAGAACTAGACAGGTTATATCGTCAGATTGCGGATTTTCACCAGCGAACTCTTTTACCGTCTCGAATACCTCATTCGTAACTTCCTTGGAGTTCTTGAAAGTGCCGCTTTGGAAAATTTCGCAAAACCTGTCCATTTCGAATAATTCCTTATCCTCTTTTTCAGCTTCCACCACTCCGTCAGTGTAAAACACGATCATGGAACCCGACTCAATGGTGACTGTATTCTCTTCATATTTGAAATTCGGCATCACGCCCAGAGCAACTCCGCCCGTTGACTCCAATAGTTCAGTTGTCAGATTCGGTTTGACAATGACTGGCGGATTATGTCCGCCGTTTGCGTAGACGAACTCTTTCGTTCCAGGATCGTAAATGCCATATAACAGGGTTACGAATGTCATGGCATCGTTGTCCTCCGCCAACATCGTATTTACCTGTTCCAGCACGGCGGCCGGAGAGGTGGAAATTGCCGCGCAAGCCTTCAACAATGTACGACTGGCCATCATGAACATTGCCGCGGGCACTCCTTTGCCCGACACATCAGCTATTGCGACTCCAACCCGGCCATCACTAAATTCATAAAC
The DNA here is from genome assembly GCA_964429945.1 of uncultured Spirochaetia bacterium. Lineage (GTDB taxonomy): Bacteria > Desulfobacterota_D > UBA1144 > Nemesobacterales > Nemesobacteraceae > Nemesobacter. The sequence continues at coordinate 5,809 of CAYSDX010000093.1, read as the reverse complement.
ATCGAAAAAATCGCCGCCTACGGAAAGAGCCGGAACCATGCTTGCGTGCAGATCAAATGCTTCAGAAGCCGGAAAGGATTTTGGAAGAATGTCCTGCTGCATCGTCCGTGCCACATCAAGCTCGTTCTGGAGAGCTACGAGTTTGTCTCGCGCACTTAGTGCATTACGCCAGAGAGTAAGGTTTTCAATCGTACGTTCAATTGTAGTCTTCAGGTCCGTGAAATCTATCGGCTTGGTAACGAAGTCGAATGCCCCACGGTTCATAGCAGTCCGTATGTTCTCCATATCGCCGTATGCGGAGACCATTACGGCACGAATATCAGGGTCTATGTCCGGTATCTGTCCCAGTAATGTCAACCCGTCCATAACGGGCATGTTGATATCAGACAGTACAATATCGAACCCGTTGTCATTGCGTAGACGTTCGAGGGCTTCCACACCGTTGTGTGCAAATTCGAATTCGTAACGACCGCGGCGAACTTCACGCCGCATTCTCTGCAGCATAAGCTGTTCTAAATCTATTTCATCGTCGACAACTAAAATTCGGATTTTGCTGTTATCCATTTTGCTGTCATCCATTTAGAACCTACCTTGCCATTTAGGGCTTAATTTAGTTGCTAAATCGGTAATTATATACCTGATTACACGAAGTTATGTACAGGGAATCATATACTTGACTCGGCAAAATATCTGTGTCAGACACTAACAAATCCACGGAAAGCCCGGATACGCCGCTTTTTTTTCAAAACCTCCGTACACCGGATTTGAATATAACTCATGTGGTTGGTACTCTATATATTCTATCGAAATTGGTTAGGAACGTTCAGTTTTCTGGCAGATACCAAATACTCCGGAACCGTTGAATGAACACTCAGAATAACCACCGTCCAGTTAATGCGGTCTGCCTGTTTTTTTCCTGCTGTCTGGTTTTTGTGTACGCCCTGTCCCCGGTCGGTGTTGTCCACGCAAAAACCATTGATGAGGCAAGGGCGGCCTATGCGCAGGGGCGATTTGCCGAGGCGGCCCGGATCGGTGAAAGCCTCGGAACTTCACAGGGGTTTGAGTTGTCAGCAAAGTCGCTGTCGATTCACGCCCACTACATCGCCAAAGAAGGCGAGAAGAAAAAATTGCTTGAGCGCGCCGTAACGCTGGCAAGGAAGGCGGTTACTTCCGACCCCGGCAATGCGGATGCCCATCTGCAGCTGGCGCGTGCTATCGGACGGCGCGCGGAGACTGTCGGGGTGTTTGAAGCGGCGGGAGAGGCGGAAAAAATACGCGAATCCACGGAAAATGCGCTTCGAGTTAATCCCAAATTGGTGGCGGCACATCTCAGCCTGGGGCGGTGGCATTCGGAATTGGTTGGCGCAATGGGTTCGTTCATGGCCCGCACCGTCTACGGTGCGCGGAAAAAGGACGGCATTGCTTCCTTCGAAAGGGCTCTTGCCCTGGCTCCCGATGCAAAGGCTGTACCTCTGCAATACGCACTCGGCTTAATAGCGCTGGATGATTACCAATACCGGGAGAAAGCGCGGGACCTGCTGATGCGCGCCATCGGGTTGCCAGCGAAGGATGCTTACGAACGGATACTGCACATCGAAGCGGTCGAGGCCCTCGATAACCTCAATAAATCCGACGATGACGATGACGACTACTAACGACTTGTCGGGGCTGTTTTACGCCTTTCTGAGGCGCCAGCCGTACATCATACGTCCGTAAAAGTTAAACCACTTCCTCGCTTCGGAATCCTGAAAGGGATAGTCTGCTCCAAGTTGCCTTGCCGTGACGAGGCCGGAAACAAAACATGTCTCTTGACTGTTGATCAGAGTATGAGCACCACAGTGCCAGGTTCTTTTCCTGCCCTGAATGAAACCAAACAGATTAACCAGAAAAGCTATGTGAAACACATCGTGTACGATATGCTGAAACCACCATTTCTTTACGATTTTTTCTTCGTTGATACGACTGATCGGGTTGTAGGTTACCAGGCATGGCTTGTCCGATTTCTTTGCCCAAGGTTGTTGGTTGTGCATGATGTAGGTGATTTCATAGTTATCTGGTCTCACACCGTACTGTTCAATGTGGTTGCTCCGGGTTTCGAGGGGCTTGACAGCGTTGTCCGGGAGAACCGAGGCATCCGAATGGACAATCGTATGGTTGTGCAGTTCGCTCTCGTAACGAATCGAAGAAAGAAGAAAGCTCTCAAGCAAAGTCGGATTGTCGAGAATCATCAATGTCTGATTCGCGTTGCACGCAAAGACCACATCGTCAAATGTCTCCGTGGTTCCGTTTTCATCTTCAATGACCACACCGGATGCACGCCGATACACTTTCCTAACGGGCCTGTTTAGGTATATCTTGTCCCGAAATCCGGCTGACATTTCCTCGTATATACGCCGCGTACCCATCTCCCATGTTTGCATTGGTGTTGCGGTTTCTATATCAAAGAACTCCAGATACCGGGCAAACAGGGACGCGGGCATGTCGAACACATTTGTTGCCATCAGGAAATTGACGAACATCGGCTTCAGAACCTTGTACCTGAAGTCTCCGGAGAACCTGCCCCAGTTAAGAACCGCGCCCATGCTGATGTAGTTGAATGGATTGAGAGCATTGAGCAATCGGGATCTTGAGTGGTTAAGTCGGCCGAACCATTTGAGACGCCTGAGGAGTTTCTGGAACTTGGCAATTTCCGGTTGCAGCTGGCTCCTGATGTCTGAGTCGAAATCGTGTGCATAGATTTCGCCACGGTACTTAACGCTGTAGTTGAATTTGGTGTTTAGCAGATCAATGCCGTGCTGCTCCAGGAACAGCACCATATGGTGGTATGCCGATGGAATGCACGCGGTGACGGAAATATCGAACGGGATCGAGGTCCCATCTTCTTGAGGCATGTCAGCTGTTATGGCATTGCCTCCAAGCTGGGGCTGGGCTTCAAAGATTCGAAATTCGAACAGATCAGGGTGTCGGTCCAGAGCCCAAGCCACCCCCAGCCCGGATACTCCACCACCGATAATAGCAACCTTTCTCATTTTTCCAGTGTCCTCCGTTTCATTCATAGCTGGCACCATGGCCTCTTAATGTGCTTGCCCATTATAGCACCCGGTCAACCGAGTGTAAAACAGGGGCGAACAGAAATTAGGAGGAAGCTCGATGGGTACGGATGCGCCCTGATCAACTAAGATATGCCTATGACAAACCCACACAATCTTCCGTAGAACAGAACCGAGACTATTCAACGAATTGAACGAAAAAAGATCTGCCGGTATCACCTTGACCGGTATCATCCCGGAAAACTAAAGTTCGGTCCCCACCGGTCAACGCATTCAGGGATCATGGCACATCAGATGGGCAGTTCGCGTTTCTGTTCGGCGATATGAAATTTAAGCTTGTTGTCCGGCTTCATTGATGGAAACGCGGTGATACCAAGTTTATAGTTTTCGGGGTGTACGCGAAGAGTAAAGTAATGCGATATGATCAGCAGGTTAACAGCCATATGAAGTGTCATCCATCGGGCGCCGAGGCATGTGTGCGGGCCCAGTCCGTATGGGGCGTATCCGGGGTTTCTATGCTCATTGCGGGGCGGCAGGTAGCGGTCAATGTCAAATGAAAAGGGATCCGGGAAGCAGTCTTCCATATAGTGCGGGGCGGTTTGTGCGATGTTTACTCTGGCCCCCTGCGGTATTTCGTAGCTCTCGATCGTGAACGTATTCACGACGCCACGCATGGACATTGGAACAATCGGGTACACCCGAAGGCATTCATTGATGAAGCGATCGGTGACTTCCAGATTGGCAGGAGAGAAGTCTTTGCCGGTTGGATCACCATTTGAAAACAGTGCGTCGGCCTCACTTCGAATTCTTTCGTAAAGCTCAGGATGTGACGCCATGGCATAAAGGGCGAAGTTAAAGCCGTCACCCAGGTACATGCTGGCAAGCACCACTGCCGATAGAGCGAAACTCAGATTCGACTCGGGCAGCAATAGCGGGTAGTTCGCATTGAGGCTTAGCAGGTCATCCACAAAGTTTCGCGGACAACCGGCCCGTTGTGCTGCTGTATGGACACTTTGCACCCGCTCCATCAAAGTGCCTATTGCCTTGGCCCTGCGTTTCATTCCCGGTGTTTCCAACATGAATTTTGGCAGAATGTTTAAGAGATGGGTGCTGAGCGCCCGCTCCTTGTAGGCAATTATATCATCCATGATATCCTGCGTATCAATGTTCATCATTAAAGGTGACGTCTGAGCGTTAATCATTTTTCGGCACAGGTCCCTTGCAGGATAGCTTTCGCCCACTTTCCAATTTGCCATGAATTCGCGAGCCCTACTGAAGACCACATCCAGCTGATCTTCCAGTCTCCCGCGGGAGTAGGCTGGAGTCATGGTTTTCCGATACCGGAAATGGTCTGCGCCATCCAGGGCAGGTAATATGCCTACCGCCCCATACACTTTCTCGAATTCGCCAAAAAGGTTCTTGGATGTCAGGTATTTCCGTCCGTGTCGACGTACCCAGTGGTTTACTTCCGGTCCGGAAATAAAAATATTTGGCTTTGAGAAAGGAAGTGCGACCTCAAAGACTGGGCCGTGCTGCTTTGTCAAATCTGCAAAAAGTGCTGGAAGGTTTCCAGTACGAGTATGTGGGTTGAGCAGTATCCGATGAAGTGGGATGCGCGGGATTTTTTTGCCATGATGAGAAGCTGTAAGCAGTGGATTATTGATGTTTTCTGCGACCGCGTCCGCCATTGAACGGCCGATGAGGTCCATCCTGCAGATAAGCTCGATCCGTTCTTCCGCCTTCTTGTCGAGTTTAAACATGAGGGGAAAAATATCGCATGTTTCGATCAGGCAGATGATGATAATGTCTCGCGGATGTGGAATGTCGTCTGAAAAGATGTCTTTGCCGATTCTGGTTCTGATGAACTGACTTAAACTTGCATCTTCATCGTCGCCGTTTGCATCCGCGTATAGTTTGCCAGCTGCCACTGTCCAGAAATCACCTTGGTGATGTTCCAAAATTCCCAGATCAACCAGGTTCTCTAATGTCAAATCAGTGATCGTTTCCGCATGGTGGATGAGCTTCTCAATCCAGAATTGGGCGTTGTGCTGAACTGGCTCATCGACGATTTCCTTAAGAATTAGGTCCAAGCTTGGGTTGCCCGTTTCCGTTGGGTCCAAGAGGAGAAGAGACTCCACGTCCGTGTCGATACGGGAAAGCAGAGAGAGCTCCGCAAGTGCCGCACCGATAATAGCGCAGTTCATTTTGTGGGCGGCTATTTGGTAAAAGTAGCCGCTCTCCTCATCGAGGAGCATCAGTATGAACTCGTCGAGCAAGCTCAGTGGCTGGCTCTCAATAGGATCATTCATCAGCTGGCGCCTCCTTCAATCTGTGGCGCGGTAATGATTACAGGAAGTTGTAAAGCCTACAATCATAGTTCGTGACACTAAAAACCGTATAGTCCAACTGGGATATAGTCAAATCTGGCGTATGTTGAACAAGACCGGGGTTTAGACTCATGAGTTTTTGAATCTAGACTGAAAAAATGCCGAAGACTTGAATTTGCGAAAAATTCCAAACACTATCCTTCTATATAGTGCCTGCCAGAAAAGACCTTTTTTCTCCGATTTTCCGACAGAATTTCAAATGGCACTCGAGCTCCGGCTCCTTCCAGAACTCAAACGTCCTACAGAATCACTAAATCATCCATTTTCTCCGATTTTCGGACAGACCTCTCCCGTGCCCCTTACCAAATATCTTACCTTTTCTGCTCCTAAGCTGTCTAAGCAGCTACAAGCAAGCCCGGCTTGAGCTTTTTC
>CAYSDX010000092.1:0-5526 GCA_964429945.1 uncultured Spirochaetia bacterium | reverse complement strand
AAGAGTAGAAGATAAATAAAACAGAGAAAAATAACAGCTAACAGGGTAATACACTATCAAGACACAAAAAACCATTACATATCAAGGGGTTGTATCACACTCTATACAGGATTAATTCGCTTCACAGTAAACTACCGCTAGAATGTAATGCGCGCTCCGAGACTGAACTCGTGGTTGAGTTTGGGACCGTTGCCGAAGCGCCCCGAGTAGCCGACGAAAGTTTTCGTCCGGCTGCCGATGTCGGCGGTAAGGCCGCCGCCGGCGTTTACCCATTGGTTCGGCGGCTCGAAACCCGAGAAAGTGAAGCGGCCGGACATGGTGTTCGATCCCGCGGTGACCGAAACGGGGTCGTCGTTGAGCTCTCTTTCATAAGAGACGCGGACGTACGGGAACAGCCTTTCGCTTAGACCCAGATTCCCTTTGAGCTGATAACCCACTCTCACAATCAGGGAGTCGCGTTCAAAGCCCGAAAAGTTCATCGAGGTGGACGTGCTGCCGTTTTCACTGTAGCCGTCGATTTTCTGATTGAGCCACCCCACCCCCACAAACAGGTTGTGTCTGTACCTCTCGGATGCGCCTAGAACCCAGCCCGCTTCAACATCGGTTCCGAACTGATAAGAGCTTGTGGAACCGCGCTCCGTGCGTAGCGCCGATCCGAGCCGGATCGAACGGTTGATGTCAATAGATGTTCTGCCCGCGTTAAATGCGCCGCTTAGGTAAAAAACGTCGTAAATAAGGGTGCCGTGCAGCGAGCCGGTCACAACGAGGCTGTCGATACTTGTGCCCGGAACATCGCTGTCGTGGTTCCCGAGGCTCAATGCCGCGCCCAGATAGAGTACATCCCCGATGCGGTAGTCGGTACCCAAAGTAAGCGCCCGCGTTTCGGCCTTCATTTCACCCAGATGGGGCAGGGATTCGAGTTCGTATTTGCCTATGTGGCCTCTTGCGTAACTGTGCCATTTCCCGGCCGAGCTGCTAGACCCGAGATCAAGCATCCGCTCCGTAAATACGGCGTTGCGGTGCGCCCTGGCGACTTCTATTCCTGCTTCTCCTCCAAGCGACACCTGAACCGGGGCCGTGAGAGTGGAAATTACCGTGTTTGCGACTGCAGCGTGAACCGCTCCGCTGGGATGGGAACCGTCCGCGAAAAGATAAGTCTCATCGGTTCTGGGAGGTGAAAGATAGCCTGAGTCGGTCGGACCGCACACGATTGACTCCAGCCCCCCGTTAGGACGCAGAGGATTGGAACCGGGTGTGCAAGCTATATCATCGGTGTTGGTGAACCCGTAGCTTTCAGGATCCTCAATTATCTCGTTTATCAGGGCGAAGGCATTTACGGGAATGATTCCGTGTTCCAGAGAAGCAAGGCCCGTGTCTAGCGCTTCGTTGTAGGCGCTGGATAGGGCGGAGAGTCCGGCTGCGGCTCCGGCGCGCTGGGCGTTTAAGGTTTTGCCGGCGTCGGGCAAGTTGAGCACAACGATGTAAGGCGCGCCGGCGTCCTGAAGACCTTGAATCTGATCTACGTATGCTTTTGCCGCTTCCAAGGCGCCGTCGAGGGCGCCTTGCGGATCAGACTGATTCTCCCCGGCTACGGCGCTTATATCGTTTGCGCCGCCCCAGATCATATAAAGCGTGTCCGGATCGGCGCTTGCGCCTGAGAGATGCTGGTTAATCTGCTGCTCCGTCGTAGGCACAGGATTCTCACATGGGCCGTTCGGATTCACGCAGGCGCCTCCCCAGGAATAGTTGGTTCCGCCGGCAAGCGAATTGGTTGCCGGCGCTCCGAAGGTTTCGGCCACAATCTCAGCCCATACGGGGTCGGGGTTCGTGGTGAAGCTTGCGCCGGTCGGGAGGCCGGTAGTCTGGGCGATATTTCCGGAGTCGGTCAGGCTGTCGCCGAACACGACGACGGAATTAAAAGTTTGAGCCTGAACGCCAGCGACAAACCCTAACAGGATCGCAACGGCAAGGACAAAGCGTAGATGTCGGAACATTAGGGATTCCCCTCAGGATTCTGTTTTCAAAGTTAATTCTACCATCCCTATGCGGTACCTGCCACATGATACGGTTTTCGAAACGGATTCGCGGTGATTTATTTTCCCTTCAGTACCCCTGTGCCAGAGCTCCCGGATGCCTGGGATCTGCCGCTCCGTGAAAAAACCCCCTGACCCTAGCTACGCTCTGCGTGCTTCCTATCGGGCCGGTTCTTTTCACTTCGTATCCTTTCTTGCGCAGTTCGGCTGCCAGATTCTCTCCCGCTTCATTTTCCACGTACAAGGTGTCTGGGAGCCACTGGTGATGTATCCTCGGTGCCGATGTGGCCTCCTGTAAAGTCATCTTGTGGTCGATCATGTTCAGGATGACTTGAAGCACGGACGTTATTATCCTGCTTCCCCCGGGGCTTCCCGTCGCGAGAAAAAGTTCCTCATCCTTCAGCACTATGGTCGGGGTCATGGAGCTCAGCATCCTTTTGCCGGGGGCTATGGAGTTTTTCTCCCCGCCTGTAAGGCCGTAGGCGTTGGGGGCTCCGGGTTTTGCCGAGAAGTCGTCCATTTCGTTGTTCAGCAGTATTCCGGTTCCCGGCACGGCGAGCCCCGAACCGTAAGAGAAGTTAAGCGTGTACGTGTTTGAAACCACGTTTCCGAACCTGTCGGCTACGGTGAAGTGGGTGGTGTCGGCACCTTGTGCGGAGACGGGCGAACCGGGCTTTACGTGCCTGCTCGGAGTTGGTTTTTCCGGATTGATCCGGCTTGCAAGGCGCTTTGCGTACCGCTTTGAGATTAGTTGTTCTGTGGGAACCGGGGAAAAATCCGGGTCGCCCAGGTGTTCTGACCTGTCCGCGTAGGCAAGCTTCATGGTTTCCGAGAGCACGGTTGCGTACTTGGGGGAGTTATGCCCGTATTGCGAGAGGGGGTAACGCTCGAGGATGTTAAGCATCTCGATGAGATGTACCCCGCCCGAGCTTGGAGGCGGCATTGAGTAAATTTCATAGCCTCTGTAGTTTCCCGTAACAGGTTCTCTTATCACTGCTTCGTAAGATGCAAGGTCTCCTTCGGTTATAAGACCTCCCTTGTTTTTCATGTAAGCCGTGATTTTTTTCGCTATCGCCCCGCTGTAAAACGCCCGGGGACCGTTTCTGCTTATCTGCTTCAGGCTCCACGCGAGGTTTTTCTGCCTTAGAATTTCTCCTTCCCTGGGCGGCTCTCCGTTATTTCTGAAAAAAACATCCATGCTCTCGGCTGATTTTTTCATCCGTTCTTTTGCCTTGAGAAGCGATTCTCTGAGTTCCGCCGAAACCGCAAAACCCTCTTCCGCAAGCCTTATCGCGGGCGCAACAACTTTTTCAAGCGGCATGGTCCCGTATTTTTCAAGTGCAAGCGAAAGACCCGCAACCGTGCCTGGAACCCCGGAGGAATAGACGCTGTGGCGCGCGCGCTCCACGTCGACCTCCCCGTTTTTCCCGAGAAACATGTCGCGGGTGGCTTTAAGCGGGGCTTTTTCCCTGTAGTCTATGGCGATGGTCCGCCCCGGCTTGCCTAGGTGAACCAGCATGAATCCGCCGCCCCCGAGATTTCCGGCCTTCGGGTAAGTGACGGCGAGTGTGAATCCCATGGCGACTGCGGCATCAACCGCGTTTCCGCCTTCCTTGAGCACTGAGAGGCCGACAAGCGTCGCTATCCTCTCCCTGGATACGACCATGCCGTTTCGAGAAGATGCGGATTCAGTTGTGCTTTTACTTAAGGGGTCGGGTTCCGCGCGAGCGGACGTGACCAAGACGGATAAAACTAGTAAGAGTGTGACGGTGTGTTTAAGGATTTGGTCCGCGGGCATCTTGGGTGGCCGGGGAGTGCTTAAAAGGAAACTCCGTATCTGTAGCGCTTCGACATGCTCATTCTGTCTTCGCAGATCTTTATTTTTTTGGAATAAAACGCTCTCTCGAAAGTTCCTTCGGCAAGACCGATTGCGCGATTGAAATTCGATATGGCGTCTTCGTACCTGTGAAGCTGGAAATGAAGGTTGCCCAGAGTCGAGTACAGAAGATCGTTCGATGACAGTTCCTCGACCTTGCGTATGTCCCTTATCGCCTCAAGACCTTCTTCGGGTCCCCGGGTTTTGGAGATGGCGATTGCTTTTTGGAGCTCGACGAGCGGACAGTAGTTGCACGCGAGGTATTTGTCGTAGAGCGAGATTATCCTGTCCCAGTTCGTGTCCCCGTATTTTTCCGCCAGGGAGTGCACGGCGTCAATGCCGGCCTTTAAGTGAATCTCCGTAACCTCTTCACCTTCCTCGGCCGAGAGGGCAAGGTGCTCGAACCCGCTTTTGATCATGTTCCTGTCCCAAAGTTCCCTGTTCTGCTCCTTTATCCCAAGAGGTTTTCCGGTACCGTCGTTCATGGTGCGGAGCCTCGAGGCGTTTAGCAGCATGAATGATAAAAGGGCGTGAACCCCGGGTTTCCTAGTTGCGGGAAAATCAAGCAGCGCCTCGCCCAGTCTTATCGCGGAAAAACACAGAGAGGGGGTAGGAGGTGTTCCTTTTCGCAGACCGTTTTGGCCGAGAGAGAAAATCTCGTAAATGTTCTTTGTCACCGCCCCGAGATTTCTCTCCGCTTCGGCACGGGTCAGCCGGACGGTTCCCTCGGTTATCTTTTTTCTTTCCGAGGCGAGCTGTTCTTCGAGCGCCTTTTCGTTTCTCTCAAGTATTCTGGCCAGGGAAGCATTCGAAAAACCGCAGAGCACGTTCAGTATCAGGTATTTCTGAAAGGGCCTCTCTATCCTGGGAGAGGACAGGGCAAAAAGAAGTTCGACCAGGTTTTTCGCCACTTCCTCTTTTTGGGGGAAAGGGAGTTGGAACCCCGACACATCGATTCTTTCCTCTCCCTCGCTCAGCTTGGAGAGGTAGTTTATCTTTCTGCAGAAAAGCTTGTTTGAGTTCTCCGTTATGTCGGCCCACACCGCGCCCTGGGGATCGTCGGGGATGCCGTCCTTTCCCCACCTGGCCCTCATTTTCTCAAAAGAGTTGGCGCACACTCTCTGCACGTGCTCAAGGCTCTCATAGCCGAAAACCTTGGCGAGAGTAGAAACGATCGAGCCGTAATCGTCTATAAGCTGTTTTGTAATCTGCCTGTTTACTTCAGGCCGGTTGTACTTTATTCCCAACTGCCCGCTTCCTTTCCCTGACTTCGGAGGACGTTTTAATCTACAAACCGACTAAAATACATACCGGAGCCTGAAAGTAAAGACTGGCGGGATTTTTGCCTGAAGAACCCGGAAATGTAGAGACGGTTCTTCCCTGACAAGAATTGCTTGGCAAGGAAGAAGCCGCCCGGTTTTTGCTTATTCGCCCTCTCTTGCGGCGAGTTCCCTGTCCAGGATCAGAAGCGCTGCAGGGCTGTCTTCGGCGAGTTTAACCTGCTCGACGACTTCTTCGGCACTTTTTTCCTCTTCAACCTGCTCCTCTATGAACCAGTGAAGCATTACCAGCGTCGCCTGGTCGTTTTTCGAGGCGGCCAGATCGTAGATGTTGTTT
>CAYSDX010000091.1:0-7330 GCA_964429945.1 uncultured Spirochaetia bacterium | reverse complement strand
TCCTTTTGATCAGCCCGATGTCGAATCCGCAAAGACTTTCGCCAGGAACTTCCTCAAGCTCTATAGAGAGACTGGCGAGCTTGAATTCGAAAAACCCGATTTTTCCGAAAACGGGCTTGTCTTTTCAAGTAACAGAAATATAGAATCCTCCGAGCATCTAATAGAGACTGTCTGTTCAAAAAAAAGAGGGTACATATCGATTCAGGCGTATGTGGATCCCAGAGAAGAGAATTCAAAGGAGCTTCTTTCCCTCCGTGGGCAGATCGAAAGCATATCATCCGTTCCTGTAACTCTGGGTTTCGGCCCGAGATTCCTGCACTCAACCGGCCAGCTTCACAAGGGAGACTCCGGAGAAGGGTTTTTCATTCAGATCGTGAGCCGGAACGCAAACGATCTTCGCATACCTGACGATGTCGGCTCTCCTGAATCGGCATTTTCTTTCGGGATACTCAAGATGGCACAGGCCACGGGCGACTTCAAGTCTCTTGACGAAAAAGGAAGGGGGATAGTAAAAATCGACATTCCGTCAGAGGTTGCGGAAAACATCGCGAAGATTGCCCGGCTCTTTTCAGCTGGAAAAACTGATTAGCCTTAAGATAAAACGCTGAACACTCCTCCTCACACGCAATCATGTTCTCCGACTGCGGTTAAGGCGCGTATACGGGAACCGCAAGGACTCAAGCCGCTTCACCTGGGACAAGATGCTCCACTCCTCCCGCAAAACCTATTATGATATCGCTTGCGGTTCCCACAAAAAGACCGTGTTCAACTATCCCGGCCCTTTTTGACAGACGATCGGCGAAAAAAGAAGGATCACTAATCTCTCCAAAACCCCAGTCGACAATAAAATTACCCTGATCCGTCAAAAACGGAGAACCGTTCCGAGTAAGCCGCAAGCGCGCCTCTCCTCCAAGGCTCTCAAGGTAACCTTTTTCAGTTTCGAGGGCGAATTCAAGCACCTCGACGGGCACGGGAAAACGCTCTCCCAGCCGCTTTGAGAGCTTCGACTCGTCAGCGACGATTATGTTTCTCTCGCTGTTCTGGGCAAGTATTTTTTCTTTCAAAAGGGCGCCTCCACCCCCTTTTATAAGATTGAAGTCGGAGTCGATTTCATCTGCTCCGTCAATAGTTACGTCAATCTTTCTTGCCGAATCAAGCTCAACGAGATGAAGGCCCAAGGAATGAGCGAAATCTTTCGTTCTCTCGGAACTTGGAACGCAGGATATGTTCGAGAGTCTGCCGTCCCTTATCCGTTTTGAAAGCTCCTCTATGGCAAATTCGGCCGTTGACCCAGTACCGAGACCAACGAGCATCCCGGCATAAACAAAGTCAACAGATCTTACGCCCGCAGCCTTTTTAAGTTCTTCCTTTCCACTCATTATGAAAAAAGAGTTAGTAAAATTATCCCGCGTACCCAAATACTTAACACAGACATAATACTATACGAATAATTACCGGATACGGTAACAAAAGAGATGAAATATTCCGAAAGCAATTACGAAAAACAAGTGTCGGCTCCTAAAGCTTTCCCCAGTTGCAACCCCCCTTGTTCTTAGGGCGTGTATCGTTTTGTTTTGGCGGAAAAAGCTTATATACTTGATAATGAGGCTAAATTACCAGATATAAAAGATAGAGTGGCTTATGGAAAATCTAAGACACATACTCAAACACAAAGGCAGCAGCGTATGGTCGATAGGACCGGATGAGACCGTGTACAAAGCCCTTCAGATGATGGCGGAGAAGGAAATAGGGGCTCTGCTCGTGCTTGACGGAGAAAAAGTCGTCGGGATATTCTCCGAGCGCGACTACGCGAGGAAGGTCATACTTCAGGGAAGATCGTCAGCCAACACTAAAATAAGCGAACTTATGATAAGGGATGTCATCTATGGCTCACCCGATGACCCGATTCAGGAAAGCATGGCGATCATGACGGCAAATAAGATAAGGCACCTTCCAGTAATAGAAGACGGCAAGCTCTGCGGGATGGTGACAAGCGGCGATATAATAAATCACATCATCTCCCGCCAGAAATTCGAAATTGAGGCGCTTAAAAAATACATAACCGGAGGCTACTGATCCCCGACTGTCTGTAATTGATAAGGAGCAGGATTTATACGCTCCCAGAGTTCTACGCGGTCAGTTGTTCCTGAACCTTCTCGCAGTCTGAGTGGAAACTCTTTGCGACTTCAAGAAACTCTATGGCTTTTGACGCCGAGGCGTCTCCGTCCCTGTATTCACTGAACTTATGCGAGATATCAAACCACTTCTCATCGATCTCCCCGGTTCTCACAACAAGATTCTCAAACTCCCATATCGTCTGCTCCGGAGTGAACGGATCGACAAGCTTGGTGTAGAGGGGAACATGGGCGCTGTCTGAGCACGCCAGATAAAGTTCGTTTATGCACGCTTCGTAGTCGCCGTGGAGGAAAAGGGCCTGAGCCTGTTCAAGACGCCTTTCGGCATCTGCGAAAACCGGGATTTTCTCTTCGACGGTAACCCCGGCGCACTCTCCCCTTACTCCCTGCTGAACGGCAAATTTTTCTTCTTCGTGCCCCCAGTCGGTGTAAAAGTCCGGGTCGTCCTCATACGAGGGAATCGTGTTGAATTCGGAAACCGCTTCCTTTATGTACTTGGCGCCGAGTCTTTTCATGGTGAGGTCAAAATGCTCGCCGTCTTCTTTTTCCCTCTCGTATATCTCAAGCAGCCTCTCGACAACCTTGGGAGCGTTTCTGGTCGGAATCTTGGTTACCGGCATGGCAAGACGCGAGTCGTCCCCGTAAAGTCCTCCACCGAGGAAAAGCATCTCCGCCGGAACGCTTCTTCCTTCCCTAGTTATGGAAGCTCCCTGGAACCCTATGCTGGCCGAAACATGCTGGGCACATGCGTTGGGGCAGCCCGATATCTTGATTCTCAGGTCCCCGAGAGTCTCCTTGTACTTTCCAAGACCGTTACCCATCATGCTGGTAAGCTTAGTCGCAAGGCCCTTGGCCGAAGTGATGCCCAGACGGCAGGTATCAGCGCCCGGGCAAGCGGTTACATCCTCAAACGTATCTGCGCCTGAGTCGGAAACACCCGTTTCTTTAAGCCCTGCGTAAAGCGAGGGAATCGCCTGGTCTGGAACCCACCTGATCACGAAGTTCTGCTGAATCGTTATTCTTATTGAACCGTCGGCAAAGGAATCTATCATGTCCGCAAGCGCTCTTGCTGTATCAGACGGAACATCCCCAAGAAGGACTCTTACGTTAACGATGGAATATCCTTCAACCCCAGCCGGGGAAACATTTTTCTGCCGCCACTCCGCAAAATCCGGGTCGTCCTCAACCCAGCCCGGAGCCTCCGGAAAGTCGTGTCCGTTCAGCCTGGGGGTTTCGTGCTCCTGGTCAATTTCCTTAAGATAGTCATTCCAAGAAGGATCAACCTCAAGCGAAGCTCTCTCCTTCTCGACTACCTCCCTGAACTTATCAAAGCCGAGTTTTCTCACAAGAAATTTCATCCTTGCCTTCATCCGCACTTTCCTCTCCCCGTACCTGTCAAAGACTCTGACCACCGAGGCGGAAAAAGGTATCATCTCCTCAACCGGCATGAACTCGGTCCAAAGATGTCCGAGCGAAGGTGAAGCGCCGAGCCCGCCGCCCACGTGAACCTGAAAACCGCGCTTTCCGTCCTCTTCCCTGACCCTAGCGCGAAAACCCAGATCGTGGATGCGCACTCCTGCGTTATCAACATCAGGATTGCTCTCGAAGCAGACTTTGAACTTCCTCCCCATGTTCTGGCATATGGGATTGCGGAGCATAAACTCCTTAAATGCCTCGGCGTAAGGAGTCACGTCGAAGGTTTCTGTAGGCGAAGCGCCGGTTATAGGGGAAGCCGTGACGTTTCTTATGGTGTTGCCGCATGCCTCCCGGGTGGTGATTCCCACGCTCGCAAGATCCCTCATCATGTCGGGAACGGTTTCAAGATTGACATAGTAAAGCTGCGCGTCCTGACGGGTCGTAAGGTGAAAGAAACCGCTTGCGTACTTGTCCGAAACGTCTGCAAGCTTTCTTAGTTGAGCAGATCTCAGTTTCCCGTAGGGAATCTTTATCCTCTGCATCTGGACTCCTTCCTGACGCTGGGCGTACACTCCCAACTGAAGTCTTATCTTCTGGAATTTCACCTCGCTTATCTTTCCGTTCCTGTAATCGGAGATCTGATGCTCAAACTCGTCGATCTCGTCCTTTACAAGTTCAGGCAGTGTGACTGTCTCTTCGTCCATGTCTTCTGGCTCCATCAAAATCCTTTAATATCTCCCGATATTCTAACACAAAACAAATATTTTTCTGAAAATCAGGCTTGCGTGCTGCTCTGGGCCGAAAGCCACCTCTCAATCACCAGAAGAATATAGCCAAGCTCCCGTTCCTTAAGCTTTTTTCCCTTGGGAATGCCGTGCCACTTCAAAAGACAACTTCGACAGCACGTGGCCGTGGCATGCTGGGCCCGGAACACCGGATGTCCTCCCCAGGGGGTCTGTTTCCCGTCGTTTGCCGGCAGAGCCGGGGCAAGCCTCTTTTGAAGAAAATCCCTTCCGTGCGAAAGCACCGCAGGAAGCCCCTTTTCCCTGAGATAGAGCGCCTCTTTCGGATTCAGCTTAAACCCCGAGCGGAACCGAGATTCGCGGAGTCTTCTGAAAACATTCTCCAAGCGCTTCTCTTCTCCGTTTTTCTCTTTATCCATGGAAGAAATTCAGTGCTTCTCTGCTCTGAAGAAAAAATCCCGCATTCTCCCCAAGACCTCTTCCGTTTTCCCGCAGAAAAAAGCGCTCCCCGAAACGGAGTTTATAAAGAACTTCCCGTAATACTTTGACACGATTCGCCTGTCAAGAACCATGACCACGCCGCGGTCAGTCTTCGTGCGTATGAGCCTCCCGAAACCCTGCTTGAATCTCAGAACTGCGTGGGGAAGTATGTATTCGCGAAACGAATCGATATCCTGCTTTTCCATGTACTCGATTTTCGCCTCCGTAACGGGATCCGTTGGAACCTTGAAAGGAAGCCTGCATATAACGACCATACTCAGGGAATCCCCGGGGACGTCAACCCCCTCCCAGAAACTGTCGGTCGCGAAAAGCACCGAGTTTCCAAGCGTTTTGAATTTCTCAAGCAGCAGACCTCTGGGCATCTCTCCCTGTTTAAAAAGGGAGATGTGCGCGAATCCGCTCTCCTCAAGGATCTTCCCTGTCTTTTCGTAAACCCTGTTAAGCGAGGAATAAGACGTAAAAAGCACCAGGGCGTTTCCGTTCGTTACGGAGATCGAGTCTGAGAGTATCTGCGCAAGGGAATCTTCGTAGTCCTCGCGCCCGGGCTCGGGAATGTCCGCCGGGACCAGCAGCAGGGACTGCGTACGAAAATCAAACGGGGAATCGACGATAAGCCCCCTGAATCTTTCATTATCCGAAAGTCCGATGTTTTTCCTCTGGAAATCGAAATTCCTGTCCACGGCAAGCGACGCGGAGGTCATAACAACGGTCTTTGTCTTTGAGTAGAGCTTTTCTGAAAGCTCTTTAGACACGTCAAGCGGAGAGAGGTTGATGGAGCAGAAAATGGCCGCGCGTCTGCGGTTTCCCTCAAACCACCTGATGTGACTCTCGTCCCCCTCGCCGAAGAACCTTCCTATGACTTCGCGGAAGGCGAGAGATCTTTTAGCAATGCCGCCGAGTTCGGCGGTGAGTTTTATGTGGGAATCCGCGTGCGGTGAGGATTCAACCACTCCCAGAAGGTGGCCAATCTCGTTTTCAAGCGAGAAAAGAGATTTCTCAAGCGCTCCGAAGCGCTCTTCCACGCCGGTCCATCTCTCATTCCGCACAACCTCTTCCGTAAGCCTAATGCTTATCGCTGTTTCCCCCGATATCTCCCCCCCGAAACCGTAAAGCGAGTTAAACACCTCTTCGCTTACGGTCTCTATACGCTCGACGGCGGTGGCAAGAGCACCGCCCGAGCGCTCGAAAACCTCCCTCAGGGCGGAATCCTTTTCCTTCTGCGCTAGATGAGAGATGTAGGATAGGATCCCCTTGTCCCCGCCTTTGCTTTTCCGGGAGCGGAGCCTCGAGAGGGTTTTCATAATTCCGTGCTTGCTCAGTTTCAGGCTGAAATGCGAAGTCGCCGCCTCGGCAATATTGTGCGCCTCGTCGAAAACGACCTTCGCGTAGCGGGGAATTATCCCGAAATCCGAATCAGGTCCGGCAGTCCCTTTTATTGCGATATCGGAGAAAAGCATATGGTGGTTAGCGACCAGCACCGAGGCTCTTGAGAGTTCCCTCCGGGACTTGAAGAAAAAGCAGCTTGAATAGTGGGGGCACTTCATCCCCGGGCAGCTTTCGCTCTCCGCGGACACCCTGTCCCACACGTCGTCAGGGGGCGTGAAGGCAAGGTCGGAAAGAGAACCGTCCGTTGTAGTCTTCGCCCACTCGAGTACGTCCTTCATTGACCCTCTTTCTCCGTCGTCTATAAAATCGAAAAGATCCTGTCCCACGGCTTCGCCGCGCAGAAGACAGAAATAATTTCTCATCCCCTTAACAAGCGCGTAATCGAATTTCTTCGGGAAAACATCCCGAAGGAGCGGAAGATCCTTGTTTATCAGCTGTTCCTGCAGATTGATGGTGTTCGTAGAGACAAGCACCCTTTCATCGTTGTTAATAGACCAGAGGATGGAGGGGATGAGATAGGAGAGAGTTTTTCCGGTACCCGTGCCGGCCTCTATCATCGACAGGTATTCATCGTTAAAGGCATCGGTTACGTTTGAGAGAACTTCGAGCTGTTCGTCTCGGTATTCGTATTTCTCTCCCAAAACCCGGGCCACGGGACCTGCCGGCAGGAGGTATTCCCTCGCGGATTGATTATCGACGCGTACCGTCTCTCCCGGAACGAAAGGTTCAATCACAACGTATACATTCTCGACCCCGCTGTCCACTATGTAGAAACCGACCCCCTTATTTCCGAAAGCCGAGGCAACGGCCACATCCTGAGGAGAAGGTTCCAGGTTGCCCGAGGGATGGTTGTGCACAACCACGTTTCCCGTCTTCGCCGCGGCAAGGATCGCCGGAACCGCATGACGGTTACCACGGGCAAAGACCCTGACGTCGTAAACCAAGGAGCTATCGTTTATTTTCCCGACGAAAAAAACCTCGTTTCCGTGGGCCTCGGTTATCGCCTCCCTGATGAACTCGGCAGCCTCGGGAGTAAAGTAGTCCTCAATCATATCCGGTTAATTTTACACGGAGGCGTTAATAACAAAACTTCCCGGAAGATGTTGCCTTGCCCCTTGGGCTTCGGTAGCCTGTTTTGCGGGTTGGGAG
>CAYSDX010000090.1:0-2126 GCA_964429945.1 uncultured Spirochaetia bacterium | reverse complement strand
CCTGACACCTATGGGAATGCTGAGCGCGCTGCCCGAGGCGTTGGCGCTTTCAAGAGTCGCGGTGATGGTAAGCGGCGCATCGCCTTCGGTGATCTCGGCTTTTCCGGAAGTCCCCGCCGACAGGCTCACCGGATTGAGGAGCTCGAATTTCATCTTTGCCACGGGAACGTCCGAGTCCAAAAACTTGCCCTTTCCCTTAAGACTGCTGATCTGCTCGTAAGGGTCGGTAGGAGAATTGTCAAGCCGATACTCCTCCCCTTCCTCGGTTCCGGCGTCGTAAGGAAACATATCCACAGTGTGGGAAGATATCCAGTTCCCGTGCGTGTCCAGAAAAGAGAGGGCCGAGATGCCTACGAACCAGTCCGGGGTGGGACTTAGCATCGATAAAACAGTAAACAGCGGATAACTCTTTGTAAATTCAACTTCAAATTCCTTCCTGCTCACTGGTGAATAGCCAGGATAGACTTTAAACCCGCGCTTCACGTCAGTGCCGGCATTTTTGACTTCATTTCTTAGAAAGTACACCGGGTCACCTACTTCGGCTACATTTTGCACGCCTGGGGTTGCATAATCGCCCGGTTCCCAGAAGGTCACCTTGCTGTTGTGCACCGCATAGACTAACCAAGTGAAATGCGCAGTCTCTGGAACGCCGCCCGGAGCGCTCTTTTTGTTCCAGTTGCCCTGAAATGTTACTTCGTAGGTGGCCGTGGTCTGTGCGCGGGCTGTTTCAATCCACCCGGCAAGAAGTGTAGCGATGACGAAAAAAAGTGCCGCTACAACTTCGGAAGGAAGAAAAAAACATTCTCGCATACAACCCTCTAACTATGGGGCACTTCTAAAAATACCCTTATATTGCAGTTAAATTTCGTGTAACAGTAAACATATACTCACCCCCCCCCATGTCAAATTGCGGGGAGGCGGGCGCAGATACAGAACAATGCCGGAGGAAGGAAAGTGGAACATCCGGATTTCGGAGAAGAGGACAGGTACGTGAGGCTGGACGACAAGAAAGACCCCCTGGTCAGACTCAACGCAATAATTCCCTGGGAACTTTTCCGTCCCCGCCTCAGATCGACATCACTTCGGCCGGCGGGAAGCTTGACGCTCCTGCGTCCCAGCGCGTGTTCTGGTGCAGCCTTGAGGGTGCAGTAGCCATCGCTCTGCTTCTCGGCGGAGGCCTGAAATCATTGCAGGCGGCCTCGCTCATAGCCGGACTTCCGTTCTCGGTCCTGCTCATCCTGATGACGGTAAGCATATGGAAGGGAATCAGGAGCGAAGCCCGCTGATCCGGGGACAGACGGACTTTTCAATACAAATGTGGTAGCTTAACGTCGGTTTGCGTTAAATGAAAGAAGAAAAAACCGGCGCGGAGATCAAAGATTTACAAGGGGCGCGCCTACAGGCGCGGACGGGACAATATCAGGATATTCGGGCTTGACCTCCATGTCCGGGCATTCCTTGTTTCCGCGCTTGTCATCGTCATCTTCGTTGCCGCCGGGACGATCTTTCAGGAAGAAACAGCCGAGCTCTTCGCAAACGCCCGCCACTGGGTCGTCACCCGATTCCACTGGTTGTTCATGAGCGCAGTCAACGTCATACTGGTTTTCTGCCTGCTGCTGATCGTCTCACCGTTCGCCAAGGTACGTCTGGGCGGACGGGATGCGAAACCGGACTACTCGTATGCAAGCTGGTTCGCCATGATCTTTTCGACGTCGGTAAGCGCAGAATTCCTGTTTTTCGGAGTGGTTGAACCGGTACATCATTTTCAGAATCCTCCGCTCGGCATCGACCCTTCCGACACCAAAACCGCTTTTGCCGCGGGTATGGCGGGGGCTATTTTTCACTGGGGACTCCACGGATGGGCGATATTCGCCGTCGTGGGCCTGTCAATGGCTCTTTTCTCCTACAACATGGGCATGCCGTTTTCCCTGCGTTCTGTGTTCTATCCCGTTTTAGGAAACCGCGTGTGGGGCTGGGCCGGGCACCTGATCGAAGCGCTGGCGGTATTCTCCACCCTGTTCGGCATTGCAGTCTCGATCGGTCTCGGAACCGAGCAGATAACCGGTGGAATTGATTACCTGTTCTCGATTCCCCCGACCGATCTCTCCAAGGTGATGGTGGTCGCC
>CAYSDX010000089.1:0-23524 GCA_964429945.1 uncultured Spirochaetia bacterium | reverse complement strand
TTCCCGTTTGAATCGATTCCGGAGTACTCATGCTTTCCCCAGTCCGCCTCGGGGTCCGATGTTTGCGCTGTCTTGCGGCTGCGCCGTCCCGTGGAGTTTCTATCGCCTTGCCGTCATAACCCAGACGCTCCCCGAAGTCGGGCAGCAGTCTCATCAGCTCCCCCCTCATCTGTTCAATCATCCCCGAGACAAGCCCCTTCTTCTCCTCCAGCCTGACTACGTTTGAGAGGAACCGGGAGAAGTTGAAGCTTCTGGGAGCGGGACTGCGGGGAGGGGAATCTATGGATACAATCCGGGCCCTGCCTTCGCCCGGTTCAATTCCATAGCTGGCTCGTCTTTGCATGGGTACGGAACTGAATCCGCACACACAAAGCAGCGAGGAATTGCGGTCAAGCTCCCGTATGAGCGACTCGATTGATTCGTGCTGAAATACTATGCCGGCAATAAGCGCTCTCCACATGGCCGCCACCGGGTAGTCATTGCGGCCGTTTTTGCGCATCGCCGAAAGAGCGCGAACGATGCCTGCGTCGGGCAGTGAGTCGAGAACCAGCCGAAGACGGTTGAGGTCGGAGAGTTTATCGACTTGTTCCCAGGAAAAGGGCAGATTGTTTTGCGTCGCCATGGGTTTTTTCCTCCGGGAAAATGAATTTGGCTGTCACCTTAAATTCTAACCCATGGCGACATTAAATCAAGTGATATCAGTAAGTTGCTTGTGCCCCCCCCCCTTGTCCCAACTGGTTTTGTCCTGGGGTGAAATTCCTGGTTTTTGGGATAAATCAGGCGATTCTCAGGGGTTTTTTAGGAAATCGTGGGGTAAAAAGTTTTTTGCCTCTTCACAAACCCTTTGCCCTGTATGGCTATACTCAACTACGCAAATGCCTCTAGCGGATTCTGCCCGGAATACGGGAGAGTTACCCGTCGGTCGCAAGTTTTAGACCGTTAATCCCGGATTTTATGCTGGTTATATTGTTCATCTCATCCACGTATATAAGCTTGGGCCTGTGTGCCTTGCTCTGCTCTTCATCATAGATCGCAAAATCCGCTATTATAAGGCAGTCGCCTTTCCTCGCAAGATGTGCAGCCGCACCGTTTACACAGACCGTGTTTGAACCTCTCAGGCCTTCAATCACGTAAGTCGAAAAACGGTGACCATTGGTCAAATTGAAAATGTGAACCTCTTCATAGG
The DNA here is from genome assembly GCA_964429945.1 of uncultured Spirochaetia bacterium. Classification (GTDB taxonomy): domain Bacteria; phylum Desulfobacterota_D; class UBA1144; order Nemesobacterales; family Nemesobacteraceae; genus Nemesobacter. The sequence goes on along the minus strand of CAYSDX010000089.1, from coordinate 22,338 downwards.
GAAACAGATCCGCCGCGTCCATGAGATTCCTGTCAAGCGTAAGACTCCCCTCGTAATCCAGTTCGGCATCGGTAACCGTAACTCTGTGTATCTTGGATTTCAGGAGTATTCTTTGCATTACCAACCTCTTAAAGCACAGTATTATCGATAAGTCTGGTATCGCCCACCCTAACGGCTAAGGCCACCAGATCGCCCTCCGCAGCTCTGTGCCGGAGCTCAAGGGTTTCCGGGTCTCTTATCTCAATATAATCAATATCATTAATTTGTGCCATGCGCAATACCCGATTCGCCTCGCTAAGCAGAATTTTGCAGTCATCGCAACCGCTTTTGAATTTCTCGCCGACCTCGCGCAGGGCTTTGTTCACCGCAGTCGCCCTGATTCTCTGTTCAGCGCTCAGATAAGCGTTTCTTGAACTCATCGCAAGTCCGTCCGGTTCTCGTATTATCGGCATTTCCACTATCTCAATGTCCATATCGAAATCCCGCACCATTTTCTGGATGATCTTAAGCTGCTGGTAATCCTTTCTTCCGAACACCGCAAAATCCGGGCGGACAACGTTAAACAGCTTAAGCACAACCGTTGCCACCCCGTCAAAATGCCCCGGTCTGAAAGGACCGCAGAGACAATTCCCGAGATTTCCCACTGAAACCGTGGTTTCAAAGCCCTCGGGGTAAATGTCGCTTACATCCGGATAAAACAGGTAGTCTACGCCGCAATGCGCAAGTTTCTTTATATCGCCCTCGTAGTCCCTTTCATAACGGTCGAAGTCCTCACCAGGTCCGAACTGCGTGGGATTGACGAAAATACTTGCGACCGTCACATCCGCTCTTCTCACCGCCTTCTCAACAAGACTGATATGCCCCTGGTGCAAAGCTCCCATGGTGGGAACGAAGCCTAGTTTTTTACGTGCTTTCTTGCAGGCATCGGAAACATCCTTCATCTCGGAAGGGCGATTAAGCACGGAAAGCGACTCTGCGCTATCCATAAGAGTGCTCCTGCGAGGGGAACGTTCCCTTTTTTACGTCTTCCACGTATTTCTTCGCCGAGTCGGAGATTGCCTCTGCGACCTCCGCGTATTTTTTGACGAACTTGGGAAGCGGCTCCGGCGTGAGGCCTATCATGTCGTTTACAACAAGCACCTGTCCGTCGCAATCCGCCCCAGAACCTATTCCGACAGTCGGTATCTCGAGACCCTCGGTGACGTCTCTGGCCACTGCCGACAGAACGCTTTCAATAACTACCATGAAAGCGCCCGCCTGCTCACAGGACTTGGCAAGATTCAAGAGCTTCTCGCGTTCACCCGGAAGACATCCCTGCACTTTGTAACCACCCATTACGTGAACGGACTGGGGACAAAGCCCTATATGAGCAACGACGGGAATTCCGGCCTTTTGGATTCGATACACGGTATCAACGTACTCTTCGTTAATCTCGAGCTTGACTGACTCCGCTTGTCCTTCTTTTAAAAGCCTTCCGGCGCTCTCTATGGCGTCTTCGGGGGATTTCTGATAGGAAAGAAAAGGCATGTCCGAACACAAATGGGCACGTACCACACCCCTTGAAACAATTTTCGTGTGATAAATCATCTCATCAAGCGTAACGGGAAGTGTATCTTCAAGACCCTGAACCACGTTGCCGAGAGAATCCCCGACCAAGACCACGTCGACTCCCGCCGCGTCCACTATCGCGGCGACTGTAGCGTCGTACGCCGTTATCATGGCGATTTTCTCGCCACGCTCTTTCATTTTGCGGAAATCCGTCGTTCTAAGCTTCTTCATCACAAACCACTCTTGCTTGTTCGAAATTTCCCGAAATCACTCAACATATATACTGGCTGAGTACCCCCGCATCTTCAAAATTACGCGAAGTCTTTCGGCATTTTTCTTTTTTTTGAACCTGCCCACTCTGACTCTGTAATAAGTATTCCCCTCAAAAGCAAAAGATTCCACCCTTACCTCCTCGTCCGTGACCCGAGAAAGTTCTCTCTTGAGGTCGTAGGCCTTTGCCCTGTCGCGAAAAGAACCTGCCTGAACCGTATATAGGGAGACGAAGAGACTTTCCGACCTCCGCGAAGGAGTGGAAAGAACCTCGACTTTTACATCCGCAACACCGCTTCTAACAAGTCCGATGGATTTCGCAGCCGCGTAGGAAAGATCTATCACCCTGCCCTTTACGTGAGGACCCCTGTCATTTATCCTGACCTTTACCTTCTTACCGTTATCAAGATTGGTAACACGTACGACGGTATCGAAAGGAAGTTCCTTGTGTGCCGCAGTATAGGCGTATCTGTCGAACACTTCGCCGCTTGCAGCTCTGTTCCCATGTTCCTTGTCTCCATACCAAGAAGCCTTGCCGTACTGCACGGTATCCGTTGACCGGGGCCGAGAGGAATCCCGAATCTCCCAATTCGGAGAACCCGGAAGAAAAGAACAACTGACCGGAAAAAGCGCTAGCAAAACAGCAAATCTGACCCAGATCATAAAACGTTATTTTACCACAACGGATTTACGTACAGACTCCGCAACGCTAAAGATAGCGATTCCGTCGCCCGCAGCCTTGAGATTATAAGCATTTATAATAGAATAGTGCCAGCAAAAAACAGGCAGATACCATGAACCGGCCGCAATATAATTTTTCCCTGATAAACCGACTTCCCCCTTATGTGCTTGGCGAAGTCAACGAACTCAAACACCAGGCGCGCGCCAGAGGAGAAGATATAATTGACCTCGGCATGGGAAATCCCGATCAGGCCACGCCGGACTACATAGTAGAGAAGCTCCGCGAAGCAGTAAGGGAGCCCAGAAACCACAGGTACTCCACTTCCGCCGGACTGCCCAAGCTTCGTCTGGCCGTAACCGACTGGTACAAAAGAAAGTACGACGTTGACCTTGACCCGGATTCCGAGGCCGTCGTGACAATAGGTTCAAAGGAAGGCATATCCCATCTGATGCTTTCTATACTATCCCCGGGAGATATGGCGATAGTTCCCGATCCTACCTACCCTATACACAGTTACTCCGTAATAATAGCGAGAGGAGACACCCACAGTTGTCCGATGGGGGAAAAAGAAGACCTGATCCTCTCGATAGAAAAGGCAATAAAAGAAGTGTGGCCGAAACCCAAGGTACTCATTCTTTCCTTCCCCAACAATCCGACCACACAAGTCATGGATCTTGATTTCTTCGAGAAAGTCTGTGATCTGGCACGGGAAACGGGTCTTACGGTGGTACATGACCTTGCTTACTCGGAGCTGTGCTACGATGGATACAAGGCTCCGAGCATAATGCAGGTGAAGGGAGCCAAAGATATTGCGGTAGAGTTCTATTCCCTCTCAAAAACCTATAACATGCCCGGCTGGCGGGTCGGGTTCATGGTGGGGAATCCGGAAATCGTCTCGGCGCTCAAAAGGATAAAAAGCTATCTTGACTACGGAATATTCCAGCCGATACAGATAGCCGCGATCACGGCTCTTAACGGACCCCAGGAGTATGTAGATAGTATAAGGGAAACCTACAGGTCAAGAAGGGACAAACTGATCGAGTCATTCGCAAGGGCCGGATGGGAAATCCCGAAACCGAAGGCAACAATGTTCGTATGGGCGCAGATACCTGAGGAGTTCACAGAAATGGGATCACTTGAATTCTCGAAACTGCTCATAGAAAAATCAAAAGTCGCCGTTTCCCCAGGAGTGGGCTTCGGAAACTACGGAGAAGGCTTCGTAAGGCTCGCGCTTGTTGAAAACGAGAACAGAATAACTCAGGCAGCAAGGGGCGTGAGAAAACTTCTTCAGGGCTCCCACGGTTAGGTTGCTAAAAAGCCTGCCCTATGCTTATAAAAATCTTGAACCTTTGGTTCCTCTCCTCCCTGTCGGGGTTTAGAAGGTAGCCGAAATCCGCTCTGATCGGCCCGATTATCGTATTGTACCTCAATCCCGCACCGGCCGCGTACTTTAGGTCAAAAGCACTGAAACCGAAGCTCTCTGAATAAACATTTCCGTAATCGAAGAAAATCACCCCCCCGAGCCTACTAAAAAGCCCGAAGCGGATTTCGGCGTTGCCCACAGCCATGGAGTTGCCCCCAAGGGGATCCCGGTCCGAATTAAGAGGACTCAGATGCTGAAATGAGTAACCCCTCATGCTCGCGCTGCCTCCGGCGAAAAACCTCTTGAAAATCGGTACGTCAAACATTCCGGCATCTCCAATCGTGCTTATGTTTCCAATCGTAAGCCTTTTCCCCAGAACGATTCCGGAAACATTTTTGTAGTACCTCAACTCGGCAAGGAACTTCAGGTAATCGGTACGGTTGGAACTGATAATCTGAAGTGGCTTTTCCATGAACAAAAACAGCCGCATTCCCCTGGTAGGATTTATAAGGCTGTCAGTCAAATCATACTCAACTCCCAGATCAAGAAGCGTCATGAACACGCTGTCACGGGCACTTTCAATCGGTGTCCTCAGCACCTGAGACTCTATATCCGCATATACGACGTTTATGGAGCTGAAAACCGTAAGATAGTCAAAAAATTCCTTGGACGCGGTGCTGTTAAAATCGAAACTCAAGCCCTCATAACCCGGAAAATCATCTCTTCTCACGTCAAACAGAAAAGCGAGGCTGGAATTTTTGCCGATCAGGTGAGGCTTATCGAGTTCAGCCATCAAACCGCTCGTCAGGGATGAATAACTGGAAGTAACCTGGAGCGTCTTTCCGCCGTCGAGAAAATTCCTCTGGTTCCAGGACAGCTGCGCCCTCAGATTGTCCTCCGTAGCATACCCCACACCGAATTTTATCGTTCCGAGTTTCCTCTCCGTGACACTGTATGTCGTCTGAACCTCAAGTTTCTCCTCGTCGTAACTGGTATCCACTATGACGGAATTAAAAAGTCCCGTTTCAAAAATATTCGCCCGTGATTTCTGGGTTCTTGAGAGGGAAAACAGATCTCCCCTTTCATACTCTATCTCACGCTCAAGAAGCCTGGTGGCGATATTGGAATTCCCCTTGAATATCACATCGCCGAAATAATATTCCTGGCCCGGATCAATGATAAATTCAACATTAACCTCCCTGCTCCTCAAACTTACAATCGCTTCGGATTTCACATCCGCCAAAAGATAACCCCTTTCGGAGAACAGTTCCGTGATAAGAACTTTTGATTTCTGGTAGTTTATCTGCGAAAAGGGTTCTCCCCCCTCAAGAAAGATCACCTTGGCGACATCGGAGGCGTAATCATCCGGGTCGTCCCCGAGAACCGTTACACTCAGAGTCTTCACTATTACGGGGTCTCCCTGGTCCACAGTTATTTCTATATCAACCTTTCGATCTCCATCCCGGAAATCCAAGATATGGGTTACGGTGGAGCCGTAATAGCCATGTTCTCTTAGAACCTGTTCTATCCTTTTTATATCGTCCTCGAGGAATTGCTCATTAAATTCGGGGGGATCTTTCCAGAATTTTCTCGAGGGAAAAGGTGTAATCATAGCGTCCTTTATCTTCTCAACTTTTATATCCTTTAGCCCCTTTATCTTGATTCCGGAAATGAAGACCGTTTCGTCTCTCTCTGCTTCCTGGGCCGCAAGTCCCTGGGGCAAAGAGAAAAACGCAAGAAGAAAAAGAAGCCCTGAAAGGAAAAAAACAAGGTGCCTAGGCACGCAGGGAAATTTGCACGGAAAGCATCCGTGGTCAGAAAAAGAAGATATAGTACGATCCATTTCTATTAATGTTAACAAGGGAGCACCAATTTTAACAAGGGGATACTGAAAAAATCTCTACGGGGACGGAAACAGATGCGGGTCCTTATAGTTGGGCGGAAATAATAACCAGATTTACACGGAATCACACGCTCCGCGACCCAAGACCGATAAACCGTCGCCAGAATTGCCGCGAGCACACCGCCCAAAAATCAGTAATCCGAAGACAGAGAGAAAGGACAAGACCGCTTATACATAACGCGGTAATATGATATTATTTTCCCCGAGGTCGTTAAGCTATGGAACTTTTACTGCTTTTGCTGTTTGTCCTCTTCGGATTCTTCGCCGGGACATACATACTGGGAACCTTCTTCTCCCTGGTCTTCATGCAGTTGCCGGAGATTTTCAGGTCACGAGCCAGCGGGAGTCCTGAAGTGTCGGTGCAGAGGCTTGTTCATCTCATTTTGGAAACGGTAGGATGGTTTCTGCTTCTCATCTCGCTTATATTCCTGGTAAATAAGTACCTTGCCGGCTATCAGAAGCTTTTTCTCTGCGGCATATACGTGGCGCTGGCTTTTCACATAGGGACGCTGCTGAATCTTTACGGAAGGCCCTCGTAAGGGGGAAAAACAGGAAAAAACCGATTCGCTTTTTCGCACCGCGCTACCACGAGCGCTCTCTCGGGCTCCCATGAGCGGTCAATGGTTCACGGCAGGCCACAAAGCCCGAAGAATAGACCCCTTTTTCACTGACTAGCGCTTTTTCTGCGCTGAGAAGTTGCCATCAACAAACATCTGCCTGGCAGGATCTCCCGGATCTTCCCTGCGTTTGCGGTGCAGGTCCTTTGCCGTTTTCTTCTCCAGGATAGGTTTATTAACGTATTCAATTTCTATCGTTTTTTTCTGAGAGTTAAGGCTCGCGAGTATGACCGTGTCTGAAGCGTCCCATGACAGCACCTCGTAAGAGAACATCTTCTCCCGCTTAAAAGTGTCGCCGAGAGCACCTTTAAGGTCACCTATAAGTTCGTTCTTCGCGGATGTAAAACGGTTCTCATCCTCAAAACTGAATAAAATGGAGCTTGACATTAGCTTGTCTTTATAAAACTCAAGCCGGGTTTCATGGCCCGGCGGCGGATCGAGAGTAACCCCGGCCACAGAACCGCCCAGAACGACTTTCCGGATATCATTTGAATATTTGCGGTCGGATACGATCTTGAGTTCCGAAGACTCGACCAGATTAAGAGCGTCTTTTCTTGAAATCCCGAATTCAAAACCGTGGGGAACCCTGGGATTCACCTGGCTTCCCTCAGCAGAAAAAGGAAGTAAAAAGCAAACCGAAAAAACAAGCGTCAGCCAGACTCTCACGTAATACATAGCCTTTCCTTTGATATAAATCGTCAAACCCGTGGTATACTTTGGAACTTGCAATTTTAACCGTTTTATACCAGCTTGTTAAACGCAACGCACTGACGCTTAAATGGAAACGATCATAGGAGTAATCGGAGCCGCGAACGCAACCGAGGAAGAAAAAAGGACTTCGGAAGAGGTCGGAGTTCTGATTGCCGGAAAAAAATGTTTTCTGCTCTGCGGCGGAATGGGGGGAGTTATGGAAGCCGCGTGCCGCGGAGCTAAATCAGCCGGGGGTACAACAATCGGGATTCTCCCCGGTCCAGAGGCTTCCTCGGCCAACAAGTTCATCGACATACCCATAGTCACGGGAATGGGAGAAGCAAGAAATGTGATAGTGGCGAAGTCGAGCCATTCGATAATCGCCGTCGGAGGCAGCTTCGGCACCCTGTCGGAAATATCGTTCGCGCTTAAGTCCGGAATTCCCGTCATCGGGCTTGACACCTGGGATGTCTCTAAGAGAATTATCAGGTGCAAAACCCCCCAAGAAGCGGTTCAAACGGCCTTTGAGTTATCGCCTCAGGGGAAAAAAGCCGGATGAGAGTCTCACAAGACATCCAGACGGAAAGAAAAATGTCACTGGAAGAAATCGAAAGCCATATAAGACGCGTTCCTGACTTTCCGAGCAAGGGAATACTCTTTTATGACATAACCACGCTCATAAAAAACGCCGAAGCTTTTCGAAAGTCCGTGGACATGATGGCGGAAATGCTCACGGGCAAGGAGATAACCTCTTTTGCCGCACCCGAGAGCCGGGGGTTCATCTTCGCCTCCGCCCTATCCTACAAGCTTGGAAAAGGGCTGATCTTGGTTAGAAAACCGGGCAAGCTGCCAAGCACAACTGCAAGCGTTTCATATGACCTCGAGTATGGGAAGGATGCTTTAGAAATTCACAAAGACGCTATAAACGGGCAAAGCCGGGTAGTGGTCGTTGACGATCTTCTAGCCACGGGGGGGACTGCGCACGGTACCGGACGCCTAGTGGAAGAGCTGGGCGGAAGCGTCACGGGATACCTTTTCCTTGTAGAACTCACGGGACTCAGGGGGGCTGAGGCACTTTCTCCGCATCCCGTCTGGTCCCTACTTAAAATGCCGGGGTAAAAGTTGAAAAGAATAAAAGTCGCAGTCAGTTCAAACGAAGATAATTCCTACGAAATCCTGATCGGCCAGGATCTTCTGGGCCGGATTGCCAGTGATCTAGCCGAAGCCAAAATAGCTCATTCCCACGCCTTGGTAACCGATTCAAACGTGGCAGAGCTTTACGGAGGGAACCTTCTCCAAGACCTTGAGGAGGCACTCTCGGAAGTCAGAATGATCGCTTTTCCGGCGGGGGAACAGAGCAAGACCAGGGAAATCAAGTCCTTCATAGAAGACAGGATGCTCGAATCGGGATTCGGCAGGGATTCTTCGGTCATAGCACTCGGCGGAGGAGTAGTGGGGGACATTGCGGGATTCGTGGCCGCCACTTATATGAGAGGAGTTCCCTGCGTTCAGGTTCCCACGAGTCTGGTCGCCTGCGTTGACAGTTCGGTTGGAGGAAAAACCGCCGTAGATACCCCTCACGGGAAAAACCTCATCGGCGCCTTTTATCAGCCATGGCGCGTGTACGTTGACACAGACACCCTTAAAACCCTCGGGCCTAATCAGCTCGCGGAAGGACTGGCCGAGATAATAAAGTACGGCGTAATAAAAAGCGAGGATCTTTTCTGTTACCTCGAAGAGAACATTGAAAAGATCTACGAGTTTGACGACGCGGCGCTGCTTGAGGTAATAGAGGCAAGCTGCAGGATCAAGACAGAAGTGGTCGAAAAGGATGAAAAAGAACAGAACCTGCGGAAAATCCTGAATTTCGGACACACCGTAGGCCACGCGATCGAGCAGCTCTCCGACTATACAATCTCCCATGGAGAGGCAATCTCGACAGGAATGGTAATCGAGGGAAAAATCGCTCTGGGCAAAACGGGATGGAGCACACAAGAGCAGCAAAGGCTCACCGGCCTCTTTAAGAGGGCGGGGCTTCCTACAGAGCCTCCTAGCGATGTAAGCGTCGGGAAAATAATCGACGTTATGAAAATCGACAAGAAAGCCAGAAAAGGCAAAATAGAAATGTCGCTCCCCGAACGCATAGGGAGGATGAAAGAACAGAGGGGAAGTTACGGAATAAAGACCGGGGAGCAAGCCATACTTTCCGCTTTTAAATCCTGATCCGGAAAATGAACTTAACCGACTCCGCGGTGGACATCTCCTTATTTTCGTTTCCGATCACAAAAGAAGACATTTTCGGCAACCGAAAACCCCTGGTGCTTGAAATCGGCTTTGGAGAAGGGGAATTCCTCATAGACGCGGCGCAGTGCGACAGAAGCAGAAACTACCTGGGTCTTGAAATCAAGAGGGGAAGGTTCCGCAAGGCGGTGCGGGCGGCGGAAAAACTCTCTCTCGAAAACTTAAGATTCGTCCATGTGGAAGCCGAAATCGCACTCAGACAGGTTTTCAGAGAAAAGATGTTCGATCTTGTCTTGGTAAACTTCCCCGACCCCTGGCCGAAGAAAAAACACTCAAAACACAGGATGTTCAACCGGGAATTCATAGGCTGCATGGCAAAAGTGCTTATAAGAAGCGGGAGTACGGTAATAAAGACCGATCAGCTCAGTTACATCAAGCAGATAGTATCTGAGTTCGAAAGAAGCGGCCTCTTTCGTCCGGCTTACCCTCCACCCGGCTTTATCGAGGCTCGAACAGGAGAAACCGAGACGAAGTTTGAAAAGCATTTCAGGGAATCTTCGCAAAAGATATTCAGTGCCGTTTTTCTCAATCTCCCCCCGCAAACAGGTTGGACACGCTAACTATACAGGCATTATAATTGACATTAAGGATGTTCTATGTATTAAGTTTGTCCGTTTCGTACAACATAATGGAGGTTTTTTAAATGATAATTGTAATGAAGCCCAAGGCGACCAAAGAAGAGATAGACAAGGTCAAATCCGTCATAAAGGAACTTGGCTATTCGCCCCATCCGATCGAGGGAATTCTCAGGACCGTCATCGGAGTGGTTGGAGATGATAGAGGAAAACCACATGATCTCGACGTTCTCAAGCAGCTCAAGGGAGTTGAGAAGGCCGTTCCTGTGCTTCAGCCCTACAAGCTTACGAGTAGGGAAGTAAACGATGAAACCTCCGTTTTCAACGTCGGCGGCGTTACAGTAGGAGACAAAAGAATCCCCATAATTGCGGGACCGTGTTCGGTTGAAAGCGAAGAACAGATAATGACAATAGCGTCTTCCATAAGAGATTCGGGGGCATCAATGCTCAGAGGCGGAGCGTTCAAGCCTAGGACTTCCCCCTACTCTTTCCAGGGTCTTGGAAAAGAGGGACTGGAACTCCTCATCAAGGCAAAAGAAATGACCGGACTGCCCATAGTGACCGAAATAATGAGCCCGGACGATCTTGAGTTGGTAGAGGAATACGCAGACGTGCTTCAGATCGGAGCCAGGAATTCCCAGAACTACTCGCTTTTAAGACACGTCGGCAAGTCAAACAAGGCCGTGTTGCTAAAACGCGGGATGTCAACGACCATAAACGAATTTCTGATGTGCGCTGAATACATACTGTCTGAGGGCAACAGCAACGTGATGCTCTGCGAACGGGGGATAAGAACTTTTGAGACTGCGACCAGAAACACCTTCGACCTGAATGCAATCCCGGTACTCAAGGAAAAAACCCACCTCCCAGTCTTCGCCGACCCCAGCCACGGAACCGGCTACTGGCAATACGTAATCCCGGTAACTCTAGCTTCAATAGCCGCCGGTGCGGACGGAATAATAATCGAGGTTCATAATAACCCCGAGATTGCGGTGAGTGACGGAGCCCAGTCGCTTAAACCGGAAACATTCAAAAACCTGATGGAAAAAGCTGCTCCCGTCGCCGAAGCCATCGGAAGAACCATCTAGGAATTTCTCGGTTCAGGATGAAATCAGCACTTTTCTTCCGCTGAGAGTCAGTTTCCCCTCGCAGAAAAGCCTTATGGCTTCGGGTAATATCCTGTGTTCCTGGGCGTGGACTTTCTCAAGCAGAATCTCCTCCGTATCTTCTTCTGTAATCGGGACAACCGCCTGAAGAATAATCGGACCCGCGTCAACCTCTTCTCCCACGAAATGGACTGTGCAGCCGGTCTGCTTCACGCCGTAGTCAAGCGCCTGTTTTACCGAGTTCGTTCCTGGAAAAGAAGGGAGTAAGGAAGGATGAATATTGATGATACGGTCTTTGAAGCAGCCTATGAAATAAGGTGTGAATATCCTCATGAATCCGGCAAGCACGACAAGTCCTATGTCATGCCTGTCGATTCTCGCAACTATCTGTCTTTCAAACTCTTCCCTTGACTCAAAATCTCTGCTGTTTACCAGTTCTAAGGGAATACCGTGTTTCCTGGCCCTCTCAATTGCCATGACTCCCGGAGTATCGCAGACAACCACGGCTATGTTTGCGGATTCAATACCGGAATCTATTACCGCCTGAAGATTTGTTCCGCTTCCGGAAACAAACACGGCAACATTTATCTTTGACATTGCAGACTCCGGAAACTTGAGAAAACAAGGAAAGAAAAAAAAAGGGCAGCTACCTACTTTCCCACTCCTGAAAGGAGCAGTATCATCGGCCTATAAGGACTTAACTTCCGGGTTCGGGATGGGACCGGGTGCTTCCCCTTCAGCATAGCCACCCTAGATCTGGAAAATTACCATCGGAAAAAATAATGTCAAGCTGGAATATCAGTCGTTGTTAAAACCCCTTATGGGAAGAGCTCTTCCGAATCTTTTGAGCTTCTTAATGGCCTTCACCTCAATCTGCCTTATCCTCTCGCGTGTAACATTTAGTTTTTTTCCTATTTCTTCAAGCGTGTATTCCTTTTCTTCGTCTATACCGAAACGCATTTTGACGACTCCTTCCTCCCCGTTACTGAGGTTGGTACAGAGCGCATTGCGCATAATCCGGTTTAGTTCCTTGGTTTCGAGCATGTCAAGCGGAGAAGTGGAAGCCGGATCCGAGATAATATCCATCAGCCTGCAGTCATCCTCGCCAATCGGGGATTCGAGAGAGATCGGGTCGCGCGAGACCTTCATGATTTTCATGACCTTATCAAGAGACATATCCATTGCTTCGGCTATCTCTTCGGGTCTGGGCTCTCTCCCCAATTTTTGCATTAGGGATCTTGAAATCTTGTTGAGCCTGTTTATGTTCTCGGTCATGTGAACCGGAATTCTTATGAGACTTCCCTGATCAGCTATCGCGCGCGTAATGGCCTGTTTTATCCACCAAGTTGCGCAGGTTGAGAACTTGTATCCCATTCCATGTTCGAATTTTTCAACCGCTTTCATCAACCCCATATTGCCTTCCTGAACCAGATCAAGAAACGGCAGTCCCCTGTTAACGTATTTTCTCGCAATGCTGACCACGAGCCTGAGATTGCACTCTATAAGTTTTTTTCTGGCTTTTTTTGTAGCCTTCTTTGCCTTTTCGAACCTTCCAAGCACTCTTTTAAGCGAAGCGATTTCCTCTTCGGAATATTCAGATTTCGAGCCGTTGCTAATCGCATCGTCCGAACCATTCATCACGCAGTCACATTCTCCGCTTTCGACTCTGTCCACATACTCAACGGCCAGACTATATATCCTGCTTGCCTGTGCCGAGGAAAAATCGATTTCGTCAAGGAGCTCTACAGTCCGCTCGTTATTTTTTCTGATTTTTCTTGAGATCTTGGCTTTGTCGTTATCTGAGAGTTTCGGATTGCCGAGATTGCTTCTCAGTTCCTCGGTCTCGGCAAAAAGTTCTCTGATCGGAAGGAAGTTTTTTACAGAATTGCGATATGCTTCGCTGTCAACTGAGGATTCCACATCCTCGCCCTGATAGGAGACATCGCCTGCGCCAAGCGTTCCCTCTTTGATCTCTTCTTCGAGTTTGAGAACCTTTTTCATCATGAAAGGGTTCTCTATTATCATTCTCGCGATTATTTTTTTGCCTTTTTCAATCTGTCTTGCTATCTCGACTTCTTCCTCCTTTGAAAGGAGGGAATGCTGTGCAATAGCGAGAATGTACGATCTTATAGGGTCCTGCTCGGAATCCTGACTCTTTGTATTTTTGAGCTTGTCTTCCGTTTGAGAATCAGCGGGGACGTTCTGAAAACCCTGTGCGGATTCAGAAAATTCACTCTCGTCCTGAGTGCCGACCTCATCCCCTAACCCGTTAGCTTGGTCGTTTGGGTTCAACTGACAGTTCCTCTTATGGCTTTTTCCATACTCACCAGATCCCTGTATTGCTCAACAAGTTCTCTTTCGAGGCTTTTATCCGAGGAGTCGCGCTGCTTGCGGATTCTATCTACTACTTCGTTGCGCTTAAAAGCTATGTCTCTCAGTTCAAGCTCCCTCACACAGTCATTTAATATTTTCTCCGAAGTCGTCTCGTCTATCAAATCATCCGAAGAAAAAATCAACTCACTCAGCAATTGCTGCATTTCGATTTCTTCAAAAGAACTCATCAGGGAGGATATCTCGGTAAACTCCCCTTCACCCACACGTTTGAGAATAACCTTTAAATCACCATTTTCAAAATGCTTTTCGATATTTTCTATTTTCTCGGCGCCGAGCAGGCTCGGGAATTTAAGCAGTATTCTCACAATTTCTCTCTCGTGAATGCTCTTCTCCGGAACCAGAGCTGCAGGCGCAAGCGACCCGCGGTTTTTCCCTGAGTCCGGGGTTTTTATCAGGGAAAGAAACTCAGATTCCCTTATCCCGAAAACACCGGTCGCCCTGGAGACTGCTTCGGCTCTTCGGACCGGGTCTTTTATTTTTGAGACCATGTCCGCGAGAAATCTGATCGACTCTCCGGAAGACATTTTCTTTTCCCTGTATCTTGTGAAAGTATCGTCAATAATGAAATCAGAAACATCGACGGCGTCCTCAATCAGTTCACCGAGACTTTCCGGACCGTGCGCCTCCAGATAATCGTCTGGGTCAAGGCCGTCGGGAATCCTGCAGATGTTCGAAGAAATTCCCTGTTCCAGAAGAATTTCGCCGGCCCGGACAGCGGAACGTATCCCCGCAGCGTCACCGTCGTAAACAATCACTACCTCTTGACAGAAACGCCGCAGAAGCCTGGCGTGTTCATTCGTAAAAGCCGTTCCCAAGGTGGCGACCACGTTGCGTATTCCGTTTGCGTAGAGCTTTATGAAATCCATGTAGCCCTCAACCAAAACGGCTTTCCGCTTTCTTCCGATCTCATTTTTCGAGTGGTAAAGTCCGTATAAAACGTTCTTTTTATCAAAAACCGGGGATTCGGAAGAATTCAGGTATTTCGGCTGCTTGGGATCGTCTTCACCCAGGATTCTGCCGCCAAAACCGCAAATTCGTCCCGTTATCTCGTTTATTGGAAAAATAATCCTGTTTCTAAACCGGTCGTAGTGCCCGCTTCCGCTCTCCCTAGCGACAACAAGTCCAAGCTCTTCAAGCTCCCCGGTACCGATATTGTTTCCGGAAGCAAATTTCACCAGAGCATCCCATCTGTCGGGGACAAAGCCAAGTTCGAATTCCTTGATTACCTCCGAAGTGATTCCCCTTGATTCAAGGTACCCCCTGGCTTGAGCGGAGTTTTTCCTTGAGGCCAGAAGATTTTGGCTGTAAAATGAGGAGACGAGGGAATTTATCTCAAAGAATCTCCCCGCGGCAACCTCTTTTTTCCTCGCGCTTTCAGTGCGCGGGCGCGGGGCCGGAAGCCTGACTCCGGCTTTCGCCGCAAGTTCCTTCAGGGCTTCGCGGAAACCTATATTGCTGTACCTCATCAGGAAGCCGAACACATCCCCTCCGGCTCCGCAACTGAAGCAGTGGAAAAAGCCCTTCTCATCATTTACGTGCATGGAAGGATTATTGTCGTCGTGGAACGGGCAAAGCCCGATATAGTTTTTCCCGGATTTTTTAAGGGAAACAAAGCCCTGTATAACGTCCACTATACTGAGCCTTGCCTTTATGTCCGCTATCGCTGATGTGGAAGAAGAACTCTTCATTCAAAGCGACTTGATCGGGGGGGGGGAGTCTTCGGAAATAACTTCTGGTGAAAACCGCGCAAATTTAAGAAGATTATCTTCTTTTTCTGCTTGAACTGCGCTTTTTGGCGGCAAACAGCTTCTTTTTTTTCTTTTCGCTCGGTTTTTCGTAGTATTCTCTCTTCCTTACTTCAGAAAGAACCCCACCCTTCTCAACCTGTTTCTTAAACCTTTTTAGGGCACTATCAATGCTTTCGCTGCTACCTACTGTTATTCCTGGCAAAAAACTAAAACCTCCATCCTCAGGGGAGAGAAGAGGTTAAAGGATACAAAAAGCGTTGTCAAATTGCCCACGCCGGCTTCCTCACACTGATTATTCCAATGGTTTTTCCACGGGTGGGAACTTTCCGACCATTTCCTGGTTCTTTTTTATTTCTTCCTCGATTCTTCGAGCGTTTCTCTTCTCAAATTCATGGTCGTACGGTTCTTGGGAAACTCTCTGCTCCTCAAGCCTGCGACTCCATGAATCCCGCCTGTTTCTGATCTCATCCACAAGTCCCATGACAATTCTCTCTTGGGTTTCTCCTCCGCAACCGCTCAGTTCAAAGCGATTGCCGATATTTTCATGAATTCCACTTTTTCCTCAACCCTGGGCATGTACTCAGCAAGGGCATCTATCGTATCCGGATAAGGATGGCCTATGCCCACGGCTATGCCGTTTTTCTCCGCGATCCTCACCAGCCGGTCAAGCTGCTCCATGGTGTATTTCTTGCCACGCTCAGCTTGGTCAATAAATACATCTCTTTTAAGCGTCTTTACTCCAAGCTGCCTCGCTACGCTGTATCCGCGGGAGTCCGGGGTCGTAAGGCTGTCGACGAAATAAAGACCCCTGGTTTTTAGCTCCTTCATCACCGTTCTCACCGGCTCTTCATTTTCCATGAATTTGGAACCCATATGGTTGTTGACCCCGGCGACGTTGGGAACGGCCATGATGTTTCTTCTAAGCTCCTCCCTTATCTGGTCTATGGAAAAACCGAGAAGCAAAACTCCCTCTCCCGCGTCATCGGCCGTGTAACCTGAAGAATACTTGGGTTCCATGGGAAGGTGGAGGATCACGTCCTTTCCTCCGCGGTAAGCGGCACGCGCAGCGTAGCGGGAATGGGGAAGATGGGGAAGCACGGCCAAGTTAAGCGGCTGCTTGATCCTGAGGAGCCTGTCAATCAATTCTTTGTCACCGCCTAAATCATCTATTATGAGAATAACTCCGGGACGCTTGGGCTTTTTCTCCGCGGTCTTATCCGCCACTGTAGGAGCAACTTCGCGGGGGGACCATTCGTCAATAAACTTCCCGACATACCGAAGGCCGAAAATCGAAAAAGCGAAGAAGAAAAGCAGAACCAGAACCGCGCGGGAAAGCCTTGCAGTGTTTTTTTTAGCGCCGGTTCTTCCGGCAGACGGTTTTTTCTTCGTTCGTCTCTTCTGACTCAAGGCTTCTGGTTCCTCACATACGTTTTATGGTTTCAAGCGCTCTTGCAAGCTGCGGGTCGGAGGGGGCATCCTTCTCGCCACCTTCAACAAAGATATCAGGTTCTATCCCCTTGTCATCTATGAGAATCCCGCTTGGAGTGAAAAGTCTTGCCGTGGTTATCTTCGCTCCCGTTTCCCCAGAGAGTTCTATTACGGACTGGACCGACCCCTTGCCGAATGTTCTTGTACCGACTATCTTTGCCCTGCCGCTGTCTTTAAGAGCTCCGGCTAGAACCTCGGAAGCGCTAGCACTTCCCCTGTTCACGATCACGGCAACGTGATCGGTCGGTATCTCCATCCCCTCCCTGGCGAAATATTCCTTTGAAGTCCGCTCGGACTTTCCCTTCACGTTGAGGATAAGTCCTTTGTCAATGAACATGTCACAAAGCGCGAGCGCCTGCTCAAGCAGCCCTCCGGGGTTGTTCCTCAGGTCAAGAACAAGCCCTCCGAGCTTCGCGCCGTTTTCCTCTTCAAGCCCCCTGTAGGAGCTGAGAAACTCATCTGCAGAGTCCCTGTGGAACTGGGAGAGCTTTATATATCCTATGTCTTTTTCAACCAGCCTGGATTCAACGCTTCTGAGCTTCACCATACGTCTTGTAATGGTGAATTTATGGTCTTCCTCCTCGGCTCCTCCCCTTCTCACGACGATGTCAACTTTAGTTCCCTCTCTACCCCTTATGCGTTCCAAGGCGTCAACTATGTTGGTTTTCTCGGTGCTCTCTCCGTCTATCGAGACAATTACGTCTCCCGATTTCACGCCGGCTTCCTGCGCCGGCCCCCCTTCAATCGGAGATATAACAGTCAGAAACCCGTCGCGCACGGTAATCTCGACTCCTATGCCTTCAAATTCCCCCATCGTTCCTATCTCAAGATTCCTCAGGCCCTCGGATGAGAGATAAACCGAATAGGGATCAAGAGAATCAAACATCCCCTTTATAGCGCTTCGGGTCAGCTGCTCGGAGGAGACCTCTTCCACATAGTTTTTTTCTATGAGATTAAGTGCCTTTGCAAAGTCCGAGAGACCCCTGTACGTGTCTTCTTTTGCGAGAAGTGGAGTTGATAGAAGAAAAGCCGGAACTAATGCGTATACTATGAAAAAAAAGCGGAATTTTCCCATTGCGACCTACGTTTTCGGTAGTTTACCTGAAAGGAAATTTTTTTGGATAAAGCGAATAAAGCAGAGGTTTTGCCCTTGCCGAAAAAGGGGAAATAAGATAGGTTTACGGCAGATCGGTTCACTCATATGTCCACACTTTTTACTGGAATAATATCAAGATTTGTCAAAAGCTGTGTTTCCGACCTTCCCGAAGTATCCCGGGAATGGGTCCCGCTGAAAAAGGCCCTTTTTTACCTAGGGGTTCTTTTCGTATACCCGGTCGCCCTGATCGTTGCCATGGTGGTATTCCTTACGGTCGTTCTGATCGCATATCCCGTTTCTTATATCTACGGGGCAGCGAATTAAAACGACGGTCGTTGGCAAAGCTCGCAGACAGTGTCTTGCAATGCAGAAAAACCATGATACCCCCACACCGGGCCCTATTCCCCGGCACGTTGTCATAATAATGGACGGCAACGGAAGATGGGCGCGGCGTAAGAATCTTGACAGGCTGATCGGTCACAGGGAAGGAATAAAATCGGCAAGATCCGTGGTCCGGGCCGCACGGGAAATCGGAATAGAGTACGTAACCCTTTACGCGTTTTCCGCCCAGAACTGGAAAAGACCGGGGAAAGAGGTCCTCGCACTGATGGATCTCTTAAGGAACTACCTCTCAAGCGAAGGCAAAAAGCTGCTTGCGCAGAACACCAGACTGAACGCAATCGGCAACCTCTCGAACCTCCCGCCGGACATACGCGAACTTCTCGGGCGCGTGATGAAGATGACGGAGAAATGCAACTCCCTGACCATAACACTGGCGCTCAGCTACGGAGGCAGAGAGGAAATAATCAACGCCGTGAACAGCATAATCGCAGAGGGGGAGAAAAAAACAGTGACCGAGGAGGATTTCCAGGAATATCTCTACACTTCCCGTCTGCCGGAACCGGACCTGCTCATAAGGACCGGGGGGGAGATGAGGCTTTCCAACTTTCTTCTCTGGCAGCTTGCCTATGCCGAAATATACGTCACTAAGACGCTCTGGCCGAATTTCAGAAGAAGACACCTGCTAAAGGCCATCGACAATTACCGTAACAGGGAAAGAAGATTCGGCCTGACGGGAGAGCAGATACGGGAGAAAGGGCGCTAGATTGAAGAGAATCTCCATACTCGGATCAACCGGTTCGATCGGATCTCAGACACTCGAGATAATACGAAGATTCCCGGAGAGGTTCGAGGTCACGGGACTTTGCGCGGGAAAAAACATTGACCTTCTGGCGGAACAAGTAGCGGAGTTTGCTCCCAAGATAGTATCTGTAGCCCGAAAGGAAGACTCGAAGCGACTCAGGGAAATCGCCAGTCCGAAAACACATATACATTACGGAAACGAAGGAAACATAGCGGTTGCGACGGAAGGGGATTGCGATCTGGTAATATCCTCCATGGTCGGTTTCCCGGGTCTTCTGCCCACCCTCTCCGCAATACGGGCCGGAAGAGATGTGGCAATAGCGAACAAGGAATCCCTAGTGGTCGCCGGAGGTCTTCTCATTTCCGAGGCAAGGAACCAAGACGTCACCCTCCTTCCTGTGGACAGCGAACACAGCGCCATTTTCCAGACTCTCCTGGAGAGAGACCGCGAATTTCTCAAGCGGATCATTATAACGGCCTCAGGCGGACCGTTTCGCAAAACTCCGAGGGAAAATCTGGAAAAAGTCACGGTTGCCGACGCGCTTTGCCATCCCACGTGGAAAATGGGAGATAAAATAACCATAGATTCGGCGACGCTGATGAACAAGGGATTTGAGATTATAGAGGCTAAGTGGTTCTTTGACCTGCCCCCCGAGAAAATATCGATCTGGGTACATCCCCAGAGCATAGTGCATTCAATCCTTGAGTATGTTGACGGCTCGTTTATAACCCATCTTTCCGCTTCGGACATGAAAATACCGATAGCCTGCGCGCTTTCCTATCCCCAGAGGCTTGATCTCGGCCACTCCGCCGCATCGCCGGACGACCTCTCGGACATCACGTTTGAGAGACTCGATACCGACAAATTCGAGGCCCCCGCGATAGCGGTTGAATGTCTCAGGATGGGAGGTACCTACCCCACCGTGCTAAACGCGGCAAACGAAGTGGCCGTAAACGCGTTTCTTGGCGAGAGGATAAAATTTACCGACATAATCCCGATAGTCAGGGAAACTCTTGAGCGTCACGACAAACTTGACTCGGGGTGTCTTGACAATATATTAGAGGCGGACAGGTGGTCTAGAAGTGCCGCCGGTTCGGTAATGGAGAGCCTTCTTTCTTAGCTATGGTCACGATCCTTGCTTTTATCTTCGTAATAGGAATTCTCGTCTTCTTTCACGAGTTGGGACATTTTCTGCTCGCGAAAAGAAGCAATATCAGGGTTGAGAAGTTCTCTCTGGGCTTCGGCCCGAAACTCGTTTCTTTCGTAAGAGGTGAAACGGAGTATCTGGTCTCGATCCTCCCCCTCGGCGGGTACGTCAAGATGTACGGCGAGGGCAAGGAGGATAACGTAATTGTCGAGAGGGTCTCGGACACGGAATCGCCACTTGCCTCAGGGGACAGAATCACGGGAATAAAGGGATTCAGACTTGAGGAATACGCAAACTGGGAAAAACTTCTCTACGCCCTGAAATCAGACCCGAACCAAGAAAAAGAACTGGAAGTTGAAAGGGACGGAAAAATCTACACTTTACCGGTCAACCGCTCGGTCCTTTATGAAATAGAAGCCTATTACGAGAAGGACTACCACAGGGGATTTTCCGGCAAGTCTCTTACCGACAGATTCCTGGTGGTAATAGCGGGTCCTGCCATGAATTTCATAATTCCCTTCTTCTTCATGCCCCTTGTGTTCATGTTCGGAATAAGCGTCTCAGGTTATCTGGAGGATCCTCCGGACATAACTTACGTAAAGAAAGACTCTCCCGCCCATCTCTCGGGATTCGCCGCGGGCGACAGGATACTGAGCATAAACGGAAAAGAGGTGAAAAACTGGAAAGACGTAAACATTGCCGTCCACTCAAACCCCGATTCGCTGCTTGAATTCAGGGTGAGAACCGGAAGCGAGACCAGAACTCTCACGCTCTTCGCGGAAGCCGGCTCCGACGGCAGGGTAGAAACCGGATTTGGAAGACCCATAGCCGCGACCATAGAGCAGGTATCAGAGGGACGCCCCGCCTGGAAGGCGGGAATACACCCGGGAGACAAGATAAAGGCGATAGACGGCGTAGAGGTTACGGACTGGAACCATATGTCGGACATAATAGCTGAGAGCGGGGGGAAGGAGCTTGATTTTACGGTCGAGCGTGGAGGAGAGAAAATGAATTTTCGTCTGGCGGCGGAAATGGAAAAAGGCGTCGAACGCTACATAGTCGGCATTACTCCCAGTACGGACAGCGTACTCAAGAAATACGGTTTTTTCGAATCGCTTCGCAAGGGGATAGCCGAAGCGGCGCGCATGACGGTTGAGATTACCATTCTTTTCTTCGGATTTCTGTTCAAGCTCGTAACCGGGAAAATAGCGCTTGCCACGGCAGGTAAAACGGTCGCAGGGCCCCTTCTCATAGCAAAGGTATCGGGAGACGTCGCCCAAAGCGGCATATCGAATCTCCTTCAGTTCACCTCTCTTATAAGCATAAATCTCGCGTTGATAAACCTCCTCCCCATACCAATGCTTGACGGAGGACACCTGCTTTATCTGGGCATTGAGAAGATAAAGAGAAAGCCTCTTAGCGTAAAAACCCTTGAGATAACCCAGAGAATAGGGTTTTCCTTCCTTATTTTCATCATGGCCGCAGCCCTGTATAACGACATTCTCAGGATGCGCGGAGACATCTTCTCGCAGTTCGGCAGAATTCTCGATCTTTTCCGGTAAAATTAACCACGGGAGAGATCCATGACTACGAGAAAGGACAGCGAAGAAATACTCAGGATGAACAGCCTTTTTTACGAAGCCTTGGGAACCAGGAACCTTGAGCTTATGGGAGAGGTATGGATAAAGGACTCAAGGTCCGGCTGCGTTCATCCGGGATGGACCGCTCTTCGCAACTGGGAAGCCATCAGGCAGAGCTGGGAAAGCGTTTTTGACCCTCAGGACCAGGTTGACATCAGCATTTCAAACGTGACCGTGGATATAAGCGAGAACATCGCCTGGGTGACCTGCCTGCAGGAAATGGTATACATAAAAAGGGGTCCGGTCATGTTCAACCTCTCGCAGTCAACCAACATATTCGAGAAGCAGGACGGCAAGTGGCTTATGATCTTTCATCATGCCTCGCCGATTCCCGTGCGCGGTTACGAACCGGACAAAAAAACCATACAGTGAACCTTGGAAATGTCATCGTCAGGCTGGGTGCACGCCCTGCCTCTGTTGGAAGTAAATTGAATTGACCGCTTTTTTAACAAATCAGCTTCGAGGGCGAGCCCGAAGAAGCTGATTTGAAACCGCATATCATCCTGCCGCCGCGGCCCTCCTGCCCTCTTGCGCTTGTTCCGTGGAATTCCCGGATTTTGGAGAGAATCAGCCGGTTTTCAGGGGTTTTGATGTAAATTGCGGGGTAAAAAGTTTTTTGCCCCTTC